>JBIKVN010000199.1:0-6211 GCA_044356865.1 Phycisphaerales bacterium | reverse complement strand
TCGCGCCGCTGCCCGACACGCTGCCGAAGGCGGGGCGGCTCATGCTCGGCACGGTGAGGTCGCACGACCAGTGGAACACGACGATCTACGCGAACGACGACCGCTACCGCGGCGTCCGCAACCTGCGAACGCTGGTCTTCATGCACGAGCAGGATCTCCGTGAACGCGGGCTCGCGGCGTTCGACCTCGTCGACATCCGCAGCTTCACCCGCGACGGCTCGGTCCGCGAGGTACGCGGGTTTCGCGCGGTGCCGCACGCGATCGCCCGCGGGTGCGCGATGGGCTACATGCCCGAGCTGAACGTGCTGTGCGGGGCGAAGGACTTCAGCAGCCAGTCCGACCAGCCGCTCATGAAGCACATCGAGGTCGAGATCGTCGCCTCGGGGGTGACGGCGTGAGCGGGGCTGAGGAGGGCGTCGCCCACCGGCGGTTCACCGTGAAGGCGTACCGGGGCGAAAGCGAGACGCACGCGGGCGACGAGCTCGCGGTCGAGAGCCCGCTCGAGATCCGCGTCGAGGTCGAGGCGGACGGACGGGTCGAGCGCCGGTCGATCGTCGCGCTCCGTACGCCCGGATCCGATGTCGAGCTCGCGGCAGGGCTGCTCTTCACCGAGGGCGTGGTCGAGACGCCCGACGACATCGCGTGGATCGAGCCGGAGAGTGACGCGGTCGTCTCGGTTCGGCTGCGTGGCGATGCCGGGCGTCTGCCCGAGGCCCGCACCACCTTCATCTCGTCGAGTTGCGGGGCCTGCGGGAAGGCGACGATCGCGACGCTCCAGGCGAGGATCCGCCATCCGTTGCGGGCGGCGATGCCGTCGGTCGCGCCGGAGACGATCCATCGCCTTCCCGAGTCGCTCCGGCAGGCCCAGCCGACGTTTGCCCGCACCGGAGGCCTGCACGCTGCGGGGCTGTTCGACGGGCGGGGCGAGCTGCTCGCGCTGCGCGAGGACATCGGTCGGCACAACGCCGTCGACAAGCTGATCGGCGCCGAGTTCCTCGCCGGGCGGATCCCGCTCGCGGACCGCATCGTGCTCGTGAGCGGCCGCACCGGTTTCGAGATCGTCCAGAAGGCCGCGATGGCGGGGGTCTCGGTGCTCGCCTCGGTCGGGGCGCCGTCGAGCCTCGCGGTCGAGATCGCCCGCGGCTGCGGGCTGACGCTGCTCGGGTTCGTCCGCGACGGGCGGTTCAACGCGTACGCCGATGCCGGGCGGATCGCGTCGCCGGTCGGGGAGGTCGCGTCGCGATGAGTTCCCTTTCGCCTGTCCCCACCATCGAGCGACTCTACCTATCGCCGGGCCACAGCTACCGCGGCCGGTACGGGCAGGCGCCGCTCGAGCATCCGACGCTCGAGGTCGCCGAGGTCGAGTGCGTCGCGGGTCGTGGGTTGCGCGGTGACCGGTACTTCGACCACAAACCTGATTTCAAGGGCCAGATCACGTTCGTCGCCCGCGAGACGCTCGAGCGGGTGTGGGGCGAGCTGGAGATCCCGCCCGCGAAGCGCGACATCGCAGCGACGCGCCGGAACGTGGTGACCTCGGGCATCGACCTGCTTGCACTGATCGGCCGCGAGTTCTCGATCGGCGGCGTCCGTTTCCTCGGCAGCGAGGAATGCAAGCCGTGCTCGTGGATGGATTGGGCGATCGGCGACGGTGCCGAGGCCCGCTTGCGCGGCCACGGCGGCCTGCGGGCGAGGATCCTCTCGGACGGTGTGCTTCGGGTCGGTCCGGTGGAGCCGATCGCGTGACGACGATCGCGGCCAATCCATCGGCCGGTCTCGCGCTGCCTCAGTGGCGGCCGGTCGTGCCCGCGACCGAAACGCCGACCGTGCCGCCGGCGGCCCCCGCGTCGGTGCACCGCCGCGGCGAGCTCCTCGATTCCCACGGCCGGACGATCCGCGACCTGCGGCTTTCGCTCACCGACCGCTGCAATTTCCGCTGCACGTACTGCCTCGAGCCGGATGTCCGCTTCGCGCCGCCCGAAGCGCTGCTGTCGGCGGCGGAACTCGTGCGTCTCGCGCAGGTCGCGGCGTCGCTCTCGATCCGCAAGATCCGCCTGACCGGCGGCGAGCCGACGCTGCGGCCCGAGCTCGACTCGATCGCCGCCGCGATCGTCGGGCAGACCGGGTGCGAGGTCGCGCTCATCACGAACGGCTCGCGTGGCACGCCCGATCGCGTTCGGGCCTGGAAAGCCGCGGGCATCGCCCGGGTCACGGTCAGCCTCGACACGCTGCACGAGGCCCGGTTCGCCGCGATCACCCGGTCGGCCGGCTCGGTCGCCGGGGTCGTCGCCTGCATCGAGCGGTGCATCGCGGAAGGACTCGGTCCGGTGAAGGTGAACGCGGTGCTCATGCGCGGCGTGAACGACGACGAGGCCGTCGAGTTCGCGCGGCTCGCCCGCCGGCTCGGCATCGAGATGCGGTTCATCGAGTGGATGCCGCTCGACTCGGGCCACTCGTGGCGGAACGACCGCTGGGTTCCCGCGGCCGAGACGCGGCGGGCGATCGAGGCCGAGCATCCGCTGGTCGCGCTCGAGGGCGGCGATCCATCGTCGACGGCGCGGACCTTCGCCTTCCGCGATGGGTCTCCCGGACGGATCGGCTTCATCGCCCCGATCAGCGCGCCGTTCTGCGGGGCGTGCAGCCGGCTGCGGATCACCGCCGACGGAAAGGTCCGGCCGTGCCTCTTCAGCACGACGGAGTGGGACATCCGACCGCTGCTGCGCGGCGGCGCGGACGACCGCGACCTCGCGCGATTCCTGATCGACGCGGCTTGGAGCAAGCAGGCCGGGCATGGCATCGAGTCGCCGGGCTTCACGCAACCCGAGCGGCCGATGTCCGCGATCGGCGGTTGATCGCCGATGTCCGCCGGCGACACCGCCCTGCTGGCCACGCTCTTCCTGGCGGTCGGTGCGCTGTACGGTTCGGTCGGCCACGCCGGCGCGTCGGGGTATCTCGCGGTGATGGCGCTCGTCGGGATGGCGCCCGACTCGATGCGGTCGATCGCGCTTTCGGTGAACGTGGCGGTCGCCGCGATCGCGTTCGCGAGCTACGCGACCGCCGGGCACTTCTCGTGGAGATTCTTCGGGCCATTGGCGCTCGCCTCGGTTCCCGCCGCGTTCCTCGGCGGCTCGCTTTCGCTGCCCGCGGACTGGCTGCGGGCGGCGATCGGGGCGTCGCTGGCGATCGCGGCGGCCCGCATGGCCTGGACGGGCCTCGTCGGGAAGCGGGGGACGGGTGCGACGCGCGAGGCGAGCGTCGCCGTGCGGCTTGCCGTCGGCGGCGCGATCGGATTCGCCGCGGGCGTGACCGGCACCGGCGGCGGCATCTTCCTCAGTCCTTTGGTGCTGTTCTGCGGCTGGGCCGATCCGAAACGGACCGCCGCGACCGCATCGCTCTTCATCCTCGTGAACTCGATCGCCGGACTCGGCGGGCTCGCGGTTTCCGGTTGGTCGCCGACCGGCGACCTCGTTCCGCTCATGATCGCCGCCTCGCTCGGCGGGCTGGTCGGCTCGACGCTCGGCAGCCGACGGGCGACGCCGCGGGCGCTCAACCTGCTGCTTGCGGTCGTGCTCGCCGTGGCCGCGGTGAAGCTCATCGCCGGCGGCGTCGCGGCGATCGCGGGGCCGTCATCGGCCGTCGGCGAAGATCGGATTCTTCCAGATCGCCGCGTCGAGCTTCATCCGCTCGATGAACGCCGAAATCGCCGCGATTCCCTCGGCCCGGTGCCGCGATCGGACCTCGCAGGTGAACGAGATCTCGCCGACCGCGACCCGGCCCCGCGAGTGCACCGCCTCGATCGAGCGGACGCCGTCGCGGGCTGATTCCTCGCGGGCGATCGCCTCGAGCTGGCGGCTGGCCATCGGCTCGTAGACCTCGTACTCGATCGCCGCAAGGGCCCGGCCGGCTTCGATGCCGCGCACGATGCCCTCGAAGCGGATGCGGCTGCCGACCTCGTCGGCGGCGTCGGAAGGCGTGTCCGCGTGCGGCGACGGCTCGCGTGGGATCGGGCCGTCGAAGATCTGCACGCGAACCCGGCTCATCCGCCCCCCAGCAAGGCGATGAGCGCGACCTCGTCGTCGGGTCCGATCGCGGTGTCGGGCGTGGCCAGGGCGTGATTGACGGCAAGCCGCGCCGCTCCCAACGCGGGCGCGAGCTCCGGATGCCGCGCGGCGATCTCGGCAAGCGCGTCGCGTACGGTCGGGCCGCGGGCTTCGAGCGTGATCCGGTCGCGGCCGACCGTCCGGGCGGCGGGTCCGAAGAGCAGCACGTCGCGGCGCATGGGCCGAAAGGTAGCATGCGAGGAACGATGTCCGAAGCTGCGCGAACCACCATCGACTCGCCGAAGGCGGCGATCGCGTCGCTCGTCGCGAGGCTCGGTCCGGCCGCGGCGGCGTTGGGTGCGGAGCGGGTCGTGTTGGCCGAAACGCGGGGCCGTGTGCTCGCCGAGCCGGTGCTTGCCGACCGCGACAGCCCACCCGTCGACTGTTCGGCGATGGACGGTTACGCGGTGCGCCTCGGCGACCTCTCGCCGGACCGCGATCTTCCCGTCCTCGGCGAGGCCCGGGCAGGGGGCTCGCCGCCGCCGATGCCCGCCGGGCGGGGCTGCATCCGCGTCGCGACCGGATCGGCGCGACCCGCGGGAGCGGATGCGGTGGTTCCGCGCGAGCACACCGTCGAGCGGCTCGACGCTCGCGGCGAGGTTTCGGGCATCGAGCTGAAGCCCGATGCGGCGCCCCGGTCCGGCGACCACTGGCGGCTTCGCGGCGAGAACGCCCGGACGGGGGCGCTCCTGGTCGAAGTCGGCGCGGCGGTCGACGCCGCGGTGGCCGCGACCCTCGCCGCGTGCGGCGTCGCGCGGCCGCTGGTGCGACGAAAGGTCCGGGTCACGATCCTCACCACCGGCGACGAGGTCGTCGCCGTCGATCAGGTGCCGTCGCCGGAGCGATTCCGCGACAGCAACGGTCCGGCGCTGGCCATGCTCGTCGCGGGTCGACCGTGGCTCGAGGTCGCCCGCCTCGGGCATCTCGCCGACGACGCGGAACGGATGAACGCGGCGCTTGCCCACGCGATCGCCGGGACCGATGCGGTCCTGCTCACCGGCGGCGTCTCGATGGGCCACCGCGATCTCGTCCGCGGGGCGGTCGAGTCGCTCGGGGCCGAGATCATCTTCCACCGCCTTCCCCAGCGACCCGGCCGCCCGATGCTGGCGGCGATCGCATCGCGCGACGGCCTTCCCGTGCCGATCTTCGGCTTGCCCGGCAATCCGCTCTCGGCCCTCGTCACCGCCCGGCGGATCGTGCTGCCGACGCTCGCGTCGATCGCCGGCACGCGACCGCCGCCGCCCCGCGAGGTGACGGTGGCAGACGGGCCCGACGCCCCGGTTCCGCTGTGGCGATTCCGGCTCGCGCGGCTCGACGCCGACGGGCGGGCCCAGCCGCTGCCGGTCCGCAGTTCGGGCGATGTCGCGGTCGCCGGCCGCAGCGACGGTTTCCTCGAGATCGCCCCGGGCGACCGGATCGAGGCGGAGCGGCGATATCCTCTGTTCGCCTGGGACGGCTGACCGCCCGCGTGAAACCCGTGAATCCAGACCCATCCAACGCATCCGGATCGCTCTCGCATGTCGATGCCCGCGGCCGCGGCGTGATGGTCGATGTCGGCGGCAAGCCGGTGACCGGGCGACGGGCGGTCGCGGAAGGCTTCGTGCGGGTCGGACCCGCCCTCGAGCAGGCGATCCGGGCGAATGCGGTCAAGAAGGGCCCGGTGCTCGAGACGGCCCGCCTCGCCGGCATCATGGCCGCGAAGCGGACCGACGAGCTCATCCCGCTGTGTCATTCGCTTCCGCTCGACTCGGTCGACATCGAGGCTTCGCTCGAGCCGGGCCGCGTGCGGATCGAGGCGACGGTGAGCTGCCACGGACGGACCGGCGTCGAGATGGAGGCGCTGGTCGCGGTCTCGGTCGCCTGCCTCACCGTCTTCGACATGGGGAAGGCGATCGACCTCGCGATCGAGATCGAGGGAATCCGCGTGCTCGAGAAGCACGGCGGGCGACGCGGATCGCAGGTCGCGGCCGGTCGCGAGGCGAAGCCCGCGTGAGCGGCGGCCGGGCGATCCGGGTCGCCGTGCTGACCGCGAGCGACCGGTGCTCGCGCGGCGCGGCGGTCGACCTGTCCGGGCCCGCCGTGTGCGAGCTGCTCGTACGATCGCTCGGCGCCGA
>JBIKVN010000198.1:0-6247 GCA_044356865.1 Phycisphaerales bacterium | reverse complement strand
ACGCGAGGTCGCCCTCGCAGGCCACGGTCGACTTCGACTTCCAGAGCTCCTCCATCGACGAGATGGGGTTCGACGCGTGGACCATCACGCCGAACGGGTCGAGCTGGTAGATCGCGTAGATCGCGACCAGGTCGCCGCCCGCGGCGCCGAGCGTGAGCAGCTGGTCGCCCGAGACCACCGCGAAGTCGACCTTGCCGCTTGCGGCGAGCTGCGGGGCGGGGACGCCGGGGCCGCCGGCGAGAATCTCGACCGCGAGGCCCTCGGCCGCGAACGCCCCGGTGCGCTCGGCCTCGTAGAGGCCGCCGAACTCGGGCTCGGGCACCCAGTTGAGCTGGATCGAGAGCTTCCGCGGGCCGCCCTCTCCGCCGGGGCCCTCGGGCGTCGGGGCATCGGCGGGCTTGCAGGCGAACGGCAGGAGCGCGGCGACGAGGGCGATCGCGAGTCGATTCATCGACGCATCGTAGCGATTGGTCGGGCAGCCGCGTTCAGCGGACGCCGGCGTACCACTTCCGCAAGAGCAGCCACGAGAGGCCCGAGACCGCCCCGAACAGCAGGAAACCGACCGCGGCCGCGAGGAGCACCGCCGCGAAGACCTTCTCGGTGCGGAATTCCCGGAGGCTTGCCATCACCACGATCCCGAGCGGGGCATCGGCCCCCGCGTAACCCGCGACGTACTCGCCGACGATCGCCCCGATGACCGCGAGCCCGGCGGCGATCCGCAGTCCGGTCATGATCGACGGCACCGCCCACGGCAGCTCCAGTTTCCACCAGGTCCGCAGGCGGCCGGCCCCGTGGATGCGGAAGAGTTCCCGCAGGTTCGGATCGGTCGAGCGGAGCCCGTCAACGGTATTCGCGATGACCGGGAAGACCGCGCACAGGGCACTCGCCGCGATGACCGCCGGCGGGCCGTTGCCGCACCAGATCCCGAGCAGCGGCGCGATCGCGACCAGCGGCACCATCTGGAAGAGGAGCGTGAGCGGATAGATCGCCGACGCGAGGGCCCGCGAGAAGGAAAGCACGCTGCCGACCGCAAGCCCGATCGCCGTCGCGAGCCCGAAGCCCGCGAGCGTGCTCGTCGCGGTGCGGAGGGCGCTCGCGAGGAGCGACGCGCGGTCGTCGCGCAGCGTGTCCCATACCGCGCCCGGCGACGGCACGAGATACGGCGGCGGCGCGAAGACGCGGACCGCCCCGTCCCACAGGACGATCGCGGCGAACGCGGCAAGCACCGGCGGAAGCACGCGCCTCACGCCGCACTCCCGCGGATCGCCGCGTGCAGGAGGTCATGCAGCGCCCGCGTCCGGGTGTTGAACGCGTCGCTCACCCGGCACGCCTCGTCGCGCGGCCCGAGATCGCCGATCGGGAGCTCGCCGCAGATCCGCGCCGGCCGCGTGGTCAGCACCGTCACCTCGGTCGACAGGTAGACGGCCTCGGGAATCGAGTGCGTCACGAGGATCGCCGTGAACCGCTCCCGTTCCCACAGGCCGCGCAGCTCCTCGTCGAGCTCGTACCGCGTCACCTCATCGAGGGCCCCGAACGGCTCGTCGAGCAACAGCAGCCGCGGCCGCGTCACGAGCGCCCTCGCCATGGCCGCCCGCATCCGCATGCCGCCCGAGAGCTGCGCCGGCAGCCGCCGCATCGCATCCCCGAGCCGCATCCGCTCGATCGCCTCCATCGCCCGCTCCTTCCGCTCGCGACGGCCGACGCCCGCCAGCTCGAGCGGCAGCGCGACGTTCCCGAGCACGGTGCGCCACGGCAGCAGGCGCGGCTCCTGGAAGCAGAAACCGAGATCCGCGCGGGCCCGCGTTGCCTCGAGCGGCACCCCGTCCGCCCCGGCGAAGTTCACGCTTCCCGCGTCGAGCGCCTCGATGCCGCCGACGATCCGCAGCAGCGTGGTCTTGCCGCAGCCGGACGGGCCGATGAGCGTACGGAACGAGCCGGCGGCGACCGAGAGGTCGATGTCCGCGAGGGCCTCGACGGCGCCGAACCGACGCCGCGCGCCGGCCACCGTGACCGCGAGGCCGAGGGTGGCCGGGGAACCGCGTGGGAGCGCGTGGTCGGGCATCGCAAGAAAGATACCCGCGCGGGAGTTTCTCCCGCCCGAGCCGGATCCGCCCCGACCGCGGATAGCATCGCGCCCCGTGCTGATCGCCTCGCTCTTCGCCCTCGTCGACTGCGGGTGGTTCTACGCCGGGTTCGTCGGCGCCGTGCTCGTGCTGCTCGCCCTCGACCTCGGGGTCGTGAACCGGAAGGCCGAGGCCCCGAGCGTCGCGACCGCCGCCCGCTGGACCCTCTTCTGGGTCGCCCTCGCCTTCTCGTTCGCGGGAGTGTTCTGGCTCTGGATCGACCGCGAACTGGCGAAACCCGAAATGGCCGCGGCCCTCGCGGCGAGCGGCTACGGCGAACCGGCGGTCGCCGCCAGCCGACTGATCTTCGAGTTCGTGGCCGGCTACCTGCTCGAGGCGTCGCTCTCGGTCGACAACCTGTTCGTATTCCTCGTCCTTTTCCAGTACTTCGCGGTGCCGGCGACCCTGCAGCATCGCGTGCTCTTCTACGGCATCCTCGGGGCGTTGATCTTCCGGGCGATCTTCATCGGGGCCGGGGCGTTCCTGCTCCAGTTCCACTGGGTGGTCTGGATCTTCGGGATCTTCCCGTTCCTGACCGGCGTGAAGCTGCTGCTCACCAAGGACGACGGCGGCCCCGATCCCGAGCGGAATCGGTTCATCCGGTTCCTGCGGAAGTTCCTGCCGGTCACCGACGGGTATCGCGGCTCGTCGTTCTTCGTCCGCGAGTCGGGCCGGTGGCTGGCCACCCCCTGTTCGTCACGCTGCTTGCGGTCGAGATGACCGACGTGCTCTTCGCGGTCGACTCGATCCCCGCGGTCTACGGGGTGACCCGCGAGCCCCTCGTGGTCTTCACCTCGAACATCTTCGCGATCCTCGGGCTTCGGTCGATCTACTTCCTGCTCGCCGGGGCGATGGACCGGTTCTGGATGCTCAAGTGGGGTCTCGGCGTCGTCCTCACGTTCGTCGGTGTGAAGATGACGGTCCTCGAGTGGACGGTCGAGAACAAGAGCGAGCTGGCCAAGTGGTCGCTCGGGGCGATCGTGATCATTCTCGGCTGCTCGCTCGTCCTCAGCCTGATGGTCGACAAGCCGGGATCGAAGCGCGAGCCGGCCGGGGATTGAGGCCCCGGGCGCGGGCTATACTCGCCGCCCCGTGGAACTTCTCTCCGACTTCCTCACGTGGTTCTCCGGCTGGTGGAAGACCTTTACCACGCCCGACGGCCTGAAAGGGCTGATCGACCAGATCGGCGTCTTCTGGATCTACGCCAGCCTCTTCGCGATCGTCTTCTGCGAGACCGGCCTGGTGGTCACGCCGTTCCTGCCCGGCGACTCGCTGCTCTTCGCGGCGGGAACCGTTGCGGCGATCGGCGACCTCAACGTCTGGGGGCTCGGTTTCCTGCTCTTCGTCGCCGCGGTGATCGGCGACACCCTGAACTACCACGTCGGGAAGTGGATCGGCCCGCCGGCCCTGAGCGGGAAGTACCGCTTCCTGAAGAAGGAACACCTCGACAAGACGCAGGCCTTCTACGCGAAGCACGGCGGCAAGGCGATCATCCTCGCCCGGTTCGTGCCGATCGTCCGCACCTTCGCCCCCTTCGTCGCGGGCGTCGGCAGCATGGACTACGGGAAGTTCCTCTTCTACAACGTCTTCGGGGCGTTCCTGTGGATCGTGCTCTTCGTCGGGGCGGGCTACATCTTCGGGAACCTGCCGTTCGTGCGTGACCACTTCAGCAAGGTGATCATGGCGATCATCGTGGTCAGCGTCCTGCCGATCGTCTGGGAAGTCTGGAAGGGCTGGCGGGAGGCCCGGAAGGCGAAGAAGGGCACGGCGTGAAGCTCTTCGCCCTCAAGATGCTCTTCGGCGACGTCGCGAAGTTCTACGGCATCCTGTTCGGGCTCATCTTCGCGACGCTGCTCATCGCCCAGCAGGCCTCGATCTTCACCGGGCTGATGAGCCGGACCTTCGGGTTCATCCGCGACACGCCGCAGCCGGACCTCTGGGTGGTCGATCCGGCCCAGCTCTTCGTCGACGACCAGAAGCCGCTGCGGGCGACCGAGGCCGAGCGCGTCCGCAGCGTCTCGGGCGTGGCGTGGGCCGTCCCGCTCTTCAAGTCGCTGCTGTCGACGCAGCTCCCCGACGGCACGCGGCAGACCTGCGACATCATCGGGATCGACGACGCGACCCTGATCGCGGGGCCGCCGCGGATGGTCGCCGGCCGCGTCGAGGACCTGCGGCGGCCGGACACGGTCATCATCAACACGGGTGAACTCGGGCGAAAGATGAAGGCTCCCGCGTCGCTTCCCGTCGGCCAGAGCCGGGCCGAACCGCTGCGCCCGGGCGAGCCGACGCGGCCGCTCGAGGTCGGCGACGTGCTCGAGCTGAACGAGCGGCGGGCCGAGATCGTCGGCATCTGCGAGACGACGCAGACCTTCCAGAGCGCTCCCGTGCTCTACACGACCTTCAGCCGGGCCCGCGAGTTCGCCCCCGCGAACCGCCGCATCGCGTCGATGGTGCTGGTGAAGGCGATGGACGGCGTCGACCATGCCGAGCTCGCCGCCCGCATCAAGGCCGAGACCGGGCTCGATGCGTACGTGCCGCGGGAGTACGCGTGGAAGACCATCTGGTACTGGGTGCGGCAGACCGGCATCCCGATCAACTTCGGCATCGCGATCGGCCTCGGCTTCCTCGTCGGCGTCGCGATCGCCGGGCAGATGTTCTACAACTTCACGCTGGAGAACCTGCGGTACTTCGGGGCGATGAAGGCGATGGGCCTCTCGACGCCGCGGCTGCTCGGGATGGTCTCGCTGCAGGCGCTGACCGCGGGGTTCCTCGGGGTCGGCATCGGGCTCGGGGCGGTGGCGGCGTTCGGCCTGAACGCCTCGGGCGGCAAGCTCGCGTTCCTGCTCGTCTGGCAGGTCGCGGCGGCGACCGGCGTGGCGGTGATGCTCATCTGCATCGGCACCGCGATGATCTCGATGATTCCCGTCGCCCGGCTCGACCCGGCCGACGTCTTCCGGAGCTGACGTGAGCGGCCCGACCCCCGACGCGTTCGCCGTCCTCTGCCGCGGGGTCACCAAGACCTACGGCAAGGGCGACAACGCGGTGGTGGCCCTGCGGGGGGCCGACCTCGAGTGCCGCTACGGGCAGATGACCTACCTCGTCGGACCGTCGGGCTGCGGGAAGACCACGCTCATCTCGATCCTCGCCGGCCTCGTCACGCCCGACGGCGGCGAGCTGCGCGTGCTCGGCGACGACCTGCGGGCGTTCCGCCGCGGGGCCCTCACCCGCTGGCGGTCCCGGAACGTCGGCTTCATCTTCCAGGCGTTCAACCTGATCCCGCAGCTGACCATCGCCGAGAACGTCGCGGTGCCGCTCGTGATCCGCGGCGAGCGGGTGTCGACCGCGGTCGAGAAGGCGAAGGCCCTGCTCGCGCGGGTCGGCCTCGCGGGTCGCGAGCATTCGCGGCCGGGCAAGCTCTCGGGCGGGCAGCAGCAGCGGGTCGCGATCGCCCGCAGCCTGGTGCACGACCCGCGGATCCTCGTCTGCGACGAGCCGACCTCGGCCCTCGACGGTCCGCTCGGGCGGAAGATCATGGAACTCATCATCGAGACCAGCCGCAAGCCCGACCGGGCGGTGGTCGTCGTCACCCACGACGATCGCGTCTTCGACCTTGCCGACCGCATCGTGCACATGGACGACGGCCGCGTCGATCGCGTCGAGGCCCCGCCCGTCCGACAGGGACACCACGCATGAAGCTCCGCTACCTCGTCCTGCCCGTCCTCGCCCTCGGCGGCATCGCCCTCACCGTCTACACCATCCGGCAGATGGCCAAGCCCATCCCGCCGCCGGCCATCCCGATCGAGCCGAACGCCTCGCCCTACCGCTCGCGCCTCGCCGGCATCGGCACCGTCGAGCCCGAGAGCGAGGTGATCGAGATCGGGGCCCCCGCCGCGGGCATCATCGAGGTCGTGGCCGTCGTCGAGGGCCAGCCGGTCAAGGCCGGCGACCTGCTGTTTACCGTCGACACCCGCGAGGTGCGGCAGAAGCTCGCGGTGGCCGAGGCGGAAGTGGCGACGGCGAAGGCCCGGCTCGCCCAGCTCGACGCGCGGCCGCGGGCCGAGGACGTCGCGCGGGCCGCGGCGCTGGTGGCGGCGCGGCAGGCGTCGCTGTCGGACGCAAAGGAC
>JBIKVN010000197.1:0-6248 GCA_044356865.1 Phycisphaerales bacterium | reverse complement strand
CGCCTTGAGCGCGGCAATCTGCTCGGGCGTCAGCGGCTCGCCCTCGGGCGGCATCGCGTCGGGATCATCCCGCGGCAGCTCGACCCGACGCACGACCAGGCTCGCCGCGGCGTCGCCGGGCTCGATTGTCCAGTCCTCGCGGTCGTCGGGACCGTCGGCGGGGAACGCCTTCGCGATCGGCACGAGCTGCAGCCCGCCCTTCCGCTTCGAGTTCCCGTGGCATTCCTCGCAACGGGCCGCGAAAATCGGCTCGATCGTGTCGCGGAAAGTCGCCGCATTCGCCGAGAGCGACGCCGCGACGACGGTGGTGTCCGCCGCGGGCGCCTCGGCCGCCACCGCCTCGACCGGATCCGGCCGCACGGCCCGGCCGAGCCCCTCGAGCAGGTAGCCCTTGCCGTAGACCATCTCGCCGCCGAGGTGCGACGCGAAGCCGACGAGGCCGGCGAGGGCGACCGTCTGGAACCGCACCGCGCCGAGTCCGGCCGTCGCCGGGTCCGGCCGCCGGGCTGCCGCCACGGAGACCCGCCACGCGAGCCCCACCAGCAGCACCGACGCGACCGTCCCGAGCCAGCGATGGCCGAAGAGCTCCGACGAGTCGTCGCCGCCCCGCTCGTTCGCCGCGATGAGCCAGCCGGTGATCGCCGCGATCACCCCGCTCGCGGCGGCCACGTTCACGAGCAGCGGCGTCGCCGCCGACAGCCCCCGCTGCCGCCGCACCGCCCGCACCAGCTCGACCGCCGCCGCGAGCATCACGAGAGCGATCGGGAAGTGCACCACGACCGGATGGAGACGACCGACGAAGCGGCCGGGCGTGATCTCGATGTAGGTGAGGAACGGGGGCGATCCGAGGTCCATCAGGTCGAACATCGCGAATCCGGCAGCCTCGAGCATGCACGCCTCCGAGCCGTCACGGCGACACGCCGCTCGACGGGAGCGCGACTATACCGCAGCGGATCCGCCGTCCTCGATCTCGGGAAAAAGAAAGCCGGGTGCGGTCTCCTTGCGGCCGCACCCGGTCGCGGACGCCTCGCGGCGCCGGCATCGATCTCCCGCCGACCCGGGGTGCCGTGCGTGTACGGCAACGGGGTCGACCGGGTCCAGTGGTCCCGGACGGCAAAACGATCGCTTTGGAACCGGCGCCTGTCAATCGACTCGCGGCCGGTCCGCGTGAAGTTCGGAAACGAATCCCACCCCCGGCGTCCTATACCTGCCCGCGACCTCCGCCCTCACACCTCGAACGAACCGTCCTCGCGGGTTTCCGGAGCCGGTTCCGTCGGTCCGACCCCGTCGATCCGCCGCTGCTCGAGGACCGCGGCGTCGGCGATCTTCCAAGCCCCATTTCGCTCGGCGATCGAGTACCGCACGAGGTACTCGATCGTCCGGTCGTGCGAATGGCCCCAATGGGTCACCCGCCCGTCGAGTTCGAACCGGCAGCGGACGGTGAAGGCCGGATGCTCGGCCCCCGTCGCGTCGGGCGCGACCCCGATCGACTCGACCGCCACCTCGACCGGCCGCAGGTCGCGCACCCGGCTGACCGCCCCGCCCTCCTCTTCCATCACGAGGCCGCGACGGATCGAGAGGTAGAGATCCTCGAGCAGCGGCCCATCGACGCTGCGGGCGAGGGCGTCGTAGATCGCCCGCTCATCGGTGTAGTCGAACGCCCGGTAGAGATTCCGCTGCAGCGGCAGGAAGATGCCGCGGGCCGCGGGCTCGTCGGGCAGTCCGGTCGCGGGAGCCGTCCGGGCCGCCGCCGTCGCCGCGGCAAGCGCGACCGAGGCCAGCGTCAGTCCGCCCGCCCGCCGCCACCCCCGCCCCGCCCGCGCCGCCGCAAGCCCGAGCAGCCCCATCGTCGCCAGCCCCGCGACGATCGCGAGGCGTCGCGTCCGCTCCCTTTCGACCACCGCCGCCACCGCCGCCGCCGGCCGCGGCACCGCGTCCAGCGTCGCGTCGATCCCGCCGCCCGAGGCGTGGTAGCGGAACTCGGGCTCGTCGAACCGGAACTCGATCGCCCGCCGCCGGCCTTCCGCGGTGAACTCGGCCGCGATCACCAGCGGCGGCTTCGGTTCGAAGAGGCTCAGCTCGTTCGGCGGGAAACAGGTCCAGGTCACCCCGATCTCGCGGACCGGCGCGACGAACGGGTACTCGAGCTCGAAGCGGATCTTCCGCAGGCCGCGCAACCCCGAGCGCGGGAAGAGCGGCAGGAGCGACTCGTCGGGATCGTTGCGGGCGAGCCGTTCGATCCGAGGCCGCAGCCGCGTGCCGTCGGCCTCGATCGCGCACCGCTCGGCGAAGTACGCCTCGAGCCGCGGGCCGAGCGCCCGCAGCTCGGCCGGCTCGATCCGGTCGGCGAGCTCGCGGTGGCTCTCGACGAGGTGGTCGAGGAAGACCAGGTTCATCCCGATCCGCACCGTCACGCGGTCGTCGCCGACCTCGATCTCGAGCTCGGCGTGGGGGCCGTCCTGCGGGTGAAGCGAGGCGGACGCGGCGGTCCGGCCCAGCGCCAGCAGCGAGACGAGGAGGAAAATCGGGCGGAAGAGTCGCAGCGGCAACCTCGCGGGCCTTGGAGGGTACGGCCCGCTCCGTATCATCGCCGCCTTCGCCTTCCCCGGAGCGTCCCGTGCCACGACTTCCCGCGATCACCGCCCGTCCCCTGCTCGCCGCGTTCCTCCTGCTCGCCGGCGCGAACGCCTCGGCCCAGGACGGCTTCGCCCCGCCGCCGCCGGAACCGACCATGGCCCCCGCGCCGCCGCGGATCGACCAGGTCTTCCGCGCCGCCGCCCCCGACGCCCAGCGTTTCCACGAGCATGTCCAGGTCCTCGCGAGCCCGTGGATGGCCGGCCGCCTGCCCGGCACCCGCGGCATGGAACTCGCGAGCGAGTACATGGAGTGGAACTTCCGCCGCGCCGGCCTCGAGCCCGGCTACACCGCGGAAGACGGGACCAAGAGCTTCCGCCAGCCCTTCCGGCTCGGCGGCAAGAAGACCTTCGAGGACGCGGTGCTCGCCGCGACGCCCGCGGACGGCGCCGAGGTCGCGTTCGTCCGCGACACCGACTGGAAGCCGACCGGCCTCGGCGACGGCGGGGCGAGCGAGGGCGAGCTCGTCTTCGTCGGCTACGGCATCGACGACGGGCCCGACGGCTACGTCACGTTCGCGGAGGGCGACGACCTCTCCGGCCGCATCGCGATGCTGCTCCGCTTCGAGCCGATGGACGAGAACGGCAAGAGCCGCTGGTCGACCGACGGCTGGTCGCCTCGCTCGGGCTTCGCGGGCAAGTTGCGGAACGTCGCCCGGCGGAAGCCCGCGGCGATCCTCGTGGTGAACACGCCCGGGGCCGACGATCCCCGCACCGCGAGCCTCGACCTCGGCACGCAGCGGATCGTCGAGGGCATCCCCGTCTTCGCGCTCACCGCCGACGCCGCCGACCGCTTGGTGCGGATGTCCGACGCGGACCGCGGCATCCTCGACCTGCGGAAGGCCGCCGACCTCGCGGGCGGCGTGACGCCGCTGCCCGGCCCGAAGATGCGGCTCGCCGCGACGCTGACCGAGACGCCGGTCATCGCCGAGAACGTGGTGGGCGTCCTGCCCGGCCGCGGCGGGCTGGAGGACGAGGTCCTCGTGATCGGCGGCCACCTCGACCACCTCGGCATGGGTGACTTCGGCTCGCGGTCGGGCGAGAAGGCCCTGCATCCCGGCGCCGACGACAACGCGAGCGGCTCGGCGGGCGTGATGATGCTCGCCGACAGCCTCAAGGCCGCCTACGACGCGGAAGACCCGGCGACGCCGCTCCGCACGATCGTCTTCGTCGGCTTCTCGGCCGAGGAGAGCGGCCTCAACGGCAGCGAGCACTACGTGAAGAAGCCGATCTTCCCGATCGAGCGCACGGTCATGATGTTCAACTACGACATGATCGGCCGCATCGAGAACGAGCGGCTGAGCGTCTCGGGAGCCGGCTCGGGCATCGGCATGGAGGAGTGGGCCAAGGGCCACTTCGAGCGCCGCGAGGCGGTCGACGGCCTCAAGGTCATCCCCGGCCGCGGCTCGGGCGGCGGCAGCGACCACCTGCCCTTCCTCTCCGCAGGCGTGCCGGTCCTGTTCGCGATCATCGCCGACTTCCACGACGACTACCACACCCCGCGCGACACCGCCGACAAGATCAATTCCGAGAGCGGCGCGAAGGCGGTGCGGCTCTTCCACGACATGGCCCTCGACGCGGCGAGGCGGCCCGAGCGGTTCGCCTTCAACTCCGAGTCGGGCCCCATGCGCCCGCGGGCCCTCTCCGTGCGGCTCGGGCTGCGCAGCAAGGATCCCGGCGACTCGCCCGGCCTCGAGGTGATCGAGATCACCCCGGGCGGCAGCGCCGAGGCGGCGGGCATCAAGACCGGCGACCTCCTGCTCCAGTGGAACAAGAAGGAGATGAATTCCCGCGAGGACCTCGTGGCCGAGCTCCGCACCCACCAGCCCGGCGACAAGATCCAGGCCGTGCTGCGGCGCGGCGACGAGGAGATCACCGTCTACGTCGACCTCAAGGGCGGCGGCGCGACCTGAGACTTCACGGCATCTGCCGCAGCTCGTCGCGGAGGATCGCCGCGAGCTCGTAGTTCTCGGCCCGGATCGCCGAACGCAGCCGCTCCTCGAGCTCGCTCCGCTGGCTCGTCGGCAGCTTCGGGACCAGCATCTCCCGCATTCCCCGCAGCAGCTGCACCTCGTTCGCGCCGTCGAAGCGGTCGGCCTCGCCGCGGGCGAAGAGCATCGCCCGGATCTCCTCGAGCCCGCGGTCGATCGCCGCGACCGCAAGCCGCGACTGGCCCTCCCGCACCGCCGCGGTGGCCCGTGCCCGGGTGCGCATCACCAGCACCGAGCCTCGCAGCCGCTCGAGGGCGACGCGGTCGGCGGGCTCGGCGGCCCGGTCGCGGCAGACATCGAACGCCTCGAGGTTACGGGTGGTGTCGCGCTCGACGCCCGCGAAGTCGCCGAGGGCGAGGAAGGCGACCGAACGCTGGTGGAACTGCCCCGCCTCGTCCCGCAGGGCCGCGCATTCCTCGGGCGAGAGGCGCCGCGCGGGATCGGCGACCAGCAGCCCACGGAGGAACTCGAGCAGCGACTCCCGCCCGCCCGGACGATGGCCATCGGGCCGCCCGGACGGGGCGAACTGGAGGATCCCGAGCTCGAGCCGCACCTGGATCGGGGCATCCGGCCCCGGCCCGAGCCGACGGGCGTTGATCCGACCGGGCTCGAACGGCCATTCAGCGAGCAGATCGCCGAGGTCGCGATCCGGCAGCGGGCGGGCATCGTCGGGTCCGGTCATGCGGGTCAGGAAACATCCCCGCACCCTCTCGGACCGTCAAGGGTCGATCAAGGTCCGCGGAAGGTCTGGAGAAGGAACCGTTTTCCCCGGTGGCCGTACCGGCGGTCAAGCCGCTCGACCCGAAGGCCGAACTCCTCCCCCTCGCGAGGTGGAGGTCCGGGCGCGTGTCCCGGTCCGAAGCCGCGTGGAATCCAGGCTGCCGCGGCGAGTATGCTGCGGGCCACCGCGGGAGCGATCCTGCGGGACAAGGCGGGGAGAACGAGGCGGTCCCGGCGTGCGCGCCGGGGCCCGCGTCGCTATCGAGCCGCCGGATCCGACCGAAGCCCGGGCCGCCCCGGGCGCTGAGGGGAACCATGGCTCGATCCGCCCTGCAATCGGAACTCCAGCTCTACCTGCGGCAGATCAACGAGGTGCCGCTGCTCACCGCCGACGAGGAGAAGCGCCTCGGCTGGGCGATCATCAACGACAACGACCTGCAGGCGAAGGAGACCATGATCAAGGCGAACCTCCGCCTGGTCATCGCGATCTCGAAGAACTACGTCCACCGCGGCCTGCCCATCTCGGACCTGATCGAGGAGGGCAACATCGGCCTCATCCGGGCCGTCGAGGGCTTCGACCCGGCCCAGGGCGCCCGCTTCTCGACCTACGCCTCGTGGTGGATCAAGCAGGCGATCAAGCGCACGCTCATCAACTCGGTGCAGCCGATCCACATCCCCGCGTACATGATCGATCTCATCGCCCGGTGGAAGGAAACCAACCGCCGGCTCGAGGAGGAGTTCGGCCGGCCGCCGTCGCTGACCGAGATCTCGAAGGCCATGAAGATCCCGGTGCGGAAGCTCCAGGTGATCCGCCGGGCGATGAAGGCCCTCGGGGCCCCCGCCCACGCCCCGACCGGCGAGAACGGCGAGGCGATGGACTTCAACGACCTCATCGAGGACAGCC
>JBIKVN010000025.1:0-20926 GCA_044356865.1 Phycisphaerales bacterium | reverse complement strand
TGATCACGATCGGCAGGATCACGAGCATCAGCGTCAGCCCGCCGGCGAGCACCGACTGGCCGAACGGCAGCTTCAGGAAGAACCAGCCCTCGGGATTCCCGAGCGCGATCGTCTCCTCCTCGCCGGTGCCGAGGACCCCGAACATGCGGGCGAAGGCGGTGAGTCCGATGATGCCGTAGACGATCGACGGCACGCCCGCGAGGTTGCGGATGTTGGTCTGGATGAGCCTCGTGAGCCGCGTGCGGCCCGCGAACTCCTCGAGGTAGATCGCGGTCGCGACGCCGACCGGCAGGGCCAGGAGGGCGCAGATCCCGGTGACCCAGACCGAGCCCCAGAGCGGGGCCTTGATGCCGGCCTTGAGCGGCCGTCGCGAGGCGTACTCGGTGAAGAACCCGGTCCGGATCCAGTCCCGCCAGCCGGCGAGGCCGTTCCCGCCCTCGGCGAACGAGGCCCGGAACGCCCCGGCGTCGACGATCCACGGCAGGCCTTTCACGGCGATCGAGGCGAGCAGGACGCCGAGCAGCGCCACCGCGAGCGTCGTCGCGAGGAGGCAGGTCGCGAGGAAGAGCCGCGCGGTCCACGCCCGCCGCTCGCGGGGGATCTCGATCCCGGCGGGAATCGCGGTCATTCGTACTCCTCGCGGAAGCGGCGGAGGACCGCGTTGCCGGCCATGGTCAGGCCGAGCGTCATGAGGAAGAGCACGAACGCGACCGCGTAGCTCGACTTGTACTCGACCCCGTCGGCGGGGGCGTCGCCGAGGAAGATCTGCACCATGTACGCGGTCATGGTCTGGGTCTCGGCCCACGGGGCGATGGTGAGGTTCGCCAGCCCGCCCGCGGCGAGGGCCACGATCATCGTCTCGCCGATCGCCCGGGTGATCGCGAGGAGAAACGCCGCGATGATGCCGGAGAGCGCCGCCGGCACCACCACCCGCACCGAGACGTCGAACTTGGTGCTGCCGAGGGCGTACGCCCCGTCCCGCAGCGACCGCGGCACGGCCCGCAGGGCGTCTTCCGACAGCGAGCAGACGATCGGCAGGATCATCATCCCGACCGCGAGGCCGGCGCCGGTCGCGTTGTAGAAGCCGAACTTCCCGCTGAAGAGCTGGAGCCCCGGCGTGATGAAGTTGATCGCGAAGAAGCCGAAGACCACCGTCGGCACGCCGGCGAGGACCTCGAGCGTGGGCTTGATCGTCGCCCGCACCCGGGGCGGGGCGTACTCGGCGAGGTAGATCGCCGCGACCAGCCCGACCGGCAGGGCGAACGCCGCCGCGATGACGCTCACGAGCAGCGTCCCGTTGATGAGCGGCCAGATGCCGAAGTGCTTCTCCTCGCCGAGGAGCGGCGACCAGGTGGTGCCGAAGAGGAAGTCGCTCAGCGACACCTCGGGCATCCCGAAGAACGAGATGGTCTGCCGCACGAGCACCACCACGATCGCGGTGGTGATGAAAATCGAGAAGAGGGCGCACGCGAAGAGGCCGGTCTTCACGAGGCTCTCGCCGGCGGTGCGGGCCGCGACCGAGCGGGGCCGGCCCTTGCGGGCCGCCGCGATCGCCCGCTCGGCCGCCGAGACGGTCGAGGATCCGGCCGGCGGGGGATTGGTCGGGGAGGGGTCCAACGGGGGCAATGCGGGGGCGTGGAACGGGATCGGGGGCGGGCGAGGGCCCGCCCCCGAAGGAGTCGCATGCTACCGGCCGGGAAGGGCCCGATTGTCAGGCTTTCGCGAGGCCTCGACGGGCCTTCGCGTCCGGGAACTCACTGGTAGACATCGGTCACCGCGCCCGCGATCGCCTCGCCCTTGCCGTCGCTGAATTGGGTGCCGGTCCGCAAGGCCGCGAAGTTGCGCCGGGCCCGCTCGTAGACCGAACCGGGCAGCTTCACGTAGCCGACCTCGCCGACGATCTCCGGGGCCTCGGCGAGGAAGAACTCGACGAACGCCTTGACCTCGGGCTTCGCGGCCGACGCCTTGCTCACGTAGATGAAGAGCGGCCGGCTGAACGGGGCGTAGGTGCCGTTCTCGATCGTTTCCGCGGTCGCCGAGACCGGGCCCTTGCCGCCGTCGATCGCGACCGACTTCAGCTTGTCCTTGTTCTCCTCGTAGTACGCGACGCCGAAGAAGCCGATCGCGTTCTCGTCGCCGGCCACGCCGGTCACGAGGGTGTTGTCGTCCTCGGAGACGCTCATGTCCGAGCGGATCTTGCCTTCCTTGCCCGCGATGACTTCCTTGAAGTAGTCGAAGGTCCCGGAATCAGTGCCCGGCGAATAGACCTTGATGGGCCGGTCGGGCCAGGCCGGGTTGACCTCCTTCCAGGTCTTCGCGCCGCCCGAGGCGAGATAGATCCTCTTGATCTCGTCGAGGGTCATCGACTTCGCCCAGGTGTTCTTCGGGTTCACGACCAGGGTGAGCCCGTCGAAGGCGACCGGCAGCTCGATGAACTCGACCTTGCCCTTCGCGGCGGCCTCGACCTCGCTCTTCTTGATCGCCCGCGACGCGTCGGAGATGTCGATCTCGCCCGCGGAGAACCGCTTGAAGCCGCCGCCGGTGCCCGAGAGCCCGACGGTGACGCGGACCTTGGGGGCGAACTCGCGGAACTCCTCGGCGATCGCCTCGGTGATCGGGTAGACCGTCGACGAGCCATCGATGCGGATCGCGCCCTTGAGGGTCTTGGGGTCAGGGGACTCCTGGCCGGGGGCGATGCCGGCGAGGGCGAGGGGCAGGATGACGGCGAGGCGGCGGGCGATGGCGTTCGGGCGGGTCATGGGCGTCCTCCAGGATGGGGTTCCGGACATCAAAGGGCCTCAGGGGGCCGGGATCATGAACATGAACCGTCAAGAAAGCGCTAATCCCGCGTTCGGTTCCCGTGCCGGGACGGCGTCGCGAGGCGGGGCCGCCGGGAAGCGGATCCGGAACTCGCTTCCGGCCCCGAGCGTCGACGAGGCCTCGACGCCGCCGCCGTGGACCGCGGCGATGTGCTTGACGATCGCAAGACCGAGCCCGGTGCCGCCGTCCGAGCGGGCCCGGGCCTTGTCGACCCGGTAGAAGCGTTCGAAGATCCGGGGCAGGTGCTTGGGGGCGATGCCGGGGCCGCGGTCGCGGACCGCGAGCGTCACCTGCTCGCCCTCGCGATGGGCCGTGATGTCGACCGGCTTGCCCTCGCCGCCGTAGCGGATTGCGTTGCTCACGAGGTTGAAGAGGGCCTGCTCGGCCAGCACGCGATTCACGCGGGCGTGGAGGTCGGGGGCGAGATCGGTGCGGAGTTCGACCCGGCGGGCCTCGGCGACCGGTCCGACCTGTTCGAGGACGGCGGCGACCAGCTCGTCGACCGGGACCGGTTCGAACTCCAGCGGACCTCGCGGGTCTTCTCCCGGGCCGGACTCGGTGGCGTCGAGCGAGGCGAGACGGAGGAGGTCCTCGACGAGGTTCGCCAGCCGCGCGGTGTTCCGCCGGATGGTCTCGAGGAAGCGCCGGCCGGTGGCCGGGTCGCCGTCCTCGACCTCGAGCAGCGTCTCGACATAGCCCTTGATCGTGGTGATCGGCGTGCGCAGCTCATGGCTGACGTTGGCCACGAAATCGGTGCGGAGATCCTCGAGCCGCTTGAGCCGCGTGATGTCCTCGAGCGAGACGAGCAGGCCCACCCCGCGCCCGTCGCGGTCGCGGAGCGGCCGGGCGAGCAGGCGCACCGTCGCCGGCGGGCCGCCGGATCGAGCCGCGAACGCGGCCTCGCCATTCGACTCGGCGTCGGCGGCGAGGGCCCGCACGAGGAAGGAGTTCAGCTCCGGCTGGCGTGCGACCTCCTCGAGGAGTCGCCCGCGGGCGGTCCCGGCCGAGACGCCGAGGATCGACTCGGCGGCGGGATTCAGCTCGAGGATGCGGTGCTGCCGGTCGAGGGCGAGCAGGCCGCGGTCGCTCGAGCGGAAGATCGCCTCGAGCTGCCCGATGCGGGTGAGGGTCTCGCGCCGCTCGCCGTCGAGGCGGCGGGCCGAGCGAAGGGCGGCGCCGGCGATCGGGGCCAGGGGATCGGAAACGGCGGTGAACGGGCCGGAGCCCGAGCTCGCGTCGCCGAGGCGATCGATCGAATCGGCAAGCTGCCGCGACTCGCGGCGGATCCGGCGAAGGGCCAGGCTCCGGCCGAGCAGGAGGGCCGCCGGAAGGCCGAGAGCGAGCATCCACCAGCCGCCCTCGACCAGGTTCATCCGTTGCCGCTCCCGCCGCCGGTCCCGAACCGGTAGCCGACGCCGCGCACCGTCTCGAGCATCGCCCCGAGATCGCCGAGCTTGCGGCGCAGCGCGGTCATGTGGACATCGACGGTCCGGCTCGAGAGGACGGTGTGCTTCCCGTGGACCGAGGCGATGATCTGGTCGCGGGTGCGCACGAATCCGGGACGGGCCGCGAGGTAGCGCAGGATCCCGAATTCGGTGAGCGTGAGGTCGATGCCCTGGCCGTCGACGGTCACCACGTGCCGTTCGGGATCGATGAGGAGCCGCCCGTCGGCGAGCGTGATCCGCGGGTCGGTGCTCGGGGGGGCCTCCTCCTCGCGACGCCGGAGGATGTTCTTGAGCCGGGCCATGAGCACCTTCGGGCTGAAGGGCTTGGTGACGTAGTCGTCGGCCCCGAGCTCGATGCCGCTCACGATGTCCGACTCCTCGCCCTTCGCGCTCACGATCATGATGGGGATCGTGCGGGTGTCGTCCGACTGCTTGAGCTTGCGGCAGACATCGAGCCCGCCGAGGTCGGGCAGCATCAGGTCGAGCACCACGAGGTCGGGCTTCTGCCGCCGGATGCTGTCGAGGGCGAGGCGGCCGCTCGGGATGACCCGGGCGGCGAATCCCTCACGCTCGACATGGAACTGGATGAGTTCGGCGATCTCCAGCTCGTCCTCGACGATCAGCACGTCGGCTCGCTTCATGTCGCTCCTGCCTTCCGAGGGGACGGTCCGGCGTGACGGGCCGGGACCGCTTTCGGGAGTCGGGACGCTAAGCGGCGGGCGTGGAGGTTCCTTGCGCACGGGGTGAAGGAAGTGTAAAGACCCGGCGGCCCGGCGTTTCCGGAGGTCGGAGGGCGTTCAGGCGGGCGGTCGCACCGGTCGGAGGACCTCGACGGCGGGCCGCGCGGACGGTGGTTCGATCCGCAGTCGCACCGGCGGCGGGGCGGTCCGGTCGAGCGTGGCACGCCCGTCGCGGCGGACGGCGATCCGGTCGGCCGCGAACAGGAGGTCGAGGGGAAGCTCGCCGGCCCCGGTCGGGGCCGCTTCGGCACCGGCCTCGAGCCCGTCGGCACGGAGCCGCAGTTCGGGGCCGGTTTCGGGTTCGAGGACCACGCCTGTCCACGGTCCCGCCCCGATCCGCACGCCGGCCGCATCGGGCGGGATCGCGACGCGGGCGTCCTCGCCGGCGGCGAGCGGCGTCCACGCGTGGCGGCCGCGTTCGACGATCGTCGGGTTCCGCCACGCGACCGTCGCCGTCGGGCCGGAGTGCACCTGGAACGCGACGACCCCCTCGATCGACTTCGCGTCGAGCCAGTCGGCGCAGGCCACGCCGTTCACGAACGTCCGGATCCGCGGGCCGTCGCACTCGATGCGGTAGCGGTTCCACGCACCGACGGTGAACGCCCGGCGGGCCTCCTCGCGGCCTTCGAGCGGCTGCATCCAGCCGCGGTCGCCCTCGTCGTAGATTCCGCCCGACCAGGCCCGCGGCGATGGATCGATCTCGACCTGCGGACCGCGGACGCGGCCGCCGTCGACGCGGCTGCGGACCTGGATGCCCGAGTTGGTCCCGGGCTCGATCCGCACCTCGACCTCCAGCGTGAAGTCGCCGAGCGGACGGGGGCTGACCAGGAACGAGTTCGCGGGCAGGTTCTCGCCGCGGCCGGTGAGAACCGTCGCGCCGCCGCCGGTCTCGAGCGTGAAGGTCGCGGCCGCGCCTTCGCGCTTCCAACCGTCAAACGGCAGGGTGTCGTCGCGGAAGAGAGGTTTGGGATCCGTCCCGGCCGCGAGCGCGACGACGATCGTGATCGCCGCCCGCATCAGGAGCCCCACGCGGCGAGAAGCGACGCGAGATCCGCCGGCCCGACGACGCCGTCGCCCGAGAGGTCGCCCGGGCCGGGGGTGCCCCACGCCCCGAGCAGGAGCGCGAGGTCGGCCGGCCCCACCGCGCCGTCGCCGTCGAGATCGGCCGGATCCGTCGGCACCTCGCCCTGCACCACGATGCAGAGGGCGGCGCCGCTGCCTCCGGGCTGCCAGGATTCGGGATTCGTCGAGCTCGTGAACGAGTTGAAGCTGTTGCCGCTCGCCGCGAAGTTCCAGACCGCGTTCAGGCCGCCCGGGGCGGAGCTGCGGGCGACGACCCAGTGGCGGGTGCCGGCGTTCAGCAACGGCCGAGCTTTCGAGGTTCGCCAGTGCTGGACCGGGTTCCAGCCGAGCGTGGCAAGCGAGAACTGCAACGACTCGAGCACGGTCGCCGCCGGCACGCTCACGCCGCCTTGGGTCGAGTCGGCGCGGAGCTCGAGCGTCACCGTCGGGTAGCTCGAGGCGGCGTTGTTCATGAACCAGACCCCGATCCGGTCGAGTTCACGGGTCGCGGTCGGGATGAAACGCACGCCGACGCTCTGCGTGGCCGAGACATCGGCTCCCCACAGGCCGAAGAACCCGCCGAACGGCCCGCCGGTCTGGTAGACGGTATCGGCCGTCGCCGTCGCCGCGAGGGCCGCGGCGGCGAGCGGAGCGAGAAGTCGAGCTGGAAACCGCGGCATCAGGGCCACCTTACCCCCGGAATCCGCTTGCTCCAAGCGGGAACCCGGAGAAGATGGGGTTCCATGCTCCTGCACTTGGCGATGCTTCTCGGTGTCCTCTCGCGCGGAGGGGTGATCCTCCCGGACGATTCGCCCGCCGCCGGGCCGCCGGGCATGGTCTGGATCCCCGGCGGGACCTTCACGATGGGCAGCGAACCCGGTCCGGGCGTCCGGCCCGACGAGTCGCCGCCGCACCGGGTTCGCGTCAAGGGCTTCTGGATCGATCGCACCGAGGTCACCAACCGCCAGTTCGCCGAGTTCGTGAAGGCGACCGGATACATGACGATTGCCGAGCGGCCGGTCGACTGGGAGGAACTCCGGAAGCAGGTCCCGGAGGGCACGCCGAAGCCCGCGGAGGAAATGTTGGCTCCGGGAGCGCTGGTGTTCACCATGCCGACGGCGGGCACGCGGCTCGACAACCCTGCGGGCTGGTGGCGTTGGACGCCCGGGGCGAGTTGGCGTCATCCCGAGGGCCCGAACTCCTCGATCGACGATCGCCTCGACCATCCTGTCGTGCAGGTCGCCTGGCTTGACGCCGTCGCCTACGCCGCCTGGGCGGGCAAGCGTCTGCCGACCGAGGCCGAGTGGGAGTTTGCGGCCCGCGGCGGCCTCGACCGGCGGGCGTTCACCTGGGGCGACGAGCCGATCGACCCGAAGCGGGCGAACACCTGGCAAGGCGATTTCCCGGTGCGGAACGATCTCTCCGACGGTTTCGCGCGGACGGCGCCGGTCGGCCGCTTCCCGCCGAACGGCTATGGACTCGTCGACATGGCCGGCAACGTCTGGGAGTGGTGCGACGACCGCTTCGACTCGTCGATCTACCCCCGGCGGGTCGCCGAGGCGTTGCGAGCGTCCGGGCCCGAGGGAGAGCCGGCCGTGACCGATCCGCACGGCCCCGACCTCGCCCGCGACCCGAGAAATCCCGAGGCCCGGGACTCCCGCGTCCAGAAGGGCGGTTCGTTCCTCTGCCACGCGAGCTACTGCTCGAGCTACCGGCCGTCGGCCCGCATGGGCTGCACGCCGGACACCGGCATGTCGCACCTCGGCTTCCGCTGCGTGCGGGACGAGGCGGCGCCCGCTCCGCCCGGGCCGGTTCAGCCCGGGCCGGAGCAGACGCGTCCCGGTTCTCCCGGTCCCCGTTGATCCGCCTCGATCACCGGAGTCGCGATCAGAACGGGATGTCGTCCTCGCTCACCGCGACATGCGAGCCGCCGCCGCGGTTGCCGCGGGCCGGCGCCTCGGAGTCGCCCGAGCGGCCGCGCGAACCTCCGCCTCCTCCTCCGCCGCCGCTCTCGCCGGAGCGCGGCCCGTCGATGAACTGGAAGCCTTCGACGACCACGCGGATCTTCGACTGCTTCTTTCCTTCCTTGTCTTCCCACTGGTCGAGCTTGAGTCGACCCTCGAGGAAGACGGGGCGGCCCTTCGAGAGGTACTTCGCGAGCGTCTCCGCGGTACGGCCCCAGGCCTCGCAGTCGACGAAGGTGGTCTCCTCGCGGTCCTCGCCCTCGGGCGTCTTCCAGCGGCGGTTCACGGCGAGTCCGATCGACGCCACCTGCTGGTTGCTCGGCGTGCTCTTGAGCTCGACGTCGCGGGTGAGATTGCCCATGAGGAAGACCTTGTTGAAGTTCGGCATGGTTTCGCTTTCGGTTGGGGTTGGCTCTCGGTCATCCCTCGCTCGACGCGAGCTCGGGATCGAGGACGGGGCGGATGCTAGCGGCCCGGCAGGCGGCGGCCGGATTTCCCGACTTTTTTCTTGCCGCTTCCGACGGGTTGTCCACCGGTACCCTGCGGGCCGCGGCGACTGACGGTTCGGGCGCGTGAAAAGGCCCCCGCCGCGGGGCGGGGGCCTCGAAAGTCGTTTCGGGTGCGGATCAGGCCTCGGCGGGGGCGGCCTCGGCCGCCGCGGGGGGGTTGGCCCGCAGGTTGATCTCGTCGGCAAGCTGCTGACGGCCCTCGTGGGTGGCGATCTCCTCGGCCGGGACATGGTCGGCGCGGGTCACGAGCGAGCGGAGCAGCCGCTCGGACAGCCGGCAGTCGCGGTCGATGCCCTCGAGATTGCGGGCGTCGGCCTTGAAGTAGGCGAGGAAGTAGACCCCGCGCTTGTTGCCCTTGATGTCGTAGGCGAGGCGACGCTCGTCCCACTTGCGGAGGGCGATGATGTCCGCCTTGTTGCGGCTCATGATCTCCTCGATGTGCTGCAGCGCCGCCTGCAGGTCAGCGCTGGCCGATTGCGGGAAAAGGAAGAGGGCCTCGTAGGTGTTGATGCGGATTTCGCTCATGGTGTCTCTGCTTTCGGGGTCTGGATGGTGGATGGGGTCGCGGCCGCGGTCGATGCCGGTCGGTTGAAGCGGTTCATCGCGGTCTCGAGTCCCGACTCGATCCAGCAGAGGGTCGCCTTCACGGCGTCCTCGATCCCGGCCTCCACGGCCGGCTGCTGGTCGGGGCGGAACTTGCCCAGGACGTAGTCCTTCTGCGGGACTCGTCCGGGAGCGTCGATCCCGATGCGGAGTCGCGGGTAGCGGTCGGTGCCGAGGGCCCGTTCGATGTCGCCGAGTCCGTTGTGCCCGCCGGGCGAACCGTCCGGCCGGATGCGGATCGCGCCGCACGGCAGGGCGAGGTCGTCGACGAGCACCAGGAGGTCGCGCGAGGCGTCGAGCTTGTGGAACCGGACCGCTTCCCCGACCGACTGGCCGGAACGGTTCATGTAGGTGAGGGGCTTGAGGAGGAGCACCCGCTCGGACCCGACCGTCGCCTCGAGGCACGACCCGCCGAAGCGGGCCCGGGCGGTCGAGGCCGACGGGTCGACGGTCCGGCGGGCCAGGCGATCGATCGCGTCGAACCCGACATTGTGCCGGGTGCGGTCGTACTCGATGCCTGGGTTGCCGAGACCGACGACGATCTTCACGGGTGGCTCCTCGCGGAAGGGCGGTCAGCCCTTCTCCTTGCCTTCCTTGGCCGGGGCGGCGGCGCCGTCCTTCTTCTCGCCGGCGACCTCGGGCGCGGCGCCCTCGGCCGGGGCGGCGGCCTCGCCGACGGCGGCTTCCTCGGTGACCTGCGTGACGCGGCAGACGATGGTGTCCGGACCGGTCGCCGCGACGACGCCGGCGGGGAGCTTGAGCTCGCTGACGGTCAGCACATCGCCCTTCATCACCATCGAGAGGTCGATGCGGACATCCTCGGGGATGTCCCGCACCTTGCAGGAGATCATGAGCTCCTGCAGGTCGTTGGTCACGATGTTGCCGGCCTTCTTCGCGGCCTCGGGGGCCCCGGTGAAGTGCAGCGAGACCTTGACCGTCACGACCTCGTCGAGGTTCACGCGGGCGAGGTCGAGGTGGATCACGTTGTCGCCGAGGTAGCCGAACTGGAGGTCCTTGATGAGGCAGGTCTCGGCCGCGCCGTCGAGCCGCACGTTGAGCACGTGCGAGCCGTGGCGAAGGGCGGCGAGGGTCTCGCGCTCGTCGAGGCTGACGGAGGCGGGGGCGGCGCCGTGGCCGTAGATCACGGCGGGCAGGCGGCCGGAGGCCCGCAGCCGCTTGGTGTAGCGGCTGCCGAGCCGGTCGCGGCGGGTTGCGTCAAGGGTCGGGACGTCGTGTGCCATGGTGGGTACCTCGTGGGGTTGGGGTTGGAGGGAAAGTCCTCTCGCGGAGGGGCTTCGTCTTCAGCGTTTGGTCCCGATGCCGTGGCGGAAAAGGGCCGAGACGCTCTGGTCGTGGTGGATGCGGTGGATGGCCTCGCCGAGGAGGCGGGCGGTCGAGAGCGTGACGAGCTTCGGCTCGATCGGCTTCAGCCGCGCCCCGCCCGGGATGGTGTCGGTGACGACCACCCGCGAGATCGGGCTGTCCCGCAGCCGTTCCATGGCGAGCCCGACCAGCACCGGGTGCGTCGCGGTCGCGATCACGTCGGCGGCGCCCGCCTCGGTGACCACGCGGGCGGCTTCGCAGATCGTGCCGGCGGTCGAGATCATGTCGTCGAACATGAGCACGGTGCGGCCGCGGACCTCGCCGATCAGGTTCTTCACGACCACGTTCGAGCCCGACTGCCGCCGCTTGTCGACGATCGCGAGGTCGCAGCCGAGGAGGTTCGCGTACATGTTCGCGACCTTCACGTTGCCGACGTCGGGGCTGACCACCACGCAGTCGCCGAGCGAGTCGCGGATGGCGAGGAAGAACTCGGCGATGACCGGGGCGGCCGAGAGGTGGTCGACCGGCAGGTCGAAGAAGCCCTGGATCTGGGCGGCATGGAGGTCCATGCAGAGGACGCGGTCGGCGCCGGCGGTCGTGATGAGGTTCGCGACCAGCTTCGCGGTGATCGGCACCCGGCCCTCGTCCTTGCGGTCCTGCCGGGCGTAGCCGTAGTAGGGCATGACCGCGGTGATGCGCTTCGCGCTCGCCCGCCGCAGGCAATCCATGAAGACGAGCAGCTCGAGCAGGTTGTCGTTCACCGGCTCGCAGGTCGACTGGACCACGAAGCAGTCGCGGCCGCGGACATCCTCGTCGAGCTTCACGAAGACCTCGCCGTCGGGGAACCGGGTCGTCGCCGCGAGTCCCATCGGGATCTCGAGATGGGCGCACATCGCCTCGGCGAGGCCGCGGCCCGAGCTGCCGGCGAAGATCTTCAGGTGCTCGCGGTCGGTCGCGGTCATGCGGACGCTCCGGCGGTGCCGCGGCGGCGCAGGATCGCGTCGACCTCGGCGAGCTGTTCGGGGGTGTTCACGCTGAGGATGTCCTCCGGCGGCACCGCATCGACGACCGCCACCGCGTCGCCGCGGTTCCGCAGCCACTCGAAGGTGTCGGTGAGGTAGTACTCGCCGTTGGCGTTCCGGTTGTCGAGTCGGCCGAGGGCCGCGAGGAGATCCTCGGTCCGGAAGCAGTAGTAGCTCGGGTTGACCTCGCGGAGGGCCCGCTGCGCCGGCGTCGCGTCCTTCTGCTCGACGATCCGCAGGAACGAGCCGTCGGCGGCCCGCTCGATCCGGCCGTAGCCGGTCGGGTCGGGGATCACGCTCGTCGCGAGCGTCGCGGCGGCGGCCTCCGTGCGGTGCGTCGCAAGCAGCGTCGCCAGCGTCTCGGGCCGGATGAGCGGGCCGTCGCCGCACAGGACCAGCGTGTCGCCGCCACGGCCGGCGAGGAAGCCGCGGGCCATGTCGACCGCGTGACCGGTGCCGAGCTGCTTCTCCTGCATCGCGAAGCGGATCCGCGAGGCCTGGGCATGATTCGCGAAGTGCCCGCGGACGAGTTCGGCGCCGTGGCCGATCACGAGGATGACTTCCTCCGAGCCCGCCGCGAACGCCGCGTCGACCACCCACTCGACCATCGGTCGGCCCACCGCCGGATGCATGACCTTCGGCAGGTCGCTCTTCATGCGGGTGCCCTTGCCCGCGGCGAGGACCACGGTGCGGAGCGGATTGGATGTCGAGGGGGCGTTCATGCGGGGCGAGGGTTTCGCCGCCGCCACGAGTTCCAGTTGGCCCGCCTAGATTCGAACTAGGACCGAGAGGACCAAAACCTCCTGTGCTACCGTTACACCACGGGCCAGGAACTCATCCGCCGAAAGTCTCATCGGCGGTGCGGGGCGAGGTTGTGCAGCGTGGGTGCGGGCGGGCTCCGGACCGGAAGACGAACCGACGGGCGGCCGCGGAAGCGACGCGCCGGACGCGGTTCGGGAACGGCCCGAGCCCGCGGCGATCCCTCGGGGGCTGGAACGACCGATTGCCGCGAGAGCGACGGTCGTCCCATGCGGAGCCACGCCTGTGGCGTGTCACCGACGGCCCTCTGGGTGAGGGAGGGTCGGGAAGCGTACCGGAAAGGCGGGAGGAAGGCGAGGAGTTGGAGGGTCGCGGGCCCCCCGCGAGCAAGGGGGCCAGGTTATCGAGGCGTTCCCCGGTCCTCCGCGAGGGCGGTGAACGGGGGCGTGACCGGTCGGCCCGTGGCCCGATCGATCGAAAGGCGGGCGTTCGAGGTCGCGAGGGCCGCACGCAGCGACTCGAGCATCGAGGCGAGGTCGTCCGGACGTCCGGCCGCGAGGTCACGGTTCTCGCCGGGATCGGCCCGCAGGTCGTAGAGCTCGAGCCGCGGCGCGACGTCGGGCGAATCGTGGAACCAGACCAGCTTCAGGTCGCCGCGGCGGATCGAACTGAACGGCTCGATGCCCGGCCCGCTCGGCCCCCACGCACGCGGCTGGTGGAAGAGGATGGCGCGTTCGGGCAGCGTCGCGACCTCGCCGCGCAGCAGCGGCCCGAGGTCGACGCCGTCGAGCGTGCGATCGGGCGGCGGCTTCACGCCGGCGAAGGCGAGGATCGTCGGGTAGAGGTCGGTCCCGACGATCGGCGTCGCGATCGGCTCGGCCCGCGGCGCGATCCCGGGCCCCGCGACGATGAACGGGACACGAACGCCCCCCTCGTAGGCCGAGCCCTTTCCGCTGCGAAGCGGCGCGTTGTGTCCGTGGGCGGTCGAGCCGTCGGGGGCCGCGCCCCGCGAGTGGGCCGAGAGCCCGCCGTTGTCGCCGGTGATCACGAACACCGTGCGGTCGAGCACGCCCCTCTCGCGGCAAGTCTCGACGATCCGACCGATCGCGTCGTCGATCGCGGCGACCATCGTGGCGTAGGCCCGCTCGCGGGCGTCGAGCTCGGGGAAACACTTCGAGAACCGTGCGTCCTCCATGATCGGGGTGTGCACGCCGTAGGGGCAGAAGTGCAGGAAGAACGGCGTGCCGGCGGCGACCGCGGCCGAGATCGCCTCGCTCGCCGCTTCGGCGAGGGCCGCGTCGAGCCACGCGTCGGTGCCGTGCCAGCGCTCGAGGCCGGGGACATCCCAGGCGCTTGCGGACGCGTCCGCCGGATCCGCCGCCTCGCCGCGTTCGGTCCGCTTCCGCGCCGCATCCTTGAAGTGGTGCGAGGCGAGGAAGCTGCCCGGCGCGCCCGCGGCGTGCCCCGCGACATTCACCGCGAAGCCGAGCGATCGCGGGTCGGCCCCGGGCGTGCCGCGGGCGGCGAAGTGGGCCTTGCCGACCTGGATCGTCGCGTAGCCGGCGTCGGCGAGCCGTTGCGGCAGGAGCGCCGGATCCGGACCGATCCCGTTCACCTCCCACGCCGGCGGATCGAGCCGCGGGTGCCGCGAGCTCGTGTCGCGGTCGCGTTCGAGCGTCCAGTAGGTCACGCCGGTGCGGGCCGGCGACTGGCCGGTCATGATCGCGACCCGCGACGGCGTGCAGACCGGCGCGGCGGCGTATGCGTCCGAGGGGCCTGTTGCAAAACCCCCGCTGCCTGCGAGCGGCTCCGGCATCGCCTGGACTTCGTCGGCTTCCATCGGCGGCCCGCTGCGGGGCCGCCTGCTTCAGCCTCCTCGCCAGGCTCGTCCTCGCTCGCTCTCGGCGGACGCGGGTGTTTTTCAACAGACCCCCGAGGCCCGCACGCCGCGGGCCGCGAGGGCCTCGAGATTCGCCGTGCGGAAGCGGTCGTTGAGGGGCGTGCGCCGATCGAGCATCGGCACCGAGAGGTCCTGCCAGCCCCAGTCGTCGACGAGGACCAGGACGATGTTTCGGTTCGGGTTCGGGCGGTCCGGAGGCGGCGACGGCGGGGCGGATCCCGGGGCCGTGCCGCCGGCGAGCGCGAGAGCGAGGATGCCGGCGAGGATTTCCACGCCCGGACCCTACCACGCCCGGTTTCGCGCCCCGTACCCTTCCACCCATGTCCACGACCGAATCCCGGCTCCACCTGACCGAACCGCTCTCCGGCTGCGCCGGGCGCCGCACGCTGCGCTCGCTGAATCCCGCGACCGGCGGGGAGGTCGGGGCGATCCCGATGACGCCGGTCGAGGAGCTCCCGATGTTCCTCCACCGGGCCCGGGCCGCGCAGCGCAGCTGGGGGGCGTTCACGCTCGAGCAGCGGCGCGACGCCCTGCGCGGCGCGGCGGCCCGGCTCGAGGCGCGGGCGAAGGGCCTTGGCCGCCTCGCCTGCCTCGAGATGGGCAAGCCGCTGGCCGAGGCGGTCGGCGAGGCGAAGTACGCGGCGAGTTCGCTCATCGGCGAGCTCGACGAGTGCGTGACGGCGCTCTCGCCGGAGGTCCGCGAGGACGCCCGCACCCGTTCGACGCTCGTCTTCGACCCGCTCGGCGTCGCGGCGGCGATCACGCCGTGGAACTTCCCGATTCTCATGCCGCAGGACTGCGTGATTCCCGCCCTGATGGCCGGCAACGCGGTGCTGCTCAAGCCAAGCGAGGAGACGACGCTCGTCGCCCTCGAGTGGGCGAAGGCGATCTCGGAAGATCTTCCCGCCGACGCGCTGCAGGTCGTGGTCGGCGACGAGGAGCAGGGCAAGGCCCTCGTCGCGAGCCCGGTCGAACTCATCGCCTTCGTCGGCAGCCGCGCCGCGGGCAAGCACATCCTGGAGGCCGCCGGACGCGGCCTGAAGCGGGTCATCCTCGAGCTCGGCGGGAAGGACCCGCTGGTGATCCTGCCCGACGCCGACCTCGAGGCGGCGGCGAGCTTCGCGACCCGCAACTGCTTCCGCAACGCCGGGCAGGTCTGCGTCTCGACCGAGCGGATTCTCGTGCCGGAGGAGCGTGCCGACGAGTTCGAGCGGCTGCTCGTCGGGAAGGCCCGCGAGATCAAGCAGGGCGACCCGCTCGTCGCGGGCGTGAACCTCGGGCCGATGGTGAACGCCGGGCAGAAGCGGCATGTGCTGAAGCAGGTCGAGTCGGCGATCGCCGAGGGGGCGAGGCAGCTTCTCGGCGGCGAGCCGGCCGCGGGCAACTTCGTGCCGCCGACGGTGCTTTCGGGCGTCACCCCGTCGATGGCGATCATGCGCGAGGAGACTTTCGGGCCGGTCGCCGCGATCGTCCGCTACCGCACCGTCGACGAGGCGGTCGCGATCGCCAACGACAGCCCGTACGCCCTCGGCGGGGCGGTCTTCGGTCGCGACGAGGACCGCGCGGAAGAAGTCGCGCGGCGGCTGCATTCGGGCATGGTCGGCGTGAACCGCGGCTGCGGCGGGGCGGACGGCACGCCCTGGGTCGGGGCGAAGGAATCGGGTTTCGGCTTCCACTCGGGGAAGGAAGGCCACCGGCAGTTCGCCCAGGTCCGGGTGATCAGCCGCGCGAAGGGAGGGGCCTGATGTTCCCCTCCGCCGGAAACGCTTCGCTTCCGTTGATGGGCACGGTCGAGGCCACCGTCACCGCGGTCACCGAGACGCTGATCCACGGCGATCGTTATCTCGACCTCGCGATCGCGACCGCGTCAGGCCGCGTCGCGGTGCGGGTCTCGCGCTCGGCCTGCGACCGGCCGCCGGCGGTCGGGAGTCACGTGCGGCTTCGGGTCCTGCTCGGGCAGGTCGATCGCCTCGAGACGATCGGGTGAACGAATGGCCCGGCGCGGCGCGAACGACCTTTCGCCGGCGACCTTGCTCTCGGCGTACGCGCAGGGGGCCTTTCCCATGGCGGCCCCCGGCACCGGACGCGTGCAGTTCTACACCTGTCCGGTTCGCTGCGTCTTCCCGCTCGAACGCTTCCGCCCGTCGGCCTCGCTCGCCCGGCGGGTTCGTTCGGGGCGCTTCGAGATCGCGGTGAACCGCGACTTCGCGGCGATCACGGCCGCCTGCGCGACCGACCGCGGCGGCGGTAACCGCACCTGGATCTCGCCCTCGATGCAGGCGGCCTACGGCGAGCTCCACCGCCTCGGCCACGCCCATTCGGTCGAGGCCTGGCGCGACGGCCGCCTGGTCGGCGGGCTCTACGGCGTCACGCTCGGCGGGGCGTTCTTCGGCGAGAGCATGTTCGTCCGTCGCGACCTCGGCGGCACCGACGCGAGCAAGGTCTGCCTCGTGCACCTCGTGGACCGGCTGCGCGAGCGGGGGTTCACCCTGCTCGACAGCCAGTTCGCCAACGACCATGTCCTGCGGCTCGGGGCCGAGGAGATCCCGGCCGACGAGTACCTCCGGCGGCTCGCCCGCGCGATCGCCCTCGACGCGACCTTCGGGTGAGGCCCGGCCGGTTTCCCCTACCATGTCCGCCCCTCACGGAAGGGTCACGCCCATGGAAGCAGGAATCGTCGGTCTCCCCAACGTCGGCAAGAGCACCCTCTTCAACGCCCTCACCGCGGCGGGGATCGAGGCCCAGAACTACCCGTTCTGCACCATCGAGCCGAACGTCGGCGTGGTAAGCGTGCTCGACCCGCGGCTCGACACGCTGCGGAAGCACATCGAGACGCAGAAGGTCATTCCCGCGGCCCTGCGGCTGGTCGACATCGCCGGCCTCGTGCGCGGGGCCAGCGAGGGCCAGGGGCTCGGGAACAAGTTCCTCAGCCACATCCGCGAGGTCGATGCCATCCTGCATGTCGTCCGCTGCTTCGTCGACCCCGACGTGGTGCACGTCGACGGCGGGGTCGATCCGGTGCGGGACATCGGCACCATCGAGACCGAGCTCATGCTGGCCGACCTGCAGGTGCTCGAGGGCATCCTCGAGAAGTCGGGCCGCATCGCCAAGAGCGGCGACAAGGAGGCGCTCGCGAAGGTCGAGACGCTGTCGCGGGCGAAGCCGATGCTGCAGGAGGGCAACCCGCTGCGGTCGCACGCGTGGACGCCGGACGAGCGGAAGATCCTCGACGCGGTCGGGATGATCACCGTGAAGCCGGTGCTTTTCGTGATGAATGTCGACGAGGGCGACCTCGAGGGCCAGGGCCCGCTCGCCGCGAAGGTCCGCGAGTACGCGAAGGCCCAGGGCGGCATCGTCGTGCCGGTCTGCGCGAAGATCGAGAGCGAACTCAGCGAACTTTCGGCCGACGACCGCAAGGAAATGCTCGAGAGCCTCGGCATGCGCGAGCCGGCCCTCGCCGCGGTGGCCCGGGCCGCCTACGACCTGCTCGGCCTCCAGAGTTACTTCACGGCGGGCCCCAAGGAAATCCGGGCCTGGACCATCCACAAGGGCGACACCGCCCCCAAGGCCGCGGGCGTGATCCACACCGACTTCGAGAAGGGCTTCATCCGCGCCGAGTGCTTCTCGGTGGCCGACCTCGAGCGGCACGGCTCGGAAAAGTCGATCCGCGAGGCGGGGAAGCTGCGGTCCGAGGGCAAGGGATATGTCATGCAGGACGGGGATGTGGTGCACTTCCTTTTCAATGTGTGACCGCGGGGGCGGCCGGTTCGCGATCGCGAAGGGTCGGTCGGGAGGGGCTTCGGGGGAAAGCACGGCCCGGCCCCCCCGGGGGTGATCGTGGCACTCGAAATGAAGGAACCCAGTCCGCAGGACCGATAGCAACGGCCGGTCCGGATCGCGTTCGCCTATCGTGACCTCCCTCCCGACCCGTCGCCATGACCCCGCTTCGCCGCATCGCCGCCTGCCTCGTGATCGCCGCCCAGGCGATTCTCGCGCTCGCGGTGCCGGCGGGCGCGGCGCACGGGGCGCCGGGCGAGCGTAGCCAGGAGATTCGCGACGCCCGTGATCCGCATGCCTGCCGCGGGCCGGACGGGACCTGGGTCCTCGGGCTGGCGATGCTCGGGCATCACCACCATCACGGCCACGATCACGAGGGTCACGATCACGAGGGTCACGGGCACGAAGGCCACGGGCACGAGCCGGACGAGTGCTGTCCGGATCGCGGCCTCACCGGAGCGGTCTGCTTCGATTGCGCCGACGGCCACACGCACCTCCATGTCGCGAACGTCGACGAGGTGCGGGACGGCTCGCGTCGCTGGTGCCTTCCGCCGCTGACGGCGTGCGGCGAGGTCATCTTCACCGTCGAGCGGGGCGAGGAAGCCGTGCGGCCGGCCGGCCTCGAACGGCCCGAACGCGCCTCGCGCCCGCCGCCCTCGTCGCGGCGGGCCCTCGGTTCCATCGTGCTTCGGGTGTAAGGGTCGAACGCCCGCGGCGTCCGCCCGGATGTCGCGCGCCCGTCGAGCCTTCTCCCTGACGCACCCGGAACCGCCTCGCCATGATCGACCGAAACCGTCTTCGCCCGATCCCCATCGCCATCCTCGCGAGCATGCCGCTGCTGGCCGGCTGCCGCACCTACGAGGCGAAACCTCTCGATCTCGCGGCGGTGAAGTCGGCGTTCGCCGCCCGGCCAGTCCGGGCCGCGAGCGTTCCGGCGAGCGGCGAGGCGCTCGCCCTCACCCGCACCGACGCCGAGCGGGCGGCGCTCCTCTTCAATCCCGCGCTGCGCCTCGCCCGGCTCGAGGCGGGCGTGGCCCGGGCCGCCGCCGACGCGAGCGGGCTCTGGGACGACCCCACGGTCGGCGTCGACCTCATCCGCTTCGTCGAACTTGCGGACGAGCCGTGGGTGGTCGCGGGCATGATCGACTTCTCGATTCCCATCTCGGGCCGGTTGGAAAGCGAGAAGGCGAAGGCCGAGGCGGGGGCCCGGGCCGAGCTCACGCGGGTCGCGGGCCTCGAATGGGAGGTCGTCAACGAGGTCCGCACGCTCTGGGCCGCGCGGGACGCGGCGCAGGCCTCGACCGATCTCCTGCTCGACCATGTCGAACGCCTCGAGGACATCGTCGCGTCGCTGCAGGCGGTGTTCGAGGCGGGGAACCTCGGCCGGGCCGAGTTCCGCTTCTTCGAGCTCGATCTCGCGCGGCGGCGGTTCGAGCTCGAGAAGGCCCGCGGCGAGGCCGAGCGGGCGCGGCTCGCGATCCTCGCGGCGATCGGGTTCGCGCCGGGCGCTCCGGTGGCCCTCGTCGTCCAAGGCGGCTTCCCGCCGGAGGCCCCGCCGCTTGCCGAGGCGATCGCCCTGGCCGAGACGCGAAACCTCGCGATGCAGCTCACGCTCGACCGGTACGACGAGCGCGAGAAGGCCCTCGAGCTCGAGATCCGCAAGCAGATTCCCGACTTCCGGTTCGGCGGCGGCGGGCAGACCGACGAGGGTCGCGCCGGCCTCCTGCTTGGCTTCTCGATTCCCATCCCGGTGCTGAACGCCAATCGCCAGGCGATCGACATCGCCGCGGCCGAGCGCCGCCGCGCCGCCGAGGCGTACGCGGCCGGGTACGAGCGGGTCGTCGCCGAGCTCGGCCTCGCCGACGAGCGGCGGCGCGAGGCGGCGGCGCGGGTCGCCATCGCCGAGGGCACGCTGGTGCCGCTCGCCGAGGCGCAGTGGAACGACGCGATCCGGCTCATCGAGCTTGGCGAGACCGAGCCGGTCTTCGTCGTCGAGAGCCTCGACAGCCGGCTCGACAGCACGCTCGCCCTGATCGAGAGCCGTCGCGATGCGGCGCAGGCCGCGATCGCCTTCCGCGCCGCGATCGGCCCCGAGCCGGCGCCGCGCGGACCGACGGCCATTCCGGACGAGAACCGACTCCCTTCCGAGGAGAAGCCATGAGTTTCCCCCGTCAGCTGTCCATCGCGATCCTCGCCGGCCTCGCCCTCGTCGCCTGCGGCGGCGAGGACTCGCCCGCCCCGAAGCCGATGGCCGAGGCGACCGCCGCCGTCACCAACCGCATCGACATTCCCCCCGCGGTCCGGCAATCGCTCGGTATGACCTTTGCGAAGGCTGAACTGCGGCCGGTCGAGCGCACGCTGCGGATCGCCGGTGCATTCGAGCTCGAGCCCGGCGCCCGCCGCGAGTACCGGGCCCTTGTCCCCGGTCGCGTCGAGCCGGCGGCATCCGAACTCGCCGAGGTCCGTTCGGGCGACCTCCTCTTCACGATCGACTCGCCCGCGTGGCGGGAACTGCAGGGCAAGATCGCCGAGGCCGAGGCGGCGGTGGCGCGGGCGCAGGCGATCGTCGACGCGAACGATCCGCTGCACGAGGCCCACGAGGCCCACGCCCGGAATCTCGAGGCGGCGCTCGGCCAGTGGGAAGCCCGCATCCGGCAGCTCGAGACCGTGCGCGAGGCGGGCGGCGGCGTCGGCGAGCCGCTGGCCGACGCGCAGGTCGCGGCGGCGACGGTCCGGTCGCAACTCGCCGAGATCCGCGAGAAGGACGTGACGATGGGGTCCGACCGGCGCAGTTCGGAGGCGACGCTGGTCGAGGCGATCGTGACGCACGGGCTGCTGCTCGACGCGGCCGCGTCCATCCTGGGTATCTCGCGCGACGAGGTGGTCGAGACGAGCGCCGGAACGCCACGCTGGCGATCGGCCCGCACCGTCGAGGTCCGCGCGACCTCCGACGGGCAGCTCGCGACGCTGGCGGTGGCGCCGGGCCAATGGGTCGAGGAAGG
>JBIKVN010000024.1:0-21179 GCA_044356865.1 Phycisphaerales bacterium | reverse complement strand
CGGAAAGCTCGCGGATGGTCGCGTCGGCGGCCGCCAGTTCGCTTCGCGAGTCGCCCGCGAGGCCCGCGGCCTCCTTCGCGGCGGCGTCGACCTGGTCCATGGTGCGGGCAAGCTCCTGCCCGGTCGCACCGATCTGCCGCGAGGCCGCGGCGATCTCGCTCGTCGTTTCGCCGAACCGGCGAGCCATGTCGGACTGCTCGCGGCCTGACGCGCTCAGCTCGTGGGCGCTCGTGTCGAGCGTGACGCCCGCTTCCTTCACCTCGCCGAGCAGGCTCGCAAGATCGTCACGCATGCGAATGAGGCTGCGCACCAGCCATCCCGCCTCGTCGCTCGAGTCGCACGCCGGGATCGTCGCCGCGAGATTGCCGGCCGCGATCGCGTCGGCTCCGCGCGCCGCATCCTGGACCCGACGGCCGGTACGCACCGCGAGCCACGCGACGAGCCCGCCCGCAAGGCCGAGGGCCAGGAGCGGACCGACCGCGCTTCCGATCACCGTCGCGCGAATCGGCCCGAGCACCGACTCGCGGGTCTTCGTCACGATGAGCGTCCAGTCGCCGGTCGGGATCCGCACCGCGGCGCACAGCCGATCGCTTCCGTCGTCCGCGCTGGTCGCGTCCTGGATGGCACCATCCAGGTCGGCCACCGCCACCAACGGTCCGAGCATCGCGGCCTGCGGGCTCTTCGCCAGCTCGGTGGTGCGGAGAGCCTTCCGCCCGGCGCCCGCCTTCTCGCCCACCGGCGGATCGACCGTCGCGACCACGAAGTTCCCGCGGCGCGAGACGAGGTACGCGTCGGCCCCGATGGCCATCGCGCGGCTCCGCACGATCTCCTCGATCGTCGCCAGGCTGCGATCCGTACCGCCGATGCCGCGGAAATTGCCGTCGATCACGATCGGGAAGGTCTGCTCGACGATGAGCTGGCCCTCGTAGAGGTAGGGCTCGGTCACCATCGCCGTCGCCTCGCCGCGCTCGCGGAAGAGCCGGCGACAGCCGTCGTAGTAGAGGCTCGTCTCGTAGTCGGCAAGCGGCTTGATCGCGATCGAATCGCCGCGGGTCCAGTCGCGGAAGAGATAGGGCACGAAACGCCCTCCGGCCTCGCGCCACCCGGCCGGATCGGCGGACGCCGACGCGGCATCCCGGCCGTCGGCATCGGGCTCGTACCCGACATAGGCCCCGGTGATGCCCGGCGTGGCGGCCAGCACCCGCCGCAGCGTCTCGACGGTGCGGGCGCGATCGCCGAAGAGCCCGGCCTCCTGCACGGTCGCGATGAGTTGGGCGATCCGTACCGCCTCGGCGTTCGACCGCTCGACGTCGGACGCGATCACCAGCGCTTCGCGCAACAGCTCATCCTCGGCCCGGGCCTCCATCCGCTCGAACCGGTCGATCGCGTTCCACCCGAGCACTCCGGACATGAGCACGAAGGCCGGCACGACGCCGAGCAGCACCAGCCGGCCGGCGAGGGAACGGACGAACGTCGTCGACGGCGGGCTGGAGTTTGCAGCATCCACTTCCGGAGGGACATCGGACCATCGCCGTCCGCCCGTTGAGCGAATTCCCCGGCACGCAACCCCGCGGCGCTCGAGCCGTACCATGCCCACCCCATGTCGCCTTCCCATGGACTCCTGCGTTCGCTCGCGCTCGTGCTTGCCGCATCGTCGGCGGCCTTTGCCGTCTCCCAGGCGCCGCCCGGTCCGCCACCGACGCCCGTCCGGGTCGCGATCGCCGAGGAGCGGTCGCTCGCACCGCGCAAGAAGGTCTTCGGCGAGCTACGGGCCGCCCGCCGGGTGACGGTGGCCGCCGAGGAAGGCGGCATCGTGGCCGAGCTGCTCGTCCGCGAGGGCGACGCGGTCGCGGCGGGGGCGGCGCTGGTCCGGCTCGACGCGACCCGGCTGCGGCTGGCGCTGGCGTCGAACCGAGCTTCGCTCGCCGCCGCCGAGGCGACGGTGGTCGAGCGTGAGGCTTCGGTCACGCTGGCCGAGCGGACGCTGGCCCTCATGGCGTCGGCCAGCGAGGCGGGCGCGACGAATCCCCGCGAGATGCTCGACGCCGAAAGCGCGGTCACGGTGGCGCGGGCCGCGGCCGAGCAGGCCCGGCGGGTCGCCGACGTGATCCGCAGCGACGGCACGCTGCTCGCGGAGCGGATCGCCGATCTCGAGGTGAAGGCCCCGTTCGCCGGCACGGTGCTCGCGAAGCGCTGCGAGGTCGGCGGCTGGGTCGCCGACGGGGCGCCGGTCGTCGAGCTGTCGGAAACCTCGCGGCTCGAGGGCTGGTTCGACGTGCCGCAGGAACTCTGGGGTCCGGCCCGGGCCGCCGCCGGCGACGGCCGCGAGGCGCCCCCCGCCACGGTGCAGACCGTCAACGGCGAGGCGGTGTCCGCGCTCGGCTTCCGCGTGATTCCCGAGGTCGACCCGCGGGCCCGCACCTTCCATGCGGTCGTCGAGGTGGCGAACGGGTCCGGACAATTCGCGCCGGGACTCGCGCTCGAGGCGTTCGTCGCCCAGGGCGAGCCGCGGATGTGGATCGTGGTGCCGAAAGACGCCCTCGTCTGGCAAGGCACGAGCCCGATCGTCTACTCGGTCGTCGACGGCAAGGCCATGCCGATCGCGGTCCGAGTCGCGTTTCCCCTCGGCGACGGCGTCGCGCTCGAATCCGGCGGGCTGGCCGCCGGCGCCACCGTCGTGGTCGAGGGCAACGAGCGGCTCATGCCGATGGCGGCCGTCGCCGCGACGCCTGCCGGGAGCCCGCGGTGAAGATCGTCGAAGGCAGCGTCCGGCATCCGGTCACGGTCATCGTCGGCGTGATCCTGGTCACGCTGGCCGGCGTGCTCGCGCTGCGCACGCTGCCCATCCAGCTCACGCCGACCGTGGAAAGCACGATCGTGAGCGTGTCGACCTTCTGGGAAGGCGCGAGCCCGGCCGAAGTCGAGCGCTCGATCGTCGAGAAGCAGGAGGAGAAGCTGCAGGGAGTGGCGGGCGTCCGGCAGATGACCAGCCAATCGAGCCAGAACACCGGGCAGATCCGGCTCGAGTTCGCGGTCGGCACCGACCAGGACGACGCCCTCCGCGAGGTGAGTGACCGCCTGCGGCAGGTCGGCAGCTATCCGCCCGGCGTCGACCAGCCGGTGGTCGAGGCCAGCGACCCGCAGGACCGCGACTACGTGGCGTGGATCGTGCTCGAGGGCGGCGACGACGCGACCTTCGACATCCGCACCCTGCAGGATTTCGCCGAAGACCGCATCAAGCCGCGCATCGAGCGGGTGAACGGCGTGTCCGAGGTCGGCGTGCTCGGCGGTCGCGAGCGCGAGGTGCAGGTCCGCTTCGACGCGACCCGCCTCGCCCAGCGCGGCCTGACCGTCGACGACCTGGTCGCCGCCCTCGCCGCCGCGAACCGGAACGCGAGCGCCGGCTCGATCCGCGAGGCGAAGAGCGAGGTCGCGATCCGGGCCATCGGGCAGTTCGCCGGCATCGACGAGATCGAGGCGACGGTGGTCGCGATCCGCGAGGGGCGGCCGGTGCTGGTGCGCGACGTGGCCGAGGCGGTGGTGACCCACAAGAAGCCGAGCGGTTTCGTCCGCAGCTCGGGGCGGCCGGTCATCGCGATCAACGTGCAGCAGGAGGTCGGCTCGAACGTGGTCGAGGTGATGGGCGGGGTGCGGGCGGCGCTCGAGGACCTGAACGCCGCGAGCGGCCTGCTGGCGGTCGAGAGCGGGAAGCTCGGCCTCGTTCCGCCGCTCGAGCTGCGCCTCGTCTACGACCAGACCGTCTACATCGACGACGCCCTGGCCCTCGTCCGCAGCAACATCTGGCAGGGCGGCCTGCTCGCGACCCTCACGCTGCTGCTGTTCCTGCGCTCGTGGCGGGCGATCGTCATCATCGGCATCGCGATTCCCATTTCGCTCATCGGGACGGTCACGGTGCTGCTCGCCCTCGGGCGCACCGTGAACGTGATCAGCCTGGCCGGCCTCGGATTCGCGGTCGGCATGCTCGTCGACAACGCGATCGTGGTGCTCGAGAACACCTGGCGGCACATGGAGATGGGCAAGTCGCCGGTGCGGGCATCGATCGACGCGACCAACGAGGTCTGGCGGGCGGTGCTCGGCTCGACGCTGACCACGGTCGTCGTCTTCATCCCGATTCTCCTGGTACAGGACGAGGTCGGCCAGCTCTTCCGCGACATCGCGATCGCCCTTTCGGTCAGCGTGCTGCTGTCGATGGTCGTGGCGATCACGGTGGTGCCCGCGGCGTCGGCGCGATTCCTCAAGCCGCTTCGCGACGGTACCGATTCGCTCACGAGTTCGGGCTGGAGCGGGCGGCTTTCGACCCTCATCGCCCGGACGATCTACCGGCTGTCGGGCTCCCGCGCCGCGTCGGCCCTGCTGGCGCTGGTCCTGACCGCCCTTTCGATCGTCGGCTCGTGGGCCCTCGTCCCGCCGCAGGACTACCTGCCGCGCGGCAACCGCAACCTCGTGTTCGGCCTGATCCTCGCCCCGCCCGGCACCAGCCTCGACCGGCAGGTCGAGATGGCCCAGCGCATCGAGTCGACGATCCGTCCGTACTGGGAAGCGGGCCGGCTGCCGGCCGATTCGCCCGAGCGGGCCGCCGCCGAGGCCGCGCTGCCCGCGGTGCCCGTCGCCCCGTGGATGGCGTGGAAGGTCGGCGCGACGATCCAGCCCTCGCCGGTCGAGAACTACTTCGTGGTCTCGTTCCCCGGCGCGATGTTCCACGGCGGCGTCGCCGCCGACGGCGACCGGGCGACGGCGAACGAGTACCTGCTGAACCACGCCACTCGTTCCGAGGTGCTGCCCGGATCGCTCGCGTTCGCCTTCCAGGTTCCGCTCTTCCGCACGAGCGGCTCGTCGGGCAGCGCGGTGCGGGTCGACTTCATCGCCGACGACCTCGACGCGGTGACGCGGGCCGCCGGCGCGACCTTCGGACGGCTCATGGGCGCGTTCGGCCCCGGCTCCGTGCAGCCCGATCCGCCGAGCTTCAACCTTCCCGGGCCGGAACTGCGGCTGAAGCCCAACCATCGCGCCCTCGCCGACGCGGGCCTCTCGCCGGCGACCCTCGCGATGAGCGTGATGGCCGCGGGCGACGGCGCCCTCGTCGGCGAGTACCGACTCGGCGGCGAGTCGGTCGACCTGAAGGTGATCGAGACCGGCTCGGCCCTTGCCGGCGAACGGGTCGAATCGCGCGACCTCGGCGAGCTCATTGACGCGCCGATCGCGACGCCGGCGAGCCGCACCGTCGCCCTCGGCTCGCTGGCGCGGATCGAGCGCGGCACCGCCCCCACCCAGATCAACCACGTCGATCGCCAGCGGGCGGTCAGCCTGCAGGTCACGGCGCCGCAGACCATGGCCCTCGACGAGGCGATCCGCACCATCGAGAGCACGCTGGCTGCGGGGCGCGACGACGGCTCGATTCCGCCCACGGTCCGCACCGCGGTCGCGGGCAGCGCGAGCAAGCTCGGCGAGATCCGGGCCACGCTGCTCGGCGACGGCACGGCGATCGGCCTGCTCGGCAGTTCGATGTTCCTCGCCCTGCTCGTCTGTTACCTCGTGATGGTGGTGCTCTTCCAGAGCTTCACGCTGCCGCTGGTGATCCTCTTCAGCGTTCCGCTGGCCTGCGTCGGCGGCTTCGCGGCGCTCTTCGCGGTGTTCCTCTGGTCGCTGTCGGTACCGCTCATGCCGATGCAGACGCTCGACGTGCTCACCATGCTCGGGTTCGTGGTGCTCATCGGCGTGGTCGTGAACAACGCGATCCTCCTTGTGCACCAGGCCCGCACCTTCATGCTCGGCACCGCCGACGAGACGCCGTCCGACCTTGCGTTCCGCGGGCTGCCCGGCGCACCGGTTCCCGCGAAGGGCGTGCCGCTGCCGCCGCGGGCGGCGATCGCCGAGAGCGTCCGCACCCGCATCCGGCCGATCCTCATGTCCAGCCTCACGAGCGTGACCGGCCTGCTGCCGCTGATTCTCGCGCCCGGCCCGGGCAGCGAGCTCTACCGCGGACTCGGCGCCGTCGTCGCGGGGGGCCTGCTGGTCTCGACGATCTTCACGATCTTCCTGGTGCCGCTGGTGCTGGGCCTCGTGCTGCGGGCCCCGAAGGTCGCCGACTGAGCCGCGGTCACAGGCCCTCGATCTCGCCCTCTTCCGCCACCCGCATGCCCGCGGCTTCGATCGCCTTCCGCTCGGCGGTGCCGGGCTGGAGCGCCCGATTGGTGTGGTTCAGGTGCACGAAGCGGACCTTCGCCCGCTCGGCCGCCGGCAGCGGCCGCAGGCGCTCGATGGTCTGTGCGATGAACGGATGCGGGAATCCGCTCATGTCGCGACCGGGGATCTCGCCGTTCGCGAAGAACGTCCCGTCGAGGTACGCGACATCGACGGTCGCAAGCACATCCTCGAGCCGCGTGCCGAGCGCGTCCCATTCGGCCCACGAATCGATGTCGGGCAGCCAGAGCACCGAGCGGTCGGGGCCGTCGATGCGGAAACCGACGACCTCGGAGAACTCCTGCCGGTGCGGCACGAGGAAAGGCGTGATCGTCAGCCCGTCTCCGAGGCCGATCGGCGTGCCGGCGGCCAGCGGCTTCACCGCGATGTGGCCGCGGGTCGCAAGCTGCTTCCACGGCTGGTTCGTCGCGAGGAACTCCGCCATCCGCGGCATCGCCCAGACCAACACGCCGGTCGCCCCGATCGACTCGTAGCCGAGGAACATCAGGCCGGGGTAGTGCCCCAGGTGGGCATGCGTGAGGAAGATCCCGTCGACGACCGGACGATCTTCACCGACGCCGGTGCGCCGCAGGTCGGTGAGCTGGCGACGGAAGTCGGGCGTCGCGTCGATCATCCAGCGAGTGCCGGTGCGCGGATCGACGATGCCGAGGGAGACGACCTGACGCGCGTCGCCGGGCCGGTCCCAGCGCGGGTCGGCGAAGCTGCCCGCCTGCGGCACGCCGCCGTCCTGGGCGATGCCCAGCACGATCGTCGCGGGACGGTCGGGCGGCACCCGGTCCGTCGCGTGGCAACCCGCCAGCGTCGCCGCAAGAATCAACGGCCCGATCCGGATCATGCCGGAAAGGTAGCGGCCCCGGGGAGTCCGCCCCGGAAGGCCGGAGCGGCGATGGACCGAAGCGGGTGCCCTCCCACCTCAGGACGGAGGGACCGGCCCGTACCGTCGAGACCATGAGTGTCGAACACCTCCAGCCGACGCAAACCGCGCCTCCGTCTCCCGTCATCCTCCTCGTCGAGGACGACCTCCGGGTCCGTACCTTACTTTCGCAGGTGCTCGATACCGCGGGATTCGGCCTGCTCGCCTGCAGCGACCCGGCCGAGGCCCTCGCCGCCGCCCGCACCGTGCCGAGGATCGCTGTCCTCGTGACGGATGTCGGACTCCCGGGAATGTGCGGTTCGGAACTGGCCGAGCGCTTGCAGGAGACGCATCCTGGCCTCGAGGTGCTCTTCATGTCCGGGCTCGCGTCCCCCGAGGATCTCCGCCATCGGTTCGGCGACGATGAGGACCGATTCATGCAGAAGCCGTTCCGGCCGTCGGAGTTCGTGGCCAAGGTGATCCACCTTGCGGCGCGAGTGCGGCCGCTCGAGCGCGGGCCGCTCGGGTCGACGGCCGAGTGAGACGAGCGAACGGCGCCTCCGTTCGTTCCGATCGCCGCGCGGCGCGTGCTTCGCGGGTATTCTGCCCCACATGTCGACCAGTGAGGCGCAACGACCGCGCGTCCCCATCCTCTGGGGAGATCCCTACTCGCTCAATCTCGGGGTCCAGGCGCTGGGCCTGTCCATCGCCTCCGGGCTCGGTCGTCGCGGTTGCACGCCGTACTTGGGCTGCGATCGGCTGTCCGCACCGACGGAGGAGACGATCGGCGGGGTGCAGTTCGTCGGATTCCCGGCCGTCTACTCCAAGAAGCCTTGGGCACCCGGCAACATCCGACGGTCGCTGGTCCTCGGCCGCTGCGGCTTGGGTTGGCTTGATCCGCTCTCTCGCCTGATGCGGGGCGCCGCGTCGCTCGATGTCTCCGGCGGCGACAGTTTCGCGACGATCTACGGCCCGCGACGATTCGCGGCCATGTCCGCGACCAAGGAACTGGCGCTTCGGGTCGGCGCGCCGCTCATTCTCATGCCCCAGACCTTCGGGCCCTACGACGATCCGGAGTCGCGGGCCACGATGGAGAGGCTGGTGCGAGGAGCCTCCCAAGCGTGGGCTCGCGACCGGAAGAGCCACGAGCTGTTGCTCGGCATACGGCCCGACGCGGGACTTTCGGCGGATGTCGCCTTCACGCTGCCCTACGACGTGCCGGACGCCTCGCTCCCGCGCGACGACGGTCCGATCGGGTTCAACCTCAGCGGACTGGTCTCCCGCGGTCCGGCCCACGGTTCGTTCGGCATCTCGCTCGACACCGCGAGCGAGTTCGAGTCCATGCTGGTGGCGCTTTCGGCCGAGTCGGGAGGCCGTCCACTGCTCCCGGTCGTCCATGTCCACGGAGCGCCGGGCGACCGCGACAGCGATGCCGAAGCGCAGCGCGAGATCCGGGACCGCCTGATCGCCCGAGGGATCGAGGTGCTGCCGGTCTTCTCGCCCAAGTCCGCGGTTGAGGCCAAGTCGCGAATCGCCCGATGCTCGTTCTTCGTGGGGATCCGCATGCACGCCTGCATCGCGGCCCTCAGCTCGAGGACGCCGGCGGTCGGTCTCGCGTATAGCCTGAAGACGGGGCCGGTGTTCGAGACGGTCGGGGCCGGCGATGCCGTCATCGAATTGAGAACGGCCCGGCCCGGCGAGATCGCGACCCGCACCGTGGAGTGGTACCGCCGCCGGGACGAGCTCCGGGCGACGCTCGTCCAGAGCGTGCCGAAAGCCATCGCCTCGGTCGAGACGATGTTCGACGCGGTGGTCAAGTCGCTCCCCCCCGCTGGCCGATGACGGGCGGGTGCAGCTCCCGGTCCTCGACATCCGATCCGTCGCGGAACGCGGGCTGTGCTGCGGCTGCGGCGCGTGCGCCGTGCTCGCCCCCGATCGCATCACGATGATCGACGCCAAGCGTTCGGGTCGGCGTCCGCTGGTCCGCGGCGACGAGCCGGTCCTCGGCGATGCGGCAAAGGTATGCCCGGGCGCCTCGGTCACCCGCGACGGGCCGCTCGATCCCGCGACGATCCCTTCGCTCCGCGACGCGTTCGGTCCGGTGCTGAAGCTCTACGAGGGCTGGGCGACCGACAAGGCCGTCCGCTGGCGTGGCTCGAGCGGCGGGGTCGCGACCGCCCTTGGCCTGCACGCCCTCGAACGGATGAACGTCCACGGCGTGCTGCACGCGGGGTTCCGCGAAGGCGAGCCGCTGCTCAACACGACCTACCTCAGCCGATCGCGCGCCGACATCGAGGCTCGGGCCGGCTCGCGATACGCGCCCGCAAGCCCGTGCGACGGGCTCGACCGCATCATGGAGGCGCCGGGCTCCTGCCTCTTCGTCGGCAAGCCCTGTGACGTGCTCGCGGTGCAGCGGACCCGTCGCCTCCGGCCCGAGCTCGACGCGAAACTCGACGTGGTCGTCGCGTTCTTCTGCGCGGGAACCCCGGGAACCGAAGGCTCGGAGGCCATGCTCGCCGCGATGGGGATGCCGACCGGATCGCAGCTGCTCTCGCTGCACTATCGCGGCGAGGGCTGGCCGGGCCGGGCCCGCGCCCGCTGGATCGACCCGTCCGGCAAGGAAGGCGAAGGTTCGCTCACCTACGACCAGGCCTGGGGCGAGGTGCTCGTGCCGCACAAGCAGTGGCGCTGCAACCTCTGCGTCGACCACACCGGCGAGTTCGCCGACATCGCCGTCGGCGACCCGTGGCATTCGCCGCCCAAGGACGGCAACGAGGTCGGCCGTTCGCTGGTGCTCGCGCGGACCCCGGTCGGGCTCGCCCGCCTCGAGGCGGCGGTCCGCGACGGCTACCTCCATCTCGAGGAGGTCGCGCCCGACTGCCTGCCGCGGGCCCAGCGTTGGTTGATCGCGGCCCGCGGAAGCGTCTGGGGGCGGACGATCGCGCTCCGGACCCTCGGCGTGGCGGCCCCCGTGCACCGGGGCCTGCCCATGTTCCGCTTCTGGCGTTCGGAGCTGTCGTTCAAGGCGAAAGTGCAATCGATCTTCGGCACCTGGCGACGGATCTTCACGAAGGGCCTGCGGAAGCGCAAGCCGGTCGAGCCGTGGCGCGGGCCTGCGGGCCGTTGATCGGTCGCGTCGGTGCCGGGACTGCCGCGGTTCAACGACACGATCCCCACGCCGCGAGCAGCACCGCGAGGTCGGCCGCCCCGGTCGTGCCGTCACCGTCGAGATCCGCCGCGGGCGTGCTCCACGCGCCGAGCAGGGCCGCAAGGTCCGCCGCATCACGCGTGCCGTTCCCGTCGAAGTCGCCCGGACATGCGACCGTCGAAGCGACCGCCGCGAGGCCGAAGTCATCGAAACAGCCGAACGCGTTGAGGAGACCCGGGGCGGCGTCCGTCGCGGCGACGAGATTCGACGCGTAGACCGATCCGGTCGCGGCCGTGACCTGGTTGCCGATCTCGACGCCGTTCATGAGCAGCGTGCCCTCTCCGGTGTCGACGTTCCAGCGATAGGTGAAGTCGTTCCACGCGTTCAGCGGGGCCGAGACGCCGGTCGCGATGCGGTTGCCCGCCGCGTGTCCGCCGTCGAGCAGCGAGATCGCGCCGTCCTGGGCCGAGACGACGAAGCCGCCGGAAATCACGATCGGATCGCGGGAGATCATGATCCCGAACGCCGCCGGCAGCGACTGGCCCGCCGGGACGTTGATCTTGACGCGGGTCTCCAGCACGCGTCTGGCGGTTCCGCTCGCGGCGGCCCAGCGTCCGCTGTTCGCGAGATCGAGCCACGCCTTGGTGCGCCCCGCGTTGAACCGCTCGGTGCAGAGCCGGACCATGCGGCCCTTGCCGCCGTAGGGATTGACGCCGCCCGAGACGCCCGGGCCAAGGACGTTCGCAGGGAGCTGCGGCGCGTTCACCACGCCGCTCACCGCCCACGTGCCGCCGGTGCCGATCCACGCCAGCTGGCCCGAAAGGGTGCCGGTGGCGTAGTTGTCGAAGTTCGTGGCGTAGATGTCCGCCGCGTGGACGCCCGGCACGAACATCGAGAGGACGAGTGGAACGATGGGGGCGCGGCGAGGCACCCCCCGATTATGGACGAGGATCGGCTTGACTCAAGCGAAATCCGGCTGCGTCCGAAGGCCGGTAACGGCGAGCGCCGCGTCGCTTGAGCATCGGTCAAGACGACCATACCTTTCGGCCCGTCCATGAAGTGCCTCAACTGCGGCCAACCGTTCGAGACCCCCTATTGCGGCAGCTGCGGACAGAAGGCATCTTCCGGCCGCATCACCGGCCGCGAGGTGCGCGAGGCGTTGCAATCGGAACTGCACCTCAGCCGCGGCTGGCTGCGGACCATCGTCGAGCTCACGCGACGGCCGGGCGGCATGATTCGCGACTACCTCGACGGCCATCGCGTGGTCTACATCGGACCGGTGCGGTACTCGCTGACCATCATGGCGATGACGATCTTCCTGATGTTCTCGGTGCTTCCGCCCATGTTCGCGGCGCCGGTCGACGCCGACGACGCCGCCCTGCAGAAGGCCCTGCTCGACGCCTCGCAGCGATTCGGGCAGCTCCTCGGCGTGCTCCACGCCCCGGTGTTCGCGCTGCTCGCGTGGGCGATCTTCTTTCGCAGCGGCCTCGGCTATGCCGAGCATCTCACCGCCAGCCTCTACTGCACCGGCCATCTGACGCTGGGGTCGTCGCTGTTCATGCCCCTCGACTCGGTGCTGAAGACGGGAGGCCTCGTATCGAGCAGCGTCTTCTACGGCGTGGGGATCATCTACCTGGCGTTGATCCTGCGAAACCTCGTCGCCCGCTCGTGGTGGACCGCCGGCCTCGCCAGCGTCGCGATCCTCTTCGGCGGTGCGGCGATCTGCTGCGCCGGAATGGTGCCGATCCTGGTGATCTTGGCGCTCCGCTCGATGGCGTAGCGCGGCGGCACGGGTCGGTGTTCTTCAGGCGTCGGCCAACGCTCGCACCCATCCGCGACGAGGTTCGGCCCCATCGCCGGAACTGATGCGGAGTGGACGGTCGGCCACCGGGGGCCTCTTGATTATCGGAATTGAGACTTCGAGGTCACCTTGCGATTGCTCGGCTTCATGGGCAGTATTCGCCGATACAGCGGTTTGTCTGCTTGGAAATAGCGGCTATAATGCTTAAACACGGCGCTTGAACCGCTCTTCTTCTTCGTGCTTCTCCCATGGACAGCCACCTGAACGACCTCCCCACGCTTCTGCGCGAACTGCACGACGCGCTCGTCCTCGAGGACGCCCCGCCCGTCGAGTGGATCGTCTGCGGTGGGACCGCCTTGGCCCTCCAGAATCTCACCGTCCGGACCACTCGAGATGTTGATGTGCTCGCCGAGTGGGAGGCCACGACGCTGGAAGCCATCGCGATCGGGACCTTTCCGCCGGCGGTGCGACGGGCGATCGATCGAGTCGCCGCGGCCCATCCGGAACTCGGCGGGACTCTCCCCGCGTGGGTGAACCTCGGTCCGCAGCAGATCGTGTCCGAAGGCCTGCCGGACGGCTTTGACTCGCGACTGGTGACGTTCCGCATCGGACCTCGGCTCGCCCTGCACCTGCTTGGTCGTCTCGACCTGATCGCGCTCAAGCTCTACGCAGCGTCCGACGACCTGGGCGGCCGGCAGGAGATCCACCTCGACGACCTCATCCAACTCAAGCCCACCGCCGTCGATCTCGAGTTCGCGCTCGCGTGGGCCATTCGCATGCCCGATCCGCAGCATCGCCTTCGTCCCGCCCTCAAGCGGATCATCGAGGACCTCGGCCATGACGACCTCGCCTACTACTTGTGAAGAACGCCTTCGCGAGACCTTGCTCGACGTCCTGCACGCGCAGTGGCGGGCGTTTGGCCTTCCGCTGCAGCCATCGCGTGCGGCGACGCTCGGCAGCGCCCCCCTCGAGGTCATCGATCCGGAAGCATTGGTCTGGTGCACGCTCGAATGGGTACCGTCGCAGCCGCGGCTGCGCGAGGGCCTTCACGCCTGGCTCCGCGCGAACCGAGGACGGCTGAACCGCCAGCGGCTGAACAAGTTCGCGGCTTCCGCCAAGGATGATCCTCGCGTTGGCCTCTGGGACCGCCTCGACCGCCAGGGCCCGCCCGATCCCGGTCGCGATGCCAAGGCGTCCGGCGAGGCGGTTTCCGGCGCTGCGACCCTGCTGCTTCGCTCGCGCGACGTGCTCGGCAACGACTGCCGCTCGTTTCTCATCGTGCAACTCATCGGCAGCCCGCGCGGCGTGCGGCTTCGCGACGTCGCCCAGTCGACAAGCTATGCCTACCGCAGCGTGTCGGAAGCGGCGACGGGCTGGGAACGGGCAGGAGTCGTCCGCATCCGCCACGGGCATTGCCTGCTGCTGCTACCCGCGCCCTGGTGCGAAATCCTTCGCTGCCGTCCAGCGGACGTGGTGACCGTCGACTGGACGGCGGCGTACACGGTAACGCTGTCGCTGCTTGGCTTTCTCGCGAGCGCCCGCATGAGCGGCTTTGACGACACGCATCCGCTCGTCGCGGCCGCGATCCGCGACGCGGATACGAAACTGGAGGCGACGGCGCCCGGCGTCGCGCGAGGAAGTGCGCCGGGGGTGGAGAGCTTGCGGGAGGCGCTGCAGGTGCAATAGCGAACGGATACTCCCGGACTTCGGTTCGAGAGGCTTGGCCATCCGCGAGGCGGAGGCGGTCATCTGCCGGCACTCGGCCCGAACCGATTGAAACTTCGCCTTGTCGACGGATCATTCGTCCGGGGCCGCAGATGCGAGAAGCTCACGCGAACTGCAATCCTGGACACTTCGCCGCCTCAAAAACCCCCAAAAACGACAAGCCCCGAGACATCAGCTCGCGGCTGAACGACCTCGGGGCTCTCGAAGTGGACCTGATCGGGATCGAACCGACAACCTCATCCATGCCATGGATGCGCTCTCCCAATTGAGCTACAGGCCCGTGGGAATCCGACTGCTTGGATTGTCTCGGCCGCGGATCGACGGGGTCGGACCGGGGGCGAACGGGGAAAGGTAGCCGGGGGCGGGGGCGTCGGCAAGGGTTGCGGTGCCCGGACGCGGCCCCGGCACGCGGCCTGAGGTTCTCGGCCGTGGGAGACCGGCGGCGGAAACAGCCGGTTTTGCCGCGAACTCGGGTATCGATCGCGGCGGCCCGTCATGATGTCGGCCCATGGGTTCCGACCGAGAGCGTTCGCTCGATGCCCGATCCACGGCCGGCCGCGTGACGGTAATCGGCTCGATCATGGTCGATCGCGTCGTCGCGGTACCGAAGATCGTGCCTTCAGGGGCGACGGTGACGGCCCGCGGGATCGAGGTGCATCCCGGCGGCAAGGGGGCGAACCAGGCGGCGGCGGCGGCGATGGCCGGCGCGGCGGTGACCTTTGCGGGGCGGACGGGCCACGACGGGGCGTTCGTGCTCGAGGCGCTGCGCGAGCGCGGCGTCGACACCTCCGCCTGCCGCATCGACGACGGCCCGAGCGGCACGGCCTTCGTCCAAGTGGCGCCGAACGGCGAGAACGCAATCGCGATCGTGCCCGAGGCGAACGCGCGATTCGACCGCGACGATCTCGCGAAGGCGATCGCGGCGGTCGGGGCCGACTCGCTCGTCCTTCTGCAGCACGAAACCGCCCTGCTCGCCGAGACGATCGATGCCGCCGCCGACCGCGGCGCCCGCGTCTGGCTCAATGCGGCGCCCGCCGATCGCGGCGTGCTGTCGCTTCCGCTGCATCGGCTGGACGCCCTCATCGTGAACGAGCACGAGGCGGCGACGCTGACGCATCCCGAGCTTGCGCCCGATCGCGCGCTCGAGGCCCTCGCGTCAAGCCTTCCCGCGGCGCTCGTCATCATCACGCTCGGCCGCGACGGGGCGATCGCGGCGCGGGGCGATCGGCGTTGGAAACAGCCGTCGTTCCCGGTCCACGCGATCGACACGGTCGGCTGCGGCGACGCGTTTGTCGGGGCGTTCGCCGCGGCGATCGCGGCGGGGCGGGCGATCGAACGGGCCCTGCAGGAAGGCTGCGCGGCCGGAGCCCTCGCGGCGACCCGGCGCGGCGCGATCCCCTCGCTGCCCGTGCGGGCCGCGATCGATCAACTCTGCGGTAGCGTCGGCCTCCCGGCCCGCGGCTGACGTCGATTCAACCCGCCAGCGCCGCGTCGAGGGCCTTGGTGAACTCGGCCTTCGGGCGAACGCCGACCCACTTCTGCACGAGCTGGCCGTTCTTGAAGAGCATCACGGTCGGGATCGACTGGATGCCCAGCTTCACGGCGGTCGCCTGGTTCGCATCGGTGTCCATCTTGCCGACGAGGACTCGGCCGGAGTAATCCTTCGCGAGGTCCTCGATGGTCGGCCCAAGCATGCGGCACGGACCGCACCACTCGGCCCAGAAGTCGACGAGGGCGGGCATCGAGCCGTTCACGGCCTGCTGGTCGAAGTTCGCGTCGGTGAACTGGAAGGCGGCGCCGGCCATCGGATGCTCCTGGGGTTCTCGGGAGTGAATCGGGAGTCGCCGGACCGCGCGGTCCGGACATTGCGGGAGGGATCGGGATGGTAGCGTCGGCCCCCGGCGGCCGGCCACTTCCCGGACGAGTCCTCGGGGTACGGCCGGCCCCCGCTTCCTGCCGATGAGGGAAGACCGGTTGGCGACCTAACGTCCCGGCCATTTCCCCGACCTCCCCGCTCTCCCGAGATCCTCATGCGTGACATTGCCCTGATCGGCGCCGGAAAGATCGGCCGTATGGCCGCCCACCTGCTCGCGACCTGCGGCGACTACCGCGTCCGCGTCGCCGACAGCCATGCCCCGAGCGTCGAGCCGATCGCCCGTACCTATCCAGCGGTCACCGGTCACGTGATCGACTTCGCCGACGCGGCGGCCCTTGACCGGATCCTGGCCGGAACCGCGGCGGTGATCTCGTGTGCCCCCTTCCGCTGCAACCGGCTGATCGCCGAGCGGGCGAAGATCCACGGCTCGCACTACCTCGACCTCACCGAGGACGTCGCGGTCACCAAGGCCACGCAGGAACTCGCGAAGGGCGCCCGCACCGCGTTCATCCCGCAGTGCGGCCTCGCCCCGGGCTTCATCACCATCGTCGCCACGCATCTCGTGCAGGGCATGGACGAGATCCACGACCTGCGGCTGCGGGTCGGGGCCCTGCCGCGGTTCCCCGACAACCAGTTGAAGTACAACCTGACCTGGTCGACCGACGGGCTCATCAACGAGTACTGCAACCCCTGCGAGGCCCTCATCGACGGGAAGATGACGCTCGTCCCGCCGATGGAGCAGCTCGAGACGATCCTGATCAACGGCATCGAGTTCGAGGCGTTCAACACCTCGGGCGGTCTCGGCACGCTGGCCGACTCGCTCATGGGCCGGGCCCGCAACGTCAACTACAAGACGATCCGCTATCCGGGCCACCAGAAGCTCATCAAGTTCCTGCTTGATGACCTCGCGATGCGTGACCACCGCGACGAGCTCGGGAAGATCTTCGAACGGGCCATCCCGACCACGATGCAGGACCAGATCGTGATCTACGTCTCGGCGATCGGCATGGTGCGCGGCAAGCTCACCGAGCGGACCTACGCCAACGCCGTGCTGCACAAGGTGATCGACGGCGAGGAATGGACGGGCATCCAGATCACCACCGCCGCCGGCGTCTGCGCGGTGCTCGACCTGCTCATGCAGGGACGCATCCCGCAGCAGGGCTTCGTGCGGATGGAGCAGATCGCCTACGCCGATTTCATCGCCAACCGGTTCGGCCGGCACTACGCGATGTGACGGGACGCGGGGTCCGAGTCCTTACGCCAGTTCGCGCAAAACCGCTCGCACCGGGCTCGCGTCAAAACCGACCAGCGGCAGCGGCAGGGCGATCAGTTCGTAGCGACCGTCCGGGATGTCGCCGAGCCGCAGCCCCTCGAGGATCGCCATGTCGTTCACGAGGAACCTCCGGTGCGACGGCAGGTCCTTCGAGTCGAAAGTGTCGACGCTCGGCGTGTCGATGCCGATGGTGATCACGCCGCGGGCATGCAGCGCGTCGATGAGCGACGGGTCGAGAGCCGCGAAATCCTCGTTGAAGAAGCCCGGATCGGGATAGGTCCCGGTGCGGACGAGGATGCGGGACTCGCGGGGTTCCGCCGCGAGATCGGCCACCGTCACCCGCTGCTTCCGATCGACCTTCGCGGTGATCACCTGGCACGGACCGAGGTAATGCTCGAGATCGCGTTCGTGAATGCAACCCGAGCCGGAGCCGTAGTGGTTCGCCCCATCCGCGTGGGCTCCGACGTGCACCGTGGTCCGCAGCGTCGAGAGGGTGACCGACGCGCCGCCCTCGATCGTGCAGAGGATCTCACGGCTCGGCGGCGTGTCGCCGGGCCAGACCTTGAGGGAGGAGTCGATCGCGGGCGAGATGTCGTGGAGTCGAGGCATGGGAATCTCAGGAAACGCCGCGGCGGATGCGGTCGCGGGCGTCGTCGCCCTCCGATCGCCACCACGAGAAGAGGGCCGGGAAGGAGAGCGACACCAGGATCGCGGCGTACGCCGTCGCCACCAGGGCCAGGGGAATGAGCAGCTTCGAACCGCGGTCTTGGTTGCCCACGATGGGCTCGAGCGCCGCCCAGAACTCGATCGCCTCGGGCGATGCGGCGATCGGCCGATCGTCCTTCATTGGATAAGTACCGAGAGCCTCTCCCCCGGCGGCAAAGTGGCCGATCGCCAGACCGCCCGTCGCGGCGAGCCCGATCGCCATGCCACCGACGGCAAGGGCTCCGATCGCCACACCGCCGAACGCGAAGCCCAGCGGCGAGATGCTGAAGCCGCCGATTCCGAGCAGCAGTCCGAGCGACATTCCGCCCGCCGTGCAGGCTCCGATCGCGACTCCGCCGAGGGCGACGATCCCGCGAGCGATGCCGCCGATGGCCACCACGCCCACCGCGTCGTCGCCGATCGCGATCCAGCCGCGGGCCTTGCCCCGCCGCTCGGTGCCGCTCGGTCCGAACGCCACCGCGATCGCCGGCCGGCCCCATACCGTTGCCTTCGTTTGCCAGCGATACGACGGCGAGCGTGACGAGCCATCGCGCACCAAGACCTCGACGAGCGGCCGCCCGCATTCGGGGCACGCGTTGGCGGTCACCGCGCCGGTCAAGTCATGACCGCACGCCCCGCAGCGCGGGCGGCCCCAGTTTCCCGTGGGGTTCTCGGTTCCGGTCGCTTCGCTCGGCGGCACGGACGCCATGGTATCGGCGGCCGATTCACGACAGCGCCGCGGCCAGCGTCGCCAGTCCAACCGCCGCGACGACGCCGGCGCCGAGCGCCGCAAGCCGCACCGCCCGCCACTGCCGGGCCGCCCGCACGCGGGCCTCGGCGTAGGGGATCGTGGTGAAGCTGACCATGTCGTAGAGCGGGATGAACCGTTCGCCGAGCCGGTCGTGCAGCACGTGCTCGAGCTTCTTCTTGAGGCGGAACGAGCGGGTCGCGGTCTTGTGCTGCATCTCGTGGAAATTCTCGATCGCAAGGTCGGCGATGGCGTTCGCGTTCGCGAGCCGCGCCGCCTCGTAGGCCGCCAAGGCCGCGGGCAGGTCGCCGCGATGGCGATCGAGCGCGTCGACCAGGGCCTCGCAATCCTCGAAGCTCGCGTTCGCCCCTTGCCCGTAGAACGGCACGATCGCGTGGGCCGCGTCGCCGAGGATCGCGACGCTGCCCCGCACCCACGGCCGGCAGCGCATGGTCACCAGCGACCCGACCGGATTTCGGCGGAAGTCCTCGAGCAGCGTGGGCATGAGCGGCACGGCGTCGGGGTAGACCCGCGCGAAATGCTCGCGCACCCGCCCGTCGCCCTGCACCTCGGCGAACGAGCCGGGGCCCTGCCACGGCCAGAACAGCGTGCAGGTGAACGAGTGGTCGGGATTCGGCAGCGCGATCATCATCGACCCGCCGCGCGGCCAGATGTGCAGGGCGTTCGGCTCCATCGCGAACTCGCCGTCCCGCGGCGGGATGGTGAGTTCCTTGTAGCCGCTCGAGAGGTACTCCTGCGAGAAGTCGACGCGATCGGTCTTGAGGAGCGCCGCGCGGACCGCGCTGTACGCGCCGTCGGCTCCGACGATCAGGTCGGCCTCGAAGGTCTCGGTCGAGCCGTCGGCGCGGGCGAAGGTCGCCGTGGGCCGGCCCGGATCGATCTCGGTGCACCGCAGGTCAAACCGCAAAGAGACCTTCCGCTCGGCCGCGGCCGCGTTGAGCAGCAAGAGGTTCAGCGCCGAGCGGCTCACCGAATGGATCGCCCGCTTCGGATCGCTCGAGTACGGCTGGAACATCGGCGCTCCCGCGACCGGATGGATCATCCGGCCCGGCATCCGCAAGCCGTTCGCCAGCAGCTCGCCGGTCAGGCCGGCGCGGTCGAGGGCGTGGATCCCGCGGGCCGAGATCGCGAGGTTGATCGAGCGGCCCGCGGCCTTGTTGAGCAGGCGCGGGTCGGAGCGCCGCTCGACCACCAGCACCTCGCGGCCGGTGCGGGCCAAGAAGAGCGCCGCGAGCGATCCGCCCAGTCCGGCCCCGACGACGATCACGCGTTGCGACATGGGGAAGGCTCCGCGTCAGGAAATCGAGGCCAGGGCCCGGGTCGCCCGCCACGTGTCAAGGAACCCGTTGTACAGCGGCGTCGGCGCGAGCCGGATCACGTTCGGCTCGCGGAAGTCGCCGACCACGCCCGCGTCCCGGAGGGCCGCGAAGCGTTCCTTCGGCCGGTCGTGGACGAGGATCGAAAGCTGGCAACCGCGGGCCTCGGGATTCACCGGCGTGATGACCTCCCACGGCGTGCCGGGCCGGGTCGCGGCGAACTCGCGGAGCAGCCAGAAGAGATAGCCGGTCAGCACGCGACTCTTCGCCCGCAGCGCGGCCATGCCGACGCGGTCGAAGATCGAAAGCGACGCCCGCAGCGGGGCGAGGGCCAGCACCGGCGGATTCGAGAGCTGCCAGCCGTCGGCGCCGGACCGCGGGAGAAACTCCGGGATCAGCTGCATCCTGAATCGCGTCGCGGGGTCGTTCCCCCACCAGCCCGCGTAGCGCGGCAGCGACGCGTCACCGCCGTGCCGCTCGTGCACGAAGCAGCCGGCGACCGCGCCGGGCCCGGCGTTGAGGTACTTGTACGAGCACCAGCAGGCGAAGTCGACGTTCGCCTCGTGCAGCGACAGCTCGAGGTTTCCGGCGGCGTGGGCCAGATCCCAGCCGACCTTCGCGCCCGCGGCATGGCCGGCCCGCGTGAGGCGGGCGACATCATGGGCCTGCCCCGTGAAGAAGTGGACGCCCCCGAGCATCACCAGCGCCAGCTCGTCGGCGTGCTTCGCGATGAGCGCCTCGACATCCTCGGTCCGCAGCGTGGACTCGCCGGGCCGCGGGCGGGCGAGGATCAGGTTCGCGGCCGGATCGAGCCCGCGGCTCGCGAGGTGCGTCTTCACCGCGTAGGTGTCCGAGGGGAACGCGGCGTCCTCGATCAGGATCTTCGTCCGCCGCCCTTCCGGCCGGAAGAACGAGACCATCATCAGGTGCAGGTTCACCGTGAGGCCGTTCATCATCACGACCTCGCCGGGCTTCCCGCCGACCAGCCGCGCCCCGGTCTCGCGGAAGACCTCGTGCGTCGAGAACCACGGCACGCGGGCCTTCGCATGGCCCTCCACCGCCAGCCGCGACCAGTCGTCGAGCTCGCCGAGCACCTCGGCGCGGGCCGCCTTCGGCATGAGGCCGAGCGAGTTGCCGCAGAGGTAGATCGAGCGGCCGTCGTGCGGACCGGGCGGGCACGCGAAGAGCTCGCGCTCGCCCCGCAGCGGATCGATCGCGTCGAGATGGCGGGCGAAGGCCTCGTCGGCCGAGAAGTCCTGGACGCCGAGATCGGCGAGCGAGGCGACGGTGGTCATGGCTTCATCCCGAGGAACTCGAGGGCGGTGCCGCGGAGCAGCCGGTCGCGGTCGGCGGCGGAGAGGTCGCCCATCGACTCGATGAGCGCCCCCGGCACGCGCTCGCCGAGCGGGAACGGATAGTCGCTGCCGAGCGCGACGCGTTCGGCGCCCGCGACCTTCAGCAACAGCCGCAACGCGTCGGCATCGTGCACCA
>JBIKVN010000196.1:0-6399 GCA_044356865.1 Phycisphaerales bacterium | reverse complement strand
AGCTTGCCGGCGGCGGCGGTCGCCTCGGCGACGGGGGCCGGCTCGAGCGTCTCCAGCAGCTCGCGGAGCGGGGCCGACGAGATCACGTGGGCGGCGTCGATCGTCCGGGCCGCGCCGTCGGCACCGGTGAACGACACCCGCCACGAGCCGTCGGGGCGGTGGGCGAAGCCGGTCGCGCGGCAGCCGAGGCGGACCTCGCCGCCGAGCTCGCGGGTCTTGCGGGCGGCGGCGTCCCACATCATGCCCGGGCCGAGCCGCGGGTAGCGGAACGAGTTGATGAGGGTCTTGATCTGGGCCTTGCGGTCGGCCGGATCGCGCTTCGGCTTCAGGGCGTTCAGGATGGCCGTCGAGAGCGAAAGCCCCTTGATCCGCTGGGCGGCCCAGTCGGCCGAGATCTCGGTGCAGGACATGCCCCAGACCTTCTCGGTATAGGTCTTGAAGAAGATCCCGTAGAGCCGCGTGCCGAACTGGTTGCTGACCCAGTCCTCGAACGAGCGGGGATCGCGGATCGGGCGGGCCCGCGCCGCCGCGTAGCTCGCGATGCACCGGGCGGTCTCGAACGGCCCCAGGTTCCGCAGGGCTTCCGTCGCGACCAGCGGGTACGAATAGAACTTTCCGCCGTACAGGATTCGCGACTTCCGCGGGCGATCGACCATGTCGTCGCCGAGCAGCTCGTCCCAAAGGTCCTCGACCTCGCGGCTTTTCGAGAAGAAGCGGTGCCCGCCGATGTCAAAGCGGAACAGCCCGCCGCCGGCGGCGGCGCTCCGGTGCTCGACGGTGCGGGAAATGCCGCCGACATAGGTCGGGTCGGCCTCCAGGACCGTCACCGCCACGCCCGCCTTCGCCAGCAGGTACGACGCGGTGAGCCCGGCGGGGCCGGCGCCGACGATCACCACCCGGCCGCGGTCGCGCTCCGCGCTCATGCCGCCACCGCCCTGGTGCGGCGTGCGTCCAGCCACAGCGAGACCAGCGGATAGATCGCGGCGAGGACCCAGATGGCCGCGAGGATCGACTCGGGCGTGACCTTCTTCTCGACATAACGCATGGGCGGCAACAGCGAGCAGATCATCGCGGCGGCCACGGCGATCGCTCCCGGCCGGCGGGAGGCGCCCGCGAGGGCAAGTGTCGCAAGCACCGCCGGGAAGAGCATGATCTGGTCGTACATCCAGTGATAGACGCCCAGCATCCCCACCACGCTGCACAGCCCGGCCAGCGGCAGCATCGCGTTCGGTCCGAGGCGCCGCAGCCAGAAGGCGGCGGCGACGACTCCGGCGAGCCCCGACCCGAACACCGCGACCAGCAGGAGGCGATGGTCGATTCCGAGCGAGGTCGCGAGCGGTCCCGGGCTGATCCGGACTCCCCGGCCCGAGAACGAGAAGTCCATCTCGTGCAACCAGACCCGGAGCATCGCGGTGACTCCCACCCCGGTCCAGGCGCAGGCGAACCAGGAGAGGGCCCCGAGCATGGCAAGTCCCAGCAGCAGTCCGCGAATCCGTCCGCGACCGAGCAGGAAGAGCGGCGCGAATGCGAGGGCGACATGCGGCTTGAGCATGGCGAGCGCCCAGCAGGCCCCGGCCGCGTAGGGACGGCCGCGGCCGAGCAGGATCATCTGCAGGAACACCAGGGCCGTGCAGAGGATCGAGAACTGCCCAAGCAGGAAGGCGGCCTTGTTGCCCGAGATCGTGAACGCGGTCACCGCGCCCACCGCCGCCACTTCCCATCCGTAGGGCCGAAGCGTTCGTGCGGCGCACGCCGCAAGGAAGGCCAGGGAGGCAAGCGAAAGCGCCGTGATCGCCACCCGGGCCTGGGCGAGTCCCCCCGGCTCGAAGAGCGGCGCCATCATCGGGAAGGCGTAGGGCGGATAGACGGTGTACTCGGCCCGGACTCCCGACGGGACCGGATCGAGGGGCGCGAACGGATACCAACCCGCGCGGAACAGCGCAAACTCGCGGGATCTTGCCTGAAGGTCCCAGTCGCGGTCCTCGGACCAGATGAGCCAGGCCCCGGTGGGAATCTTGTACAGGGCGTGGACCGCCAGCAGGAAGACGATGGTCCACATCACGAGCCGGTAGGCCGATCGGCCCCTCGGGATGTTTCCGTCGACTTCCATCGCACCGGCTCCCCTCAGGGGGTGACCTCGACGCGAGGTGGGAGCGAAGCGCGGACGGACGGCGTCGATCCGGTCCGGCGGGTCAACGCCGTCGAGCGGACAAGCGCCAGCAGCACGACCGCGGCGAACGCGAGCGTCGAGTAGAGGAAGAAGAGCACATGCAGCCCGAAGCAGGTGATCGCGAAGCGGCTCCCTCGCTTGCGCCGGCAGAGGCGGTAGAACCTCGCGTTGAGCAGGAAGACGCCGGCGAGGCCCGCCGCGACCGCGAGCCAGGCCCACGGAAAAAGCGGGGCGGCGATGAGCGAGGCCACCGTGGCCAGCGTGATCGCCCCGCTGGCGCGATTGCGCCAGTCGAGCGCGAGGCTCGCGGGAGCGCGGCGTTCCCGGAGCATCATCCGCGTCCACGGGATCGCGCGATGCAGGACGTCGGTCTCGACCATCGAGCGGACGGTCCAGTCCTTGTGGTGCTTGCACTGCAGGGCGGGTTCGAGCTCGATCCTGGCCCCCGCGGCCGAGAGCCGCGACCCCAGCTCGATGTCCTCGACGCTGGGGAAGCGGTACCGCCCGTCGAACCCGTTGGCGGCCCGGAACCGGTTCGCCCGGATCGCCCCGCAGCCCGACCAGAACGTGACCGCCCGGCCCGGATGGGAGACGTGCGTGTGGTGATGCAGCAGGTTTCGGAAGTGGCTCACCGGCCGCGCGGAGGCGGGCTCGTCGTCGTAGGAGCCGAACAGGGCCACCAGTCCCGCGTCCATCCGGAACCGCTCGCGCACGAGTTCGATGGAACCATCGGCAAGTTCGACATCGGCGTCGACGAAGAAAAGCACCTCCGCCCGGGCCGCCTTGGCTGCGAGATTGCGGGCGACGGCGGGTCCCGACCGGGATCCGGTGCTCACGATCCGCACATCATCGCGAACCAGCCACTCCGGAGGCAGCGCATGCTCGCCGTCGAGAACCACCACGAGCTCGGCCGAACCCGCTTCGGCGTCGAGTTCCCCGAGAACGCGACGGGCGCACCGTTCGAAAGTGCCCGTCCACGACACCGTGGGCATGATCACCGAGACGCTTCGCGCGGGCGCGGCGACATCGCCGGTCTTCCTTCGCGCGGGATTTTTCAGGTTGTCGTGCATGGAAGCCCGGTCTTTCGACCGGGAGAGCAGAACTATTGACCGGAATGGGCCGACCTGCAACAGATCCGTCGGCGGCGACGCGAGAAGGTTGCGTTATGCGGACTTCCGGCCGCGGAACTTCGCGGCAAGGGCCTCGGCGGCGAACCCCGCGGCGTTCGCCGATTGCCAGAGGCCGAGTGCGGCGAGGACCTGCCAACGCGAAAGATCGTCCGGTAATCGGTTTATCCCCGAGTGAACATCGCGGATCAGCGACCGATGGAACGCAAGGTCGTCCGACATCGTGCCCGAGCCGCGTTCGCGCCGCTTGGCTTGATAGAGGAAAGCCCCCCGGCCGTAGCGAAGGTGCAGGTCGACGAAGCTGCGCAGCGTCTGGCGGTGGAAATGCACGACCCGGGCCTCGGGTCGCCAGACCAGCGGCCATCCGCGCATGCGCCAGCGGTCGCAGAACTCGCGATCTTCGGCGCCGGCCCGCGGAAACTCGGCATCGAAGCCGCCGATCTCGAGAAAGCGGTCGCGGCGACAGAGCAGGTTGTTGCTGGCGAGGAAGTACGCGCGCTCCGGATCGGCGTTGAAGTGGGCATAGACCAGATCCACGATGAACTGGCTGGTCGTCGTGAAGAGCTCGTTTGGCAGTCCGTTCACGGTGGTGCCGCCGGCCAGCGTCCCGTCGCGCTTGCGGCCGGCCTGCACGAGCGTCTCGAGCCAGGCCGGTTCGGGCCGGCAATCGTCATCGGTGAAGGCGATCAGCGGGCCGTGGGCCGCCTCGACCCCGCGGTTGCGGGCCGACGCCGGACCGGCGTTGGGCTGGCGAATCACCCGGACCTTGAGACCGTGCGGGCGGTCGCCGAGCGCCTCGGCAATCGGCTGCGGGCTGCCGTCGTCGATGACCACGACTTCCCAGGGCTCGCGAAAGGTCTGTTTCGCAAGGGCCTCGAGGCATCCAAGCAGCCGCTCGGGCCGCCGAAAGGTCGGGATCACCACGCTGACCACCGGGGCGCCGTCGGGGGCGCCCCGCATGCGATCATCGCGCTCGGGTGGGGGGAACATGCGATCGGCGTCCGGATGCGGCGGCAAGCGCCTCGTCGCTTCGGTTATTCGGCCATCCGAATGGGGGACTTGCAGGGATGGGAGCAATCGGCGGGCATCGACCGGTCACGTAGTTGACACTTCGTACCGGGCACATGGGTGACACTCGGGGGCCTGGCGGGCGGGTCGGTGTCGCATCCCCGCGACCGGGGGAGACAGGTCCGGGTTGGCTGTTTGGAAGAGCGGCTAGTCGGAGCGGGATGGAGGGAAGGCCGCCAATCGCCGCAAGATCTGCGGTGAATGGGGCCCGGATTCGCCGCAGGCCGGTGGTTGAAGCGATGCTGGGCGCCGACGGCGAGCTGGGGCGGGCGGGGCGGACGCCATCGTCCGAGAACCGGATTGTCGCCGGCCTGCGTTGAACATGGCCCGGCCGCGATCGCTTGTTCAACGCTCGGTTGAACATGGAGGCGGGGCGGAGTGCAGGCACATGGGTGACAGTTCCGACGGGTGGGCGGCTCGGCACCGGGAGGGGCTGTGAAAACGGGTGGCGGCCTCACCTGCCTGAGCCTACCGCCGCCATCAGCGCCTTCGCCCGGATCAGTCCGTCGAAGTGGTCAGTGATGCGGTCGGCACTCTCCGCACTTGCCGAACATGTGCAGGCCGCATCCGACTCTCCGACGCAGCACTGGTCCGATTCGCGCTCACCGAGGCCACGGCCCCGGCCGCTCACTCGCAACACCAGACCAAGACCCGATCGTGCGTGACGCCGATCATGTCCAGGAACCTGAACTTCCGCCCAAAGGCCGTAAAGCGCTCTGTCGGATCAGGCAGCGTCTGCCAGTAACTCCAAAGGAATGCCTGCTCGGCCGGGCCGTGCATCCCGGCCCCGTCGGTCACGACCAGTCCGCCCGGGACGAGCCGATCCACGACCCTCCGGAAGAGCGCGGTTCCCAAGAAGGGGATGCCGCTTGAGCCTTCCGCGTCGTGGGGATGGTCGCCGCTGAAAAAGAAGACGTCGATCGACGGGATGAGGCGGAGGGCCTCGACCGCGTCGTACTGGTGGTACCGGAGCGGAAACTCGAGACGGCCGTCGAGGCGCAGGTATCCCTCACGGAGGTAGCCCTCGTTCGGGGTCTTGCGGTCGGACAGGTTGCGCACCGATTGGATCCCACGCGTACTCGGTTCGACCGTGTAGCGGTATGGCGTGCATCTCTGCTCGATGAATCGGCCGTGGCGGCGCGCCCGCCGGAAGTTGGGAGGTCGGATGTCCGCGGCGTGGATGAGGTCGACCTCCCTCCCGAATCGCCCGGCCGAGATCGTGAGATTACTTGCGCAGCAGGGATGGAAGAGGGTGCGGATCATACGGCCTCGATCGCGACCCGTTCCGCCGCCGCGAGGTGGAGCGAAACCGGCTGCTGGCCAAAGAGGGCGGCGAGCGCTTCGATCAACGACGCCAGGCTCTCGATTCCCATCCGGTATGCACGCCAGCGAGGCGGGTGACTCTCATCACCTGAATGGACCTTGAACGCCAGCATGACGCCCCGGATGGGCGATCCGGGCAGCGGCGACTCCGACAGCCAGTAGACGTTTCCGTGGGCTACAGCATTGCGGATGTTGTGCAGGAAGGTCCCAAGCCGCTCTCGTCCCTGATGCCGCTGCATCCCTTCCACCAACGCAACGCATGACGGCAGGGTATTGGACTTGATGATCGGACAACGGTCGATGGTCGGAATCAGCTGGCGAATCCCATCGACTTCAACGCAAGGCGTGCGGTAACTCTCGATGATGTGACTCAACTCGGGATCCAACTTCGCAGCCGAATCATCACGTGCGAATCCCCGCATCCAGTCGTGCGTGTTGGCCAACAGAAGCGTCAACGCCGCGAGAGTCACGGTACAGTCGAGATTCGCGCGTCTCGCATCAAGGCCAAGGCTAAGTTGCAAAAGTTCGCGGGCCTTCCGCGCGAAAATCACCTTTTCGGCCGTGTCCCAACTGCCCATGATCGGCTCCCGCGCGGCGTCGGACCGTGTCAATGACTTTGAGACACTTTTGTTCATGAAGCCGCGGCCTGCGGCATGGTCGTGGCGGGATCCTGTTCGGGCCGGTTGATCCAGACCTCGCCGGGCACCTCTC
>JBIKVN010000023.1:0-21312 GCA_044356865.1 Phycisphaerales bacterium | reverse complement strand
CGGCCGGGCGGCGGAAGCGAGCGGCCGTCCGAAAGCACCACGATTCCCGCCACCGGCCGCGCCGCGGCCCGATCCAAGGCCTGCTGCAGCGCGTCGTCAAGCCGCGTGCGGTCGCCGGACGCCTCGGACAGCACCGGAAGAATCCCGCCGCTCGCGTCCGATCGCGGCAACTCGAACGCTCCGCCCGAGAATCCCAGCCAGAGCGTCTCACGCCCCTTCGCGAGGGCCGCCAGATGCGGTTCCGCCTCCGTCAGCGCCTCCCGCAGTGCCTCGTCGCGGGTCGTATCGCCCGGACGCAGTCCCGCGTCGGCGATGGTCATGCTCCGGCTGCGGTCGACCAGGAACACGACCCAGTCGCGTTCAACCAGTTCAACCGCGACGCGAAGGCTTGGTCCGGTGACCAGAATCGCCAGCAAGACAAGCAGCCCGATCCGCAGGCCGGCCAGCGCCCCGCGGATCCATCGCGGGCCCCGCAGCCGACGGTAGCACCACGCCGCAAGCGTCAACGCCGCAAGCACCACGAGCAGCCATGCCCACGCCGGAAGCGGACGATCGAGGGCCAGCGACACCGACGAGTCGACGGGCGGAGAGGCCTCGAGGCCGAGCCACCAGCGCACCCCGGCCGACTCGAGCCAATGCACGGGGAAGTTCACGACGCGAACCCCCGTCCGGGTTCGGTCTGGCCGCGGACCGAAGGTGCCACACCGGGATCGCCCCGTTCGGACGATCCGGCGCCGCGAGAGAATCGTCGGGCCAGGATGCACTCGGCGACGACAAGACCGAGCAGCGCCGCCAGGAGGATCCTGGCTGTCCCGCGGTCGCGATCGTCGCGGGAAAGCAGTTTCGGCAGCGCCTCGCCGGAAGCGAACTCGAGGCTTTCGGAGCCCGCCGCTCCGGCCCACGCCCGCACCGCCTCGACCGGCTGGCCGGTGAGGTCGGCGGCCGCAAGATCAATGTCGACCACCACCCCGCCAATGGCCCGGCCGTCGCGATCGCGAATCGTCCAGAGCCCGGCCGACATCAGCGGTTCGGTCGGACGGCCGGTGAGGTCCACCGGCCACTCGCGGCCATCCGGCGCGACCAGCACTGCCGAACCCGCCGGCAATTCCGGGCGATCCCCGATCGTCGCGGACGCCGTTCCCCGCGATTCGGCGATCGCCTGCCGCACCAGTTCCTGGACAAGCGGCACCATCAAGGGTTTCACGGGAAGGTTGGTCCACGTCAGTTCCGGACTCGCCGCCAGGAACGCCACCGTTCCCCGCGCCCCGGCCGGCGATCCGGCCACCAGGAACGGAGAGCCGTCGTCGAGCCGCAACACCACGCGATCGGCCTCGACGCCGTCGAGCCGCGACCGTCGCTCAACCTCCACCGGGCGCAGCAAGTCCGCGAGTTCGCCGCGGAAGGTCTCGAGCCAGCGGGATTCGGGCTGTTCCGTCGCCAGCCTTCGCGGCGACTCGAACCGTTCCGGCGACCGTTCGATCGTCCAGCCGAGCGGCTCGGGATCGCCGGTCGCCGATCGCCAACCGTCGATCCAGTCGTCAGGACCCTCTCCGCCCGGCGGCGTGACCAGCATCGTTCCGCCGTCGCGCACGAAAGCACCGAGGCTTGCCCACGCCGGTCCTGAAAGCAGGTCGGGACGAGGCACGACGACCGCGTCCAGTTCCGCCAGCGATCGGGCATCGACCGCGGCGGGATCGAGTTCGTTCACGTCGATTCCCGAGCGCTCGATGGGTGAAAGGGCCCGATAGAGCCACCGAGACGCGGGAACCCTCTCGATCTCGGCGTCGGCCCCGAAAGACCTTCGGGAGATCACCGCGATCCGCCAGGACGATCGTCGCTCGAGACCCGCGTGTCGCCGGTCATCGGCCGGCAGGGCATCGAGCTCGAGCGCGGCGACCACCGGCTCGAATCTCGCGCTAGACGACGGGGTTCCCGGAAGCCGCGCCGAGAGACCGACCGACGCCTCGACCTGCCCCGGCTCAAACCGCACCGAACGCATCATCGGGGCCCCGAGGGCCGGCGAGGTGATCTCGACCCGGGCGGTCGCCTCGCCGAGTTCCGGACCCTGCCGACGCACGCGAACGGCAATCTCGATCGTCTCGTCGTCGACCGCCTTGGTCACCGCCAGTCGAGTGATCGCCCGGTCATCGACGCCCGTCGTCGCCGGCTCGACCAGCAGGCGGCGCGGCGGAAGGGCCGATTCGATCGCGGCCGGGCGCGGGGACTCCGGCGGCAGCGATCCGCGGCGAAACTCGCTGAAGACGGCCACGATCGCCTCGCGATCGGCGGCGGCCGCGGCCATCGCGTCGGCCCGCTCGAGCGCCGCGGTCAGTTCGGTCGCCGCCAGCGTCGGTTCGATCGACTCGATCAGGCGGGCCACCGCTTCGCGATCGGACGACGGACGGTCGACGGCGGTCCGCACCGGCCGCGCCGCCAGCACCACCGACACCGTGTCGCCGGGCTCGAGCGAACGCACGAGCGCCGCCGCCTCGCCACGAAGCCGCACCAGGGCCGCGCTGGCCGGATCGCCGGGCCGGGCGCGGACACCGCTCGCGAGGCCGTCATCCAAAACCACCGTCAGGTGCCGCGACCGTGCCGCCAGCGGCGTCGATCCGGGCGACAGGAGCGGTCGCGAAAGGGCGAGACCCAGCAGGACGACGATGGCCACCCGGGCCGCCAGCAACAACAGTTGCTCGATCCACATCCGACGCCGCTGCGCCGCGAGGGCCCGGGCCAGCAGTTCCATTGCCGCCCACTCAACGGGAGCCCGCCTCCGGCGGAACAGCAGGTGGATCACGATCGGCACCGCCGCGAAGGCGAGCCCGGCCCACAGGAATCCGGGGTTCAGCACGCTCATCCGGTCCGGCTCCGGCCATTGCGGGCCACCGAGGCCTCGCGCCGCGCCAGCAGCGCCGAGATCGCCGGACCGATCGATTCATGCGTATCAAGGCGAATCGCGTCGTATCCGAAGCCGCGCGCGACGCGATCGATCGCGGCGAGATGCTCGCGCAACGCCGCGAGATACCCCCCGCGAATCGCCGCTGGATCGACCTGCAGCGCCGGTTCGCCCTCAAGACCGATGAACGGCGCCGGCTCGTCGAGTCGGAATCTCATCTCCTGGCGATCGAGGGTCTGCACCAGGATCACGTCGTGGCCACGATGGCGAAATCGCGCGAGCGACTCGCGCAACGCCTCGACCGGACCGAGGAAGTCGCTGATGAAGATGATCAACGACCGGTTCGTCACCTTCGCGACCGTCTGGTCGGCCACCTTCACCGGATTGGCCGCGCCTTCGACCGGATCGACCGAAAGCACCTGCACGACCGATCGCCACTGTTCTCGCGAGTTCGACCGTCGCACCTGGGTCCGCAACTCGCCGGCGAACACGCCGACCCCGACGCGATCGCGCTGCTTCAGGCAGAGGTACGCAAACGCCGCGGCCACCGCGGTGGCGTGGTCGAACTTGGTCCAGTTCCGCGCCTTCCGGCTCGCTGCGGTGCCGCCCCAACCTTCCTTTATGGGCAGGGTTCCGAACCGCATCGATCCGCTGCCGTCGACAAGCAGCACGACATCAAGGTTGGTCTCCTGGACATATCGCTTCAGGTAGAGCTTGTCGGATCGCCCGAAGACCTTCCAGTCCAGGTGCCGCACCGGCTCGCCCGGCACGTACTGGCGATGCTCGGCGAACTCGACCGACAGGCCTTGATGCGGCGATCGGTGCATGCCGCTCATCACGCCCTCGGCGATGGCCTTGGCCCGGAGCTCGAACGGCAGCAACTGCCCGAGGGTCTCGGGAGCGAGGTACTGCTCGGCCTTGATCGGTCCGGTCGCCACGGTGGACACCTCGTGCCGCCGCCTTCGGCGTCAGCGAATCACCTGTTCCATGCCCCGGGCCACCGCGGGATCCGTTCCTTCAACCGGGATCTTCTCGAGCAGCTCGTTCACCACCCGGTAGGAGGTCATGCCGTCGGCTTCCGCGTTGAAGTTCAGGATGATGCGGTGTCGCAGCACCGGCACCGCGATCTCGCGGATGTGCTCGGGCATCACATGCGTCGCGCCGGACAGGATCGCCTTGGCCTTCGCCGCGAGCACCAGGAACTGGCTCGCCCGCGGTCCCGCGCCCCAGGCCACGTAGTTGGTCACGACCTTCGGCTTGTCGCCGGGTTCATGCACGCGGGTCGCCCGGACCAGGCGAAGGGCGTACCGAATCACGTGGTCGGCCACGGGAATCTCACGGACGAGCTGCTGGATCCGCAGGCAATCCGCGGCGCCCAGCACCGGCTTCGGCTCGACCCGTGCCGTCGAGGTGGTTTGCCGCACGATGGCCAGCTCATCATTCTCGCTCGGATATCGCACGCGAATGTTGAACATGAACCGGTCGAGCTGGGCCTCGGGCAGTGGATAGGTGCCTTCCTGCTCGATGGGGTTCTGGGTCGCCAGCACGAAGAACGGCCGGGGAAGCTGGTGGATCGTCCCACCGGCGGTGACCTGTCGCTCCTGCATCGCCTCCAGCAGGGCGGCTTGGGTCTTGGGGGGCGTACGGTTGATCTCGTCGGCCAGGATCACGTTCGCGAAGATCGGACCGCGCACGAACCGCAAGGCACGGGTGCCGGTTGCCTTGTCTTCCTCGATGACCTCGGTGCCGGTCATGTCCGAAGGCATGAGGTCGGGCGTGAACTGGATCCGCGAGAAACCGAGGCTGAGCGTCCTGGCGAGGGTCGAGACCAGCAGCGTCTTCGCCAGCCCCGGTACCCCTTCGATCAAGGCATGTCCACCGCAGAAGAGGGCCAGCAGGGCCTGCTCGAGCACCTCATCCTGGCCGACGATCACCGTGTGGACCTCGGCCTTCAGGCGGTCGTAATGCGTCTTGACTTCGCGGGCGGCCTCGGCGGGATCGCTCGGCAGCGAGGTGCCGGCGGTGTTCTCGTTCGACATCATGATCCTCGGGTGAGGTCGGGCCGCCGTGCTGCTTCGTTCCCGGCTCCGGCCGGGCGCGGCGCGAGCGGCGTCGGTCGCGGGCGAGTATAGGTGACGCTTCCCGACCGCCGGGTCCGACGACCGGCTCCGGATCGATCCGCCATGCCTGAACTTCCCGAGGTCGAGCACCTTCGCCGATCGCTCGAACCCGATCTGGTCGGGGCTCATGTCGAGCGGTTTTTCCTGATGCGGCAAGACATCGTTCGACGACTCCCCGGCGGATCGGCGATTGATCCATTCCGGGTGCTGGAGGGTTCGACGATCCAGGCGGTGGAGCGTCTCGGAAAGCAGCTTGCCCTCACCTCCAAACGCGGCGACGGTCTGGTGGTCCAGCTGGGGATGAGTGGGCAGTTGCGATGGGGCACGGACGGATCTCCACCCAACCGGACGGACCATGTCCATGCCCGGTGGATGTTGCGGGATCGCTGGGGACGGCCGCGTACGCTCGAGTTCCGCGATCCCCGGCGATTCGGCGGTCTCTCGCCCTTCGAGTCACCCGCCGATCGCGACGATCGTCTCTGGTCTTCCCTCGGTCCCGACGCCATCGACGCGCCGGCCGATCGGGTGGTCGAGCACCTGATTTCCGCTTCGCGCGGATCACGACGGCCTTTGAAGTCGCTGCTGCTGGACCAGGCGGCGATTGCGGGAATCGGCAACATCTATGCGGACGAGGCGCTCTTTGCCGCGGCCCTGCATCCACGGTCGCCCAGCGGACGGCTGCGGACGGTTTCCGCGTCTCGCCTGGTCCAGGAGGTCCGGTCGATCCTGCACCGGGCCGTCGACGCCGGCGGATCCACCCTTCGCGACTACATGGACGCAAGCGGTCGTGCCGGATCGTTCCAGGACACGCATCGGGTGTACGGCCGTGCAGGCCTTGCGTGTCTCCGGTGTTCAGCCAAGCTCCGTTCCGGTCTCGTGGCGGGCCGGACCACGGTGTGGTGCCCACGATGCCAATCCCGATCGTCCCGGACGCCTCCCCACACCCCCTTCTGCACATGACGCACCGCGCAGGCCAAGGGGCAGGCGAAGTGGTTATCCCGTGGGCCGGGCAGGCCACGCGAACTGTCCAACCGAATCGTGACCATCCATCCACCGACGATCGGGTTCTCGGACAGCCAGATCTCCTCCTGAACTGAACTGGTAAGAAGAGAAGTTCTCTTTCATCCTCCTAGTTCTTGTGCTGACACTTGGTGGAAAACCCCCAGAAGCACGACATAAGCCTCTAATATTGATGGACTTGAGACCAAAACCCCATCGGGGTGAATTGTCGATTGTCCGACGGTGAGCGATCCCGGAGCGGGTGTTCCGTCCAAACCCCTTCGAATTGCCCAGCTGGTCCAACGGCCGCCATTGCACCGATTTTCCGTCCCTGAAGGGGACAAACTCGACTTCCCAGACCAGAAACGGCCAAGTCCGTGCCGATCTGGACACTCAATCTTGAAAGTCGGACCTGACAGCGCAGAGCAGGTTTCCCACAGTGTTTCCACATGGAAACGGACACCGTGCGGCGCTGCCTGAACCCATTGGATTCCGTGGTCCGTACGCGGGCGGAAGGCTGGTGTCAGCCCTTCCTCTCGGAGAGGCGTTCCGACTGGCGCTCACGGACGAGCAGTTGCTCCTCGAGCCGCTCGACATCGTTGAGCAGCTGGGCATCATCGCCCCGACGGGCGTTGATCGTCTTGATCGCGTGCATGACCGTGGTGTGGTCGCGACCCCCGAAGTAGCCCCCGATCTCCTCGAGGCTGTAACGGGTGTGCCGGCGGGCAAGCCACATGCAAACCTGACGCGGCAGGGCGACGGACTTGTGGCGCCGCTTCGAAAGGAGATCAGTCAGCTTGACGTCGTAGAAGCGGCTGACCGTCTCGATGATGGATTGGATCGTGGGTTGACCGGCCCCGGTCATCGGCTGCGATTCGTTGAGAGCCGACTTGGCGAGATCGAGCGAGACCTCGACATGGTGGGCCATCGCCATCCCGCGAACCTTGGTGAGCGCTCCCTCGAGCTCGCGGATGTTCGAGTCGATCCGCGCCGCGATGTAGGCCGGCACCTCGTCCGGAATCTGCAAGTCATGCAAGGCGGCCTTCGCCTTCAGGATCGCCACCCTCGTCTCGTACGACGGCCGGTCGATCCGGGCCACCAACCCGCACGAGAACCGGCTCGTCAGCCGCTCCTCGAGCGCGGGAATCTCGTGCGGCGCGGCATCCGACGACAGCACCAGCTGCTTGCCCGCCTGGTACAGGGCGTTGAAGGTGTGGAAGAACTCTTCCTGCGTCTGCTCGTGCTTCGACAGGAAGTGGATGTCATCGATCACCAACACGTCGGCGGTGCGGAAACGCGAGCGGAAATCCGACATCCGGCCGGCCCGGACCGCATCATGGAAGAGATCCATGAAGGTGTTGCACGAGATGTAGACGATGCGGGTCCGTGGGGCCCGCCGCAACATCGCCTGGCAGATCGCCTGCAGCAGGTGCGTCTTGCCGAGGCCGACGCCGCCATGGATGAAGAACGGGTTGTAGGCCCGACCGGGCTTCTCCGCCACGGCCATCGCCGCGGCATGCGCGAGGCGATTCTCGGGTCCGACCACGAAGTGCTCGAACGCGTAGTCGGGACTGAGCAGCACCTGGTCGTCGAGATGGAAATCGTCCGGTTCCGGCTGGACACGGGTTTCCGTCGCGGAAACGGCGGTCGTTTCGCCCGACGGTCGGGGCTCGGGCGCCTCACGGCTGGAGGCGGAGCCTCGCCTTTCGGGCGGAGCCGGCGGGGTCTCGATCGCCTCGTCCGGACCGATGAATCGCACGGCCAGAAGGCGTCCGGTGATGGCCTGGGCCGCCTCGGTGAACTGCGGAACGCAGCACCGTTGGAGGTATCGCAACTGGACCGGTTCGCGCACCACCAGCCGCAACACCCCCGACTGCACGTCCAGGGGCTCGATGTCATCGAACCAATGCCGACAGAGGTCGGCATGGTGCTTCCGGAGGTAGCCGTTGAGCGAGACGCGGAATCCTGGATCGAGGCGCGACATCGTGGGCGGGGCGATCGTGATGGGACGGGTCGGATCGACGTCGGTTCGTGACCCGCGCGGGCGGATCGGATCGTGCGTCGCCCCGGACCTCGTGCCGGAGTGCGGTCGGGGAAGTTGGGCCGTCGCTCCGCAGTCCCACCTGCTGGATCCGACGACGGATCGCGAAGGTACGGACGGGCTTCGGGTGCGTCAACCCGTCGGACTGTCCGGAGAGGCCGGAGAGGCCGGAGCGGCTTCGGGCACCGTTTCGGCGGCCGCCACCATCGAATCGTGCCGGAGCCGGTTGGCCCGGTAGTCCATGAGCAGATGTACGCGGCCGCCCGGGTTTCCGCCCTCGGCCGCGGCGAGGCACTCGCGTGCGAACGCCAAGGGGGTTCTCCGCGAGACATGCACCACGACGACATGTTCGGCCTTCCAGGCGGCCAGAAGTCCCGTCAAGTCATGGACATGGATGTGCTTGCCGATCTTGGCCCGCCCGCGATGTTCGGACTCGAAAAAAGTGCACTCGGTGATGACGATCTTCGCTTCGGCGAACTCATCGCGGAACAGGAACGGACCGGGTTCGGTGTCGCCGGTGTAGGCGACCAGCGGAATGTCGACGGTCCGGGTGATTTCGACTCCTCGCATCTTGATCTCGCGGAGACGATCCTGCGGCAGCCCGATGAACTCCTCCTTGAGCTTGCTGCGGCGTTCGATGAGCACAAATCCCAGGCTTGGTGAGGTATGGCTGGTGGCGATGCCCCGCAGGAAGAGGTTGTTCTTCACCTCGACCTCGGCGTCGGGCTCGAGGGAGATCACCTGGTGCGGCGTCCGCTGCAGCTCGAGATCGATCCAGCCCTGCATCATGGCCTTCAACGGCTCGGCGACCTTCGGGTGGCAGACGCAGGTTCCGGTGCCGATCTTCTGGAAGAAGCGCTGGCTGAACCAGTACGGCAGCGCGCCGAGGTGGTCCATGTGGGCGTGCGACAGGGCGACGTACGGCGAGGCCAGCGCCGATCGCGGGCAGCAACCCATGTCGAAACAGACATCGAGTTCGGGAACCTGGATGACGGTCTGCTCGCCCGCGACGCTGATGCCCTGCACGCGGTAGGGCGGCAGGTACAGGAAACCCAGTTGCCCCTCGCGGGGCGGCATGTTCGGAACCACGGGCAATGCTCCTTCGACGGCCTGTCGGCCGCCGGGATCGGGAATGGACCGTCCGAAAATAGCCGATGCGGCGCGATCGTCCAACCGCTTCGCCGGAATCATCGGTGAATCGTCCTTTCGGCCGTGGGCCGGGCGAAGTGACCTCCGCCGGGGACCGATACATCCGCCATGGCCAGGATCGACCTGATCGAGAGCTCCGAGATCGAGCGCAGCGAGTTCGCGGCGGATCCCGAGATGCGAGGCATCGTCGCGCTCTTCGTCGAGGACCTGCCCCACCGGGCCGGCAGCCTCCAGGCGGCCATGGATGCCGGCGACCGAAACCGCCTGCGGACCTTGGCACACCAGCTTCGCGGTTCCGCGGGCGGGTATGGATTCCCGGCCATCGGGAACGCGGCGGCCAACGTCGAGATCCTCATCCTGTCCGGGGCCGGCGACGATCGGATCGGCCAGGCGGTCCAGCGGCTGGTCCAACGCTGCCGCGGCGCGGCCCGGCCGATGTCCGGACCGATGGGACTCGAGTGAACATGGCCTCGGCACGCGACGAGTTGCTCCAGCGGTTTCCGGAATCCGGCTCGGCCCGGGTCCTCGTGGTCGATGACCATGAGTTCATGCACCGACTGATCCGGGTCCGGCTTCGCGGCGAGTCGCTCGAGGTGGTGTCGGCCTGGACCTGCCACGAGGCGATCGAGAAGGCCCGCCACGAGCGACCGGACCTCATCCTGCTGGACATCGATCTCCCGGATGGATCGGGCTTGACCGTGATTCGCACCCTGAAGGACACGGAAGCGACCCGCGACATCCCGATCATCTGCATCAGCGCGTCCGAGGCCTTGCCCGATCGGGACGGCTGGAATCATCTCGGTGAGATGGACTTTCTCCGCAAGCCCTTCGACACGGGCGAACTGCTGGCCCGCGTCCGCGGTGGACTGCGGCTCGGGCGGGCCCTGCGGCTGCTGCAGACGAAGGCCCGGCTGGACGGCCTGACCGGGCTCTGGAATCGCGAGTACTTCGACGCCCGCCTGGCCGCCGAGTGGAACGAAGCGGTGCGGCACGGCCTGCCGCTGTCGCTGGTGCTGTGCGATCTTGACGGCTTCAAGCGCATCAACGATCGCCACGGGCATCCGTTCGGAGACCAGGTGCTGGAGCGATTCGCCCGGATTCTCGCGAGCGGTCGCGGCAGCGACGTGGCGTGCCGCTATGGCGGCGAGGAGTTCGCGGTGATCCTGCCCAACACCGACGCCCACGAGGCGTTCGAGGCGGCGGAGCGCTGGCGACAGGCCATTGCCCGCGAGACCTGGCCGACCCGACCGGATTTCCGGGCCTCGGCGTCGTTCGGTGTCGCCGATCTCGACCTTCGGCATCCGGCCGGGCCGGCGGCGCTGGTCGAGGCGGCTGACGCGGCGCTGTACGAGGCGAAGCGGCGCGGTCGCGACCGGGTCGACCTGGCCGATCCGGTCTCGACGCTCGCGCGACCGGACGACCGCCACGCCGGCTGAGGTCCGCAGCGACGGGGCGTACCATCCCGCCGTGCCATCGGTCACCGACGAGGCGGTTTGCATCCGTCACTGGGACTTCTCGGAAACGAGCCAGACCGTCAGCCTTTTCTGTCGCGAACAGGGGATTCTCCGCGGTCTCGCCAAGGGCGCGAAGCGAGCCGGCGGCCGATTCTCGGGCGGGATCGACCTGCTGACCTGCGGACAGGTCGTGGCGATCGTGAAGGGAGGTCGGGAGCTCGCGACCTTGACCGACTGGACGCTGCTGCGGGCCTACCGCTCGCTTCGCCATGATCTCGAGGCGAATCGCTCGGCGTACTACCTGGCCGATCTGGTGGGCCGGCTCTTCGCCCCGGCCGATCCGCATCCGCGGCTGTATGACGCCCTCGTCACCGGGCTCGAGGCGCTCGAGACGCCCGGCACTGCGGCGGCGGTTGTCCTGCGTTTCCAGTGGTTTTCGCTCGTCGAGAGCGGCCAGCAGCCGCAGCTCGAGGTGCCTGCGGGGCACGGGGCGACGCTTTCGTTCATTCCGGGACAGGCCAGGTTCACGAGCGATCCGCCGGGGAACCTTGCGGCGTGGAAGGTCCGGCGCACGACCGTCGAACTGCTGGGGGAAGTGGCGGCCGACCCCTCGATCGCCTTGATCGCCCGGCTGAGCGCGGCCGATCCGGAGTCGGTCCGACGGGCCAACCGGTTCCTGGCGGCGTATCTCCGCGATTCGATGCAAGCGGAACCATTTTCGATGCGTGCGCTCTTTGCGGACCGTGCGGTCTAGGTGCATCCCGGGCTGGCGAACTCGGGCAGTCGCCGTGAATCACCCTGGCTTCCGCGTCGATCCTGTTCCGGAACATGACCGGTCAATCGCTCGACCATGCCCTGTCCGGAACTGGGATTCCCGCGAGTCCCGCGGCGGTCGAGGCGCTGCTCGAGGCCGCGGCCGGTTCGGGCGGGCCATCCGGCGTCGACGAGCGGTGTGGCCTCGATCCGGCGCTGGCGCTGGCCATGCTTGCCGCGGTGAACGCCGACCGGCCGGCCCACGATCGGATCGGCCGTCTTTCCCGTGCGGCCGAACGGCTGGGGGCCGAGGCCTGCCGCGCTGTCGCGCTGTCGGTTCCGGTCTCGTCCGATCGCGGCGACGATCCGGACTCGATCGATTTCGACTTCATGGACTTTCGCGGGCGGGCCATCCGGGCCTCGGTGGCGGCCCGGCACGTCGCGCAGGCGACCGGGGTGCATGATCCCGAGGAAGCGGGCGTGGCGGCGCTGCTGCAGGACATCGGCATGGTCGCGATGCACCGGGCCTTCGGCGATCGCTACCTGCAGGTGCTCGACATCGCCGGCCGCGACCATCGCAACCTGAGCGAGGTCGAGCAGCGCACCCTGCGGATCGATCACGCCCTCGTCGGCGCCGAGCTGGCTTCGCGAGCATGTCTTCCGCCCGGGTTCGTGGCGGCGATCCGCCATCACCATCGACACGCGGCGGCCGGCGGCGACGAGCGGAAGCTGGCGTCGCTCCTGGAACTGGCCTCGATCGCGGCCTTGGCGGTCGATGAGGACGGCCTCCACGCCGAAGACGCCGCGGCCCGCTTCCGCCGGTTCGCCCACGCCTGGTTGGGTCTCGCTCCGCACGAGGGACTGGTCGTGCTCGAGGAGATCCGGGCCGAATGCGGATCGCGGCTGGCCATGGCCGGTTTCGGCCAAGGGCAGGACGACGAGCTCCTCGTGCGTCGCATCGCCGATGCGCGGCGGGCCGCCGGTTTCACCGGCGCCGCGTCCTTGACGGATCCGTGCACCCGTGACGCCCTGACCGGATTGCCTGATCGCGAGTCGTTCCTCGAACGGCTTGAAGCGGCGCTCGGTCGCGACCGGCCGCGGGGGTCCTCGGTGGCGGTGCTGGTCGCGTCGGTCGATGACTTGCGCGACGCGAACCTTCGTCTGGGTGTCCGCGGCGGCGATGCGCTCTTGCGGGCGGTGGCGTGTCGGCTTGCCGGTTCGTTGCCGCGCGGTGCCGAGGCGTTCCGGCTGCTCGGAGGCCAGTTCGCGATTCTCGCCCCCGGCTTCAGTCCGCTCGAGGCCCGTCGGCTTGCCGACGACTTCCGTCGCCAGGTCGCGTCGGAGCAGATCGACATCGCCGGCGAGCGGGCGTTTCGCGTCACCGTCAGCGTCGGAGCGAGCGTCGATCGCCTCGACATCGAGCATCCGGCGGCCGAGGTCGCGGTACGGCGGGAAAGCCTCGTCCGCAGCGCACTCGCGGCCCTCGCCGCCGCGGAGTCGATCGGGCGGAATCGCACCGAAGTGCATCGCGACGGCCGCGACGCGGCGTGAGCGTCAGCCGGCGGGAGCCAGCCGAGCCGAAACCCGCGGCGCGAGCGGCCAGCGCTCGGCATAGGCCCGCAGGTCGTCAAGCGTGATCCGCTCGACGCGGGCGAGCTCCTCGTCGAGGGTGAGGTACGGGGCGTGGTAGGTCGCCAGCATGCCGAGCCGGAGCATCCGCCCGTGCGGCCGCTCGGACGAAAGCGTGAATGAGGTGGCGATCTTGCTGCGGCTGCGCACCAGGTCGTCTTCGGTGAGCGACTCGACCAGGGCGTCGATCTCGCGGCGGGCGATCCGCTCGACTTCGGCGGCATCCTTCGGGTCGCACGCGGCGGTGACGAGGAACTCGCCGGTCCCGTCGTGTCCCTCGTACCCCGCCCCCGCATCCTCGGCGAGGCCGGTCTCGGTCAAGGCCCAATGCAGTCGCGAACCGTCGCCGTCACCGAGGATGTCGGCGAGCAGCGCCGCCCGGTAACGCCATGGGTCATTGATGCCGGGTGCCGGCGTCGCCAGCATCAGGTAGTGCTGTGTCGCCTTCTTGAGACGGATCGTCTCGTCGCGTTCGATGGGCGTCCAGGTCGGGTAGTCACGCGACTGCCCGGTCGCCTTCCAGCCGCCGCAGCGGTCGCGGACGTCGCGCACGAGGGCGTCGAAGTCGAGGCGTCCGGCCGCGGCCACTGTGCAGCTGTCGGCCGAATAGCGATCGTCGAAGTAGCGCTTCATCTCGTTGCGATCGAGGGCCTTGATGGTGTCCTTCGTGCCCAAGACGCGATGGGCCAGGGGATGCGACCCGTACAGGAGTTCCATCGACCGCTCGTAAAGCACCCACGGCGGCTGGTCCTCGTACATCGCGATCTCCTCGAGGATCACGCCCTTTTCCTCGGTGAAATCAGCGTCGCGGAGGGCCGGGCGGAGGATGTCGGACAGGATCTCGGTCGCCGTCGGCACGTGCTCGGGCAGGACATGGGCGAAGTACGCGGTGAGTTCGGTGCTGGTGAAGGCGTTGTGGTTGGCGCCGATCGAATCGAAGTCCTGGTTCACCCGCTCGGGCCCGCGCTTCGCGCTTCCCTTGAACATCATGTGCTCGAGGAAGTGGCTCACGCCCATGAGTTCGGGCCGCTCGTCGCGGGCCCCGGTGCGGAAGAAGAAGCCGACCGACGCGGTGGCCGCGGCGGGGTCGACCTCGGCCTCGATGCGGAGACCGTTCGGAAGGGTGAACTGGCGATGGGCGACGCTCATGCGGGCATCCTACGCTCGAGAAGGAACGCCCCATGTCGTCGCGCGAGCGTCGCGAGCAGCGTCGCACGTTCCCGGGCGGAAAGGTCGGCGGTCAGGATGGTCCGCGCGCACGCCAGGGCCGCGGCGGTCCAGCGGCCGGGACCGTAGTTCCACTGGAGCGAGAGGCTCTCGTGGCGGAATCGCTTGCGGTAGAGCACTTGGGGAACCCGGATGAACTCGCCCCGCAGGGCCAGGCGAAGGAGGAAGGGCCAGTCGGCGGCGAACTCGCCGGCGAGGTTCCGGCGCAGCCCGCCGACGCGACGCACCGCCTCGACCGGCAGAAGTCCGCGAAACGGTGTCCACCAGCCATGGTCGCGGGCCAGCAGCCGTCGGCCCCGTTCGATCCGGCATTCGATGCCGTCGAGAGCGGTGTAGCGCTGGACGACCTGCCGTCCGCCCGCATGCTGGATCTCGATGTCCGAGAAGGCCAGCGAGGCCCGGTCCCGGCGCGACAGGGCTTCCGCCAGCCGGGCCACGTAGTCGGGGGCGGGAAGGTCGTCGTGCGGCGAGATCATGAGCCGTTCGGCCTCGAGGGTCGCCCGCGCCAGCAGCGCGTTCACGTTGCCGATCCAACCGAGACGGATCGGCTGGTGGATCACCGTGAAGCGATCGTCGTGGCGGGCGAAGCCCTCGCAGACCTCGCCGGTCTCGTCATCGGAGCGGTCGACCGAGACCAGCACGCGGAGATTCGGATAGGTCTGGGCGGCGAGGGCCCGGAGCGTCTCCTCGATGAAGGCGGCGGCGCGGTACGCGGGAACGCAGGCCACCGTCCGCGGCGTGCGACGGGTGTCGCTCATCCGAAGGTTCCCGTGGCGAATCCCCGCGCCACGCGTTCGGCGGCCTCGAGGGCGAAGACCGGCGCGGTGGTGAGCTTGCCGGGATCGACGCTGTGGTACGGACCGACCGAGTGGACGCCGACCTGCGTGCGCCGGTGCAGGCCGCTGGCCCGGTCGTCGACGTCGGTGTGGCCGTGGGCGACGATCGATCCGGCGTCGACGGCCAGCGGTGCGGCGTTCGCGATCGCGGGCATCCAGGCCGCGATCGCGGCGATCGTCTCCCGCGCCACGCGGGCGGCGACCTCGGGCGACGGCTCGCCGCGGCAGGCGGCATCCCAGTCGCGCGGCGGTTCGATCTCCGAACTCCAGCCTTGCAGGCCGGCCGGGTACCACGAGAGGTAGACGGTCCCGTTGGGCCGCACGACCACATCGCCGTAGCGACCGAGCACCATGGTGACCGAAGGAGCGTGCTCCATCGCGGCTGCGGGTCGCACGATGACCCGATACTTCAGCCGATGGAGCACGCCGGCCGGCGTGGGCAGGCCGAATGTGCGGTCGAGGGCCAGCCGGCGTTCCCAGGTCGCGTTGACGACCTGCCGCGCGGCGATGGCGAACGGCCGTCCTTCGGCGACTCCCTCGACCACGAGCGAGTCTCCCCGGCTCGAGATCCCCCGCACCTCATGCCCGGCGTGGACGCGGATGAGCGGACCGTCGGCGATCGCGCCGCGCATTTCGCGGGCCAGGTCCTCGGTGTCGATTGCCCGCTCCGCGGTGCGAAACGCGTGCCGGATCGAACCGGGCGTGAAGTGCCGGACGCTCTCGTCGGGCGCGAGGTCCTCGACCAGCCGCGGCGGTCGGGTTCCGAGGTAGTCGAGGGTCGGGTCGGCCGCGAGCTCGGCGTGGGCGAACTCCTCGAGTCGCGCGTAGAACTCCCGCAGCCGTTCGGGCTCGACCAGCGAGTCGTTCGCCACGAGATAGTCGAAGGGCGTCGAGCATCGGATCCGTCGGACCCGCGCCCCGAGCCAACGCTCGAGCAGCCCGTGGAAGCGCAGGGCGGATCGCAGCTGGAGCAAACCGGTCGCGAGCGTCGGATCGTTCGCGTAGACGAGTCCGAGGTGGATCTTCCCCTCGTTCCGCAGGCTGGCCCGGCGCAGGGGCTCGGCATCCTGCTCGATGAGGACGACCGGATGCCCACGACGGGCGAGTTCGAGGGCGGTGCAGCACCCGGTCAGTCCCGCGCCGAGGATGGCGGTCGTGTCCGGCCGGAGTTCCATGCGATCGGACCTCGGGAACTTCGGTGATTCAGGTCGGCAGTACCACCACGTCGTCGGAGGCGACCGAAAGCGTCACCGTGCCCGTCGGCCGGTCGCCGCGGGGGTTGAGTTCGGTCGCGTGCAACTCGAGACCGGACTTCGCGCGGTACCGGTGCTGGGCGATCTTCCCGAGATAGGTCGTCGCGATCGGGTCGACCGTGAGGACATTGGGGAGGCGGTGGACCGCTTCGGCGGTCGAGCCGAGGGCCTCGGGACGGATCGAAAGCAAGCACCGACCCGACGACGGCGAGGCCGAAGTGATGCCGGTCGCGACCAGCTCACCGAGGGCGGTGCGCACGCGGCGTCGCTCGGCGTCGGCTGCGACGATCTCGCCTTCGATCAGGTTCGTCTCGCCAAGGAAATCGGCCACGAAGCGGTTCCGCGGCAGGCGGTACATATCGCGCGGCTGGCCTTCCTGCTCGACGCGGCCGTCGCGCAGGACGGTCATGCGGTCGGCGAGCGAAAGCGCCTCTTCCTGGTCGTGCGTGACGTAGACGGTGGTGATCCGCGACTCGTCGCAGATGCGGCGGATCTCGTTCCGCATCTCGTGCCGGAGCTTCGCGTCGAGATTCGACAGCGGCTCGTCGAGCAGGAGGACTTTCGGACGGTAGACGATCGCCCGCGCGAGCGCCACTCGCTGCTGCTGTCCGCCCGAAAGCTCGGTCGGCTTGCGGGCGGCGTAGCGTTCCATGCGGACGAGCGACAGCGCCCGGGCCACACCCTCGTCGACCTTCGCTTTCGCGAGCTTCCGCACCTCGAGGCCGAACGCGACGTTCTGGGCGACCGTCAGGTGCGGCCAGAGGGCGTAGCTCTGGAAGACCATGCCGACCTCGCGGCGGTTCGCCGGGATGCGGCTGACGTCGACGCCGTCGAAGAGGATCCGGCCCGAGGTCACCTCGATGAAGCCGGCGATCATCCGCAGGAGGGTGGTCTTGCCGCATCCCGACGGGCCGAGCAGGAACGAGAGCTTCCCGTCCGGCATCTCGAGGTTCACCGCGTCGACGGCGACGGTCTCGCCGAAGCGGCGGGTGACGTTCTCGATGCGGATCGCGGTCATGGGAGGGCGGAAGATAGCAGCGGCCCGGTAGACTCCTCGCGTGGACCCTCGTCTCGCCCGGCTCGATCGCCTCCGTCCGTTCCGCGGCCTGCCGCCGGAGCGTGCGGTGTCGATCGCACCGCTGGTCGCCGAGATCGCCCGCGAGCGCAAGCGGGTGGCGAAGGCGCTCGGGCCGGTGGTCGAGGCGTGGGAGGCGATCGTGCCCGGGCCGCTCGGCCGGGCCTGCACGCTGGTCGCGATCAAGGGCGGCACGCTGACGGTCGAGACCGCCTCGAACGCCGTGGCGTTCGAACTCGATCGATTTTTCCGCGGCGGCGGGCAGCGCGATCTTGCCGAGCGGACGGCGGGCGCGGTGCGGGCGGTCCGGGTGCGGATCGAGCACGGGACCTGAGCGGGCTTCCTCAGGATGGCCGCGCCGCAAGCCGAAGCGAGTCGGGCAGCGCTCGCGCCCGGCCGTCGCGATCGAGGCAGGCCAGCGTCGTCTCGCCCACCACCAGCGTCTCGCCGTCGCGCTCGAGCCGGTACGAGTGCATGATCTTCACCCCGCCGACCTCCCCCAGCGTCGTGACCAGCGTCACGAGATCGTCGTAGCGGGCGGGGCGCCGGTACTTCACCGACAGCGCCACCACCGCGAGGAAGACACTCTCGGCCTCGAAGTCGCGGTAGCTCTTCCCGCTTTCCCGCAGCAGCTCGGTGCGGCCCATCTCGAACCAGACCGGATAGACGGTGTGGTGCACGACGCCCATCGGGTCGCACTCGCAGTAGCGGACGCGGATCTCGAGTCGCGATTCGATCGGGTTCATGACGTGGGGAAGGTACCGTCGCCGCGGCCGCATTCAGGGCAGCGGGTGTGGGGTGGACGTCGGTAGCCGCAGGCCGGACACCAGTCGGCGCCGTCGGCGGACGCGAGCAGTTCGCGACGGAAGCGGCGAAGCGGCCCGATCGCGACCAGCGCCGGCACCGCCATCGAGAGGGCGGCGATGCCGCCGATGCGGATCGCGCACTCCCGCGGCGTGGCGTGGGCGAGGAAGAGCGGCAGGAAGCTGAGGGCCACGCCGCATCCGAGCGACACGAGGGTGATCGAGATGAGGTGGCGGCCGCGGACCGTAGTCGTGAAACCGAACGTGCGGCTGGTGACGCCGAAGATCCGGCCCACGAAGCCGAGCGAGCCGACGAGCAGCACGATGCTCGTCACGCCCAGCAGGGCGTGGCTGACCCGCAGGTCGATGCGGATCTCCTGCAGCACGGTGAGACCGAGCAGCAGCAGGCCCGCTCCGGCGAGCATGATCGACCAGGTCGAGCGGTCGCGATCGAGCCCGCGGTAGAGCCGATCGGACGCGAACATCGTCACGAACGATCCGAGCACCAATCCGAATCCGCCCAGAAAGAGGGCGATGATGCGGAAGGTCTCGGTGGCCCGGGACGGTTCAGGTGCCAGCAGCAGCGTGAGGCCGGCCAGCAGCAGCGAACCGGACACCAGGACGAGGGCGATGGTGAGCCATTCGAGGCCCTTCACGATCCAACCGAACCAGGGCGAATCCCGTTCCGTCCGGTTCACGGTCCGGCCCCGTTCAGGTCCGAACCCCGCCGCATCTCCTGCAGGCGGGGAAAGGCATCGGGCGGCGTGAATGGCCGGCGGGCCAGCGTCGCGACGAGATCCACGAGCGGCACCGGCTCGTAGTTCCAGCAGTCGACGCCGACGTCGGTCGAGCGGCCGATCTCGTCGAGCGCGGCGTGGGCATGGCCGTGGAGGTGCACGGCCCCCGACACCCAGCCGTGCCACATGCGTGTCGGGTAGTGGTCGACCACGGTGCGGACCCTCGTGCCGTCGGCGAGGACCGACCGGAACGACAGGCAGTCGTGCACCTCGTGGAAGAGGCGCTCGAACCACTTCTTCCGCGGATCCTGGTTGCCGCGCACCAGCACGATCCGGCGGCAGGCGATGCGCTCGCGGAGGGCTTCGGTCGCGCGACGGGCTTCCGGCGTCCACTCCGGCGGTGATGCGAAGTCGCCCACATGCAGCAGCACGTCGCGCTCGCCCACGGTCGCGTTGATGCGCTCGACGAGCGTGTCGTCCATCACCGTGGTCGACTCGAAGGGCCGACCGTACCGCCGGCACGCCTCGGGGTCGAGGAAATGCGTGTCGGCGGTGACGAGGACGCGACGGCCGGGCTTCGTGAAGTTCACGGCCGCATGCTCCTCAATGTCCCGATCCGACCGGCAGCACCGGCTGCGACGCCCGATCCGAGCAGAGCACGATGAGCAGGTTGCTCACGAGCTGCGATCGCTGTTCGGGCGTGAGACTCGCGATCTTCCGTTCATCGAGCTTGACGAGGGCCATCTCGACCATGCCGACCGCGCCCTCGACGATCTTCTGTCGCGCGGCGATGACCGCGCTCGCCTGCTGCCGCTGCAGCATCGCCGCGGCGATCTCGGGGGCGTAGGCGAGCGAGCTGATGCGGGCCTCGATCACGGTCACACCGGCCTTGTGGAGACGCTCCTCGAGCTCGTGCCGCAGGTGCTCGCTGACCTTGGCCGGGCTGCCCCGCAGACTCAGCTCGTCGTCGCGCTCGGAGTCGTAGTGGTACTGGCTCGCAAGGGCCCGCAGCGCCGCTTCGCCCTGGATCTGCACGAAGCTCTCGTAGTCATCGACCTCGAACAGCGCATCGGCGGTGTTCACGACCTTCCAGACGACCACCGCCGCGATCTCGATCGGGTTGCCGTCGCGGTCGTTCACCTTGATCGGCTGCCGCGAACGCGACGCGTGCTGGATGATCTTCCCGCTGGTCGGGTCCTTCTCGGTGGCGGTGGTCGACGAGCCGGTCTCGAAGGTGCGGGCCCGCAGCGAGACGCGGCGCTTCGAGTGGAACGGATTCACCCAGTGGAAGCCCTCGCGCCGCACCGTGCCGCGGTAGTCGCCGAAGAGGACAAGGGCCCGGGCCTCGTTCGGGTTCACGACCATGAGCCCGAACATCAGGATCAGGCTCGTGATTTCCCACACGATGCCGAGCAAGACCAAGCCCGCGTGGCCGTCGGCGGCGCCGGCGATCACGAGGGCCGGCCCTACGACCAGGACCGACGCGAGCAACGCGAACAGCGGCCCCCAGCCACCGAAGGGGCGGATCTCGTTCTCGACCATGCGGACCTCCCGGCCGGCGGGTGCCGGCGCTGGTTCACTGGTGGATCATGCGGCCTTCGGTCCCGAGGGCGGCCTCGTGGATCGACTCGGCCATCGTCGGGTGGGCGTGGACCGTCGAGATGATGTCCTCGGCGGTGGCCTCGAGCCGCTTCGCAAGACCCATCTCGGCGATGAGCTCGCTGGCGTCCTCGCCGAGGATGTGGGCCCCGAGGATCTCGCCGTACGGCTTGCTCGTGATGATCTTGACGAGGCCGTCGGTCGCGCCGACCGCGATCGCCTTGCCGTGGCTCGACAGCCGGTAGGTGCCGACCGAGTACTGCAGGCCCTTCGCCTTCGCCTCGCGCTCGGTCATGCCGATCGAGGCGATCTGCGGGTTGGTGTAGGTGCAGCCGGGGATCGACGCGTAGTCGACGCCGAGCGTGTGGTGGCCGGCCATCCGCTCGACGCAGGCGACCGCCTCCTCGCTTGCGACATGGGCGAGCCACGGCGGCCCGATCACGTCACCGATCGCGTGAATGCCCGGCACGCTCGTCTGGTAGGTCGGCTCGGGCTTGTCCTTGTAGTCGGTCCAGATGTGGTTCTTCTCGATGCGGACGTTGACGCCCGGCCCGAAGAGCCCGTCGTAACGGCCCTTCACGCCGATCGCGACCAGCACCGCCTCGCAGTCGAGCACCTGCGACTTGCTGGCGTCGGCCATCGACGCGACGGTGACCTTCGCTCCGCCCTTCACCTTTTCGATCGCCTTGACCGTGCTGCCGAGGATGAACGAGATGCCTTGCTTCTCGAAGGCCTTCTGGG
>JBIKVN010000195.1:0-6423 GCA_044356865.1 Phycisphaerales bacterium | reverse complement strand
TCGCGGCCGAGCGACTTTCGGCGGCGGACGAGTTCGCGATGCCGGCGCTGTTGAAGATGCTCGTGACCGGCGACACGGCGAAGCAGATCGCCGCGGCGAAGCAGATCGAGGCGATGGGCCGCTACGCGGTGCAGCCGCTCTGTGCGGCCCTGCCGAAGCTTGATCCCACGGCCCAACGCTCGGTCGCCGACCTGCTCGGGGCGATCGGGTATCCCGAGGCTCGGCCGTACCTGCTTTCGCTCGCTTCGGCGGAAGGCACCACCTCGGACGTGCGCGACGCCGCGATGCGGGCGATCGCCAAGGTCGGCGGCTCCGGGGAGTCGGCGTCGGCCGCGTTCACCTCGCTCGCGAAGCGATACTTCGACCGCGAGGACGCCCTCGTCATGCATCCCGGCGACGAGCGGGCGAATGTCTGGGGTTACGACCCGTTCGGCGGTCTCGTCGCGACGCCGGTCCCGACCTCGATCTACTTCGATGTCATGGGCATGCGGGCGTCGGCGTCGGCGCTCGAGCTCGACCCGGCCGACGCGACGGCCCTTTCGCTGTACGCCGCAAGCGACCTCAGCCGCGGCAATCGTCTGGCGGACGGCGCGAGCGATCCGGTCTTCGGCGACAACCGCTACAGCGCCGAGTTCTTCGCGACCGCCGCGGGCCCGACCCTCGGCGAGGCGGTGCTCGGGCTGGCGATCGACCGCCGCGATACGGCCCTGGTGCTGGACGCGATCCGGGCCCTCGCAGGCACCGGGGGCCGCGATGTCACGGCGCGGGCCGGACGGGCGCCGCTGGTCGAGTGCCTCCAGTATCCCGATCGCCGGGTGCAGGTCGAGGCGGCCCTGGCGATCGTCGCGAGCGACCCGCAGCAGAGTTTCAGCGGCGACTTCCGGGTGGTGCCGATCCTGGCGTCGGCGGTCCGCGATTCGGGCCAGAAGTTCGCGACGGTGGTGGCCGGTACGGCGGAAGACCGCAACGCGATGTCGGCGGCGCTCTCGGCGCTCGGCTATACCCCGATGACCGGCGGGATGTCGTTTGCCGACTGCGAGGCCGAGATCGCCCGCGAGTCGGGGCTTGACCTGCTCGTCGTGCAGGGAACGCCCGACTTCGTGGCGTCGAACCTGAACGCGGTCCGGTCGTCGCGGCTGGCGTCCGCGGTGCCGGTCCTGGCGGTGACCGATCCGGCGGGAGCCCCGGCTGCGACCCGGGTGGCCGAGGCCGATCGCGGCGCCGTGGTCTGGATCGCCGGCAGCGGCGACGAGACCTTCAAGAACGCCGTCGATGCGGTGGTGCTGGCCCAGTCGGGTGGCGAGATCGGGGCCGAGGAAGGCCTCGAGTACGCGATCCGGAGTCTCGAGGCCCTGAAGACGGTCGCCCTTCGTGGCCGCGGCATCTTCAAGGTGCTTGACGCCGAGCCGGCCCTGCTGTCGACGCTTGCGGGCCGGACGGGCGGCCTGCGGCTGCTGGTCGCCGATGTGCTGGCGATGATGCCGACCGCCGAGAGCCAGCAGACCCTCGTGGCGATCTCGCTGGCCGGTGGGCCGGACGAGGAGGAGACGGTCGAACTGCTGACCCGGGCCGCGGCGAGCGCCCGCTCGCACGGCCGGCTCGTGACCGAGGAGCAGGTGGCCGAACTTCGCGAGCTGGTCGGGAAGAGCTCGGGAGCGGTCGCCGACGCCGCCGGCCGGCTGTACGGGGCCCTCGACCTGCCCGCGGGAGAGGTCGTGAAGCTGATCGGGTCCAAGAAAGTCTGGTGAGCCGCCGAATCGGTCCCCGGGCTGGACCCGGACGCCCCCCCGGTCCGATCTACACTGTCCTCTCGCCGGTCGGCCGGTCCCATCCGGCCCCCGTCGTCGCCACCCTAGCTCAGCTGGCAGAGCGGAGCTTTCGTAAAGCTCAGGTCGGGGGTTCGAGTCCCCTGGGTGGCTTTTGCGGCCGGAGCCTTCTCGCAAGGCTCCGGCCGTTCTCGTGGAAGGGAACTCAGCCCGGTTCGGCCACGAGCGAGATCTCGAGGCTCTCGCTCGAGGCGAGGCCGTCCGGATCGACGGCGTGGCGGATGCGATGGAGGCGGGCCGCGACCTCGAGCCGCCAGAGCGAAAGCCGGCGGGCCCGCTCGCGGCGGCCTTCCTCGCTGCCGGGGTGATGCCGCGGCGGCGGAAGGTCGGCGATCGAGCCGGTGCCGGCCCGCGGCGGCAACTCGTCGTCGAACAGCGTGTGCACGACGCGGCGGCCGCGCTCGAGGGCGAGGCGGATCACGAGCAGGTCGTCGGTGCGGGTGGCATCTCCGAAGCCGGCGTCGCGCAGGGTCCGCTCGGCGGCGGCCAGCGAGTTCCGCGGCACGAAGAGGCTCATTCGCACGATCGCCCGCCGCGAGCCGTCCTCGCCGAACTCGACCTCGGCGGCGAGGGCGCTGCCGTCGACGACGCGGGCCGCGATGCCTCCGGAAGCCAGGATCGACTTCGCCTCGAGGTAGAGCTCGCGGACCCGCTCGGCCGCGGCCGAACGCTCCTCGAGCGAGAGGTTGCGGGCCGGCGGGCGTCGCGTCACGACGCGCCTCCGCAACGCGGGCACTCCGCATCGACGCAGGGTTCGACATGGGCGGTCGCGGTGCCGGGCAGGGCGGCCTCGAGGGCGTCCTCGGCGGCCTTCGCGATCGCGTGGGCGGTGGCGACATCGAGCGAGGCCGGCACCTGCACATGGAAGTCGATCCAGTGCTCGCGCCCGACATGGCGGTGGCGGATCTTGTGGAACGAGCAGATGCGGTCGCTGCCGGCTTCGGGTGCGGTGCGTTCGGAAAGCAGCCGGTGGATCAGGGCCTCGTCGGCGGTGTCGCGCTCGTCGAGGAGGAGGGCGATCGCCTCCCGCACGAGCCGCACGCCCGCGAAAGCGGCGCCGACGCCGAGGACGATCGCCCCGGCGCCGTCCCACCAGCGGTGGCCGGTGAGGGCGACCAGCCCGAGGGCCGCGACGGTGACCAGCGTCGAGGCCGCGTCGGTGAGGAGGTGGACGCCACCCGCCTTCAGGACGAGCGAGCCGTGCCGCCGGGCCGAGACGAGAAGGATCACCCCCATGATCGCGTTTGCGACCGCGGTCGAGAGGGCGAGCGCGAGGCCGAGGCCGAGGCGCCCGGTCTCGAGCGAGGGCGAGAGCAGGCCTTCGAAGCCGCGGAAGAGGATCGCCAGCGCCGCGATCGAGACCATGCCGCCCTCGAAGGCGGCGCTCAGGAACTCGATCCGACCGTGGCCGTAGGGATGCGAATCGTCGGCGGGCCGGGCCGCCCAGACCAGGCTGCCGAGGGCGAGCGCGCCGGCGACCACATTCACCACGCTCTCCACCGCATCCGACCAGAGGGCGGTCGAGCGGGTGAGCCACCACGCCGCGGCCTTCACGCCGAGCAGCGTGACGGCCAGCGCGAGGCTCCACGCGGCGACCCGCAACTCGCGGCGGCGATCAAGCGGTTCGACGCTCATGCGGAGTTTGTACCGCGGGCGCCGGGCGACGAGAAACTCGCGCGGGAAAAATGTCGGCGTTTCCGCGGGGGGGCGAAATCGCGCGGTAGTCTCGTCGCGACGCGCGTGGAGGCGCGGGAAAGGACTTGCGACATGGTGGCTTTCCGGGATGGAAAGTCCGGCTTCGGGCCGGGCGGCGTTGGCACGGGCATTGGGGGGTGCGGGGCGAGGGGGTGGCGGAAGAGGGCGTCGATCGGGTTCGCGTCGATCGGCATCGGGGCGCTCGCCGGATGCGGGTGCGAGACCGACTTCCGCCTGATGCAGGGCGAGATCGAGTCGAGCTTCGAGGCCGAGTGGCGGTGTTGCCAGCGGATCGACGGGAGCGATCCGGTGGCGGGTCGGGCATGCTTCGACGAGCTTCGGCAACGAAGGCGGCGGCTCTCGGAGATGCTCTTCGAGTGGCTCGACGCGTGCCGGAACGCCGAGCGTGACGTGGCCCGCGACATCGGGCGGGCGATCCGGACGTTCCTGCTCGCGGGAACCTGTGCGGACGGGCCGGTGGTGGCCCTGCCCGACGGGCGGGCGGTGACCGTGGGGTTGCCCTTCGGCGAGCTTGATGCGATCTCGCTCCGTTGGGAGCTTCCCGGCGCGGCCCACGGCGGGCGGGCCGAGGCGCGGCTGTCGGGCCGGTCGGTCGCGGTGCGCATCGGCGATCGCGAGATGCCGGTCTTCGCGAGCGGACGGATGGCGCTCACGATCGACCCGACGGGCCGCTCCGGGCCCTCGATCGAGGCGTTCGAACTCGATCTCACGATCGGGACCGGTCCGGGCGGCGGCCCCGGCTCGCCGCGGGCGAGCCTCCGGCTTGCCCAGGACGACCGCTTCCCGGCGAAGACCTTCGTCCGGGACGGCGTCGAGCGGCTCGGCTTCCTCGTCGAGGTGATCGACGGGCGCGAGCCGTGGCCGTTGCCGGGGCGGCTCTGGATGGAGTGGCCGCTCGAGCGGCAGGGCGGGAGGCTGGTGGTCGGGGCGAACTCGATGCGGTTCTGGGATCTCATCCCGCCCGACCCGGGCATTGCGGACTGGAACGGCGACGGTCGTGTCGATGCGATGGATCTCGCCGCCTTCCTCGCCACGCCCGATGCCGGTCGGGATCTCGATCTCGACGGCGAGGCGACCGCGAAGGACTTCGTGCGGTTCCTCGAGGCATGGACCACCCGGTGCGAACGGCCGTCGCGCTGAGCCGCGGACGCCGGACCGTGGGATCAGGCGGGAGGGCCGAACCGTCGCGTCGCGACCGGGGTACCGGCGCGAAACGGGACGGCCTTCCCGTCGATCCAGCTTTGGTGGTGGTCGAGGAAGTGCCCGTCGAGGGGGTCGCCCGATTGCCCGAGCGGCATCGCGAACAACCCTTCCGACTCGTGTCCCGGTGCGACCACCATCCGCTGGCTCGCGCCGAAGGAGGGCGTCGCGACGCGGAGGGCAAGCGGATGCCCCGGTTGCGGGTCGGCGGGAGCCCGCATCCGCATCGCGAGCAGCGGATTCGCCGCCAGGGGATGGGCGAGGGCCAGCCGATTCGCCTCGCCCCAGGGGCGCAGGGTGCCGTTCGATCGAGGGTCCTGCGCCGCGGCACGCAGTTGCTCGCGCAGGAACGAGTCCCAGTCGGGAGCGGAGGGAGGCAGGAGATGCTCGGGTCGCGACTCGGCCAAGCGCACGATGACGGAATCGGGCAAGGGCAGCGAGCGGACCGCGGGAAAGCCCGCGGCGGCGATCGCCTCGCGCATCGCGCGGGCGCAGTTGCGGCGGAAAAGATCAAGCAGCTCGACGACTTGGGCGTCGAGATCGGCCCGGCCTTCCCAGGCGGCGAGGGGTTCGCGGAGGGCCGCGAGAGTCGGGTCGGGGCCGGCGCCGCGGCCAGCGTCGATCGCGCGGATCGCAATCTCCCGCCACCGCAGGAGCCGCGGCACGAGCGTGTCGAGCTGGAGATCGGCCGCGGCGGGCTCGTCCCAGCGGCTCTCGGGCGGTACGGCCTCGAGCCGTTCGCGGATCCGGCGGGCACGGTCGGTGGAGGGCCAGAGCGTGCCGAGCGCGGCGACGGTCGCGTCGGGCAGCGGCCGCTGGTTCGCGCTCACGAGAAAGCCATCGGGCGGATCGACGATGCGGGGGCGCTCGCGTCCCTCGATGAGTCCGACCCAGCCGCAATCGCCCGTCGCCCACGAGCGCGGCACCGAGCCGTCGAAGCCCTGGCGCCGTGGGAGCCGCCCCGAGATGGTCCAGCCGATCCGGCCGTCGCGCCCGGCGACCAGCGTGTTCTGCGGCGGTCCGGCCCACGCCGCCGCGATGTCGAGGGCCTCGTCGACCGAGCGGGCCCTGGCCAGGTTGAGCAGGTCAAGGTTGAGTCCGCCCTCATCCATGAGCGTCCACCGGAGCGAGAGCGGGCGGCCGGCGTTGTCCATGCCGACGATCGGGCCCCAGCGGGTCGAGCGGACCGCGATCGACTCCGGCGGGCCGCCGCGCACCGCGATCGATTCGGTACGCGTCGTGAAGGGGTCGCGCGAACCGGGTACGAGATGGCGCGACGGGTCGGCGGGGTCGGTCTCGATCACGACATGGTCGAGGAAGTCGCCGTGGAGATTCGTGAAGGTCCACGCGACGAGGCCGTTCGAACCGGCGACGATCCCCGGGACGCCCGGCAGCGAGAAGCCCATCAGCCGCGTGCCGGGCCAGGCGAGCTCGATCCGGTACCACACGCCGGGGATCGCGAGACCGAGGTGCATGTCGCCGGCGAGCAGCGCGGCGCCGTGCCGCGTGCGCTCGCCCGCGATCGCGAACGCGTTCGAGCCTGGAGTCCGCTCGTGGGCGTCGGGGCCCGTTGGACTGGCGGGGGCGGCGGCGGGCGCAGGGTCCGGCCGCACCCGCAGGTCGAGGACCTCCGGCCCCGGCATCGGTACCGCATCGCCGTCGGGGCCGGCCGGACCGGCCA
>JBIKVN010000022.1:0-21393 GCA_044356865.1 Phycisphaerales bacterium | reverse complement strand
TACGGGAATGCTCGGGACCGATCTCGTGGTTCCGCACCAGGAGGATCGAGCCGTCGGGCCCGGAGAAGGCGCCCATCCCGTCGAAAAGTCCCGGCACGACGAGACCATCGTCCATCGCGTCGCCGGTACGCGACAGCACCGTCTGCGTGAAACCCGGCGGCAGGGCGAGCGGCCCGTCGGCCGCGGGCACGAGGCCGGCGAGCCGCGGGTCGGGAGTCGCGGCCTCCTGCACGGCCCGCGCGAGGCCGGCGAAGCCGAGCGAGACGGCGCTCGAGGCGAGGAACTGGCGACGGGAGAAACCGGTTCCGGTCGGCATGGGGGAAGGCTAGCCGCGGGGGCGGCCGCCCGTCACGCCCGAATCGTGAAGATCGCGCGTTCGCGCCGTCACGGCTGCTTCCGAGCCGTCGCTTCCGTCGCCTGCGGATAGAGCAGCACCCGGTCGTGCGCCAGCAGCAGCAGGTCGCCCGCCCCGTCGCCGGTCACGTCGGCGACGACGCCCATCGACGGCTCGAACTCCCGCGGCTCGCCGCCCGAGAACATCTTCGACTCGAAGATCTTGAAGCCGGTGCCGTAGAGCAGGCGGCCGGACTCCGACATGGTCAGCACCTCGGCCATCTGCTCGCCCGCGTCAAGCAGCACGAGATCGGTGAAGCCGTCGCCGTTCACGTCGCCGGCCACGATCTCGTGGTGCACGCGGCGCTGCTCGTCGCTGCGCCACGCCGCGACCTCGACGAGGTCAAGCCGCTCGCCCGCGAGCCGCACCACCGCGAAGCCCTCGTCGCCGATCGCAAGCAGGTCGACGGTGCCGTCGCCCGAGAACGCCCCGGCCCGCAGGTCGTTGAACTTGAAGCCGCTGACGGTGAGCACATCGGTCTGCGTCCACTTTGCGCCGTCGCCGGAAGTCCGTTCAAAGAGAATCAGCTGCGAATTCTCGCGATCCGCCGCGACCAGCCGCTCGGCCGCGCCCCCGCCCGCCGGCAGCACCGCGAGCGACACGAGCTTCGCGTCGCCGCGGTCGGCGTTCAGCTGCGCGACGACCTGCCAACCCGGGCTCGCCCCGTCCGCGGGCTTCTCGTCGTAGCGGAGGGCCCGCACGAAGTTCCGGTCGGCCACGAGCAGCTCGGGCCGGCCGTCGCCGTCGACATCCAGCGTCGCGACATTCCGGCCGTTCGCCGCCTGCACGAGCCCGAACTGGCCCATGTCCTTGCTCTCGAGCAGCGTGTAGCCGCCGTCCCGGCCCGCCCGCAGCATGGTCATCGGCTTGTCGGCGGTCAGCAGCAGGAGGTCGACGTTGCCGTCGCGGTCGGCGTCGAGGGCGACGATCGCGTCAGGCTGCTTCGAGAGCGAACCGAGCTTCACCGGCTCGGCGGCGGCCGTCCCGTCGAGCGGCAGGAGCGACAGCTGGTAGTTGCGGCCGTCCTTGGTGACCGCGGCGAGCCGCGGCCCCTCGTCGAGGGCGACGAGCTCCTGCACGACCGGGACCTGCCCGCTCGGCAGCGAGACCGCCTGCGGGAAGGGGAAGCCGCCGGCCCCGTCCCACTCGCTGCGGCCGATCACGCCTTCCTTCTCGGAGAGCAGGAAGACGTCGGTCTTGCCGTCGCCGTCCGGATCGCCCGCGACGACCGAGTCGAGGTCGGCGTAGGCGGGGAAGCGCTCGACCGGGCCGAGGCCGCGGGCCTTGGCCTGCCGGTAGGTCGAGAGGGCGTTGTCGGCGACGTTCGTCGCGAGCACATCGAGCAGGCCGTCGCCGTCGGCGTCGACGACCGCGACGGAACGCTTGCGATTGCCGGCATCCTCGAAGGTGCGGATCGAGAGCGGCGCCTCGCGGGTGCCCGAGCTCTCGACCGGCTTGGCGACCAGCTCGTGGATCGCCAGGCGCCGGCTCGGCCGCTCGATCGTGGCGAGGAGCGCCTCCTTGCGGCCGGGCAGCCGCACCGCGGTCGCCTCGCGCAGCGGCGGCAGCTCGTAGCGAAGCTCCGATCCGAGCGACTTCCGCCCGCCGTCCTGCACCGCGGTCCAGATCCGCACCGGCGTCGGGCTCTCGGGCACGATGCCCACCACGTCCGTCGCGCCGTCGCCGTCGAAATCCTCGACGAGGAACGCCACGATCTGGTCGCCGCCCGAGCCGAGCTCGACCGGGTCACCGAGCGTCGAGCCGACCAGCGGATGGACGAGGATCTTCCCGCCCGCAATCGCGATCACCTCGGGCTTCGCGTCGCCGATCACGTCGGCCACCGCGAACGCGTCGCGGTTCGGCACGAGATTCTTGACCGGCATCTTCCGCTCGACCTCGAAGACGCCCGGCTTCACCTGCCGGATGAAGCCGATCGTCCCGGGCTGGCCGGCGTAGATCAGGTCGAGAAGCCCGTCGCCCGACCAGTCGTGGGCGACGAGGCCGGTCACCTGGTGCGGCACCGAGACGAACTCGCGGCGGAAGCGCCAGTGTTCGGGCAGCTCGTTCACGCGGGTCGGGGCGGGCACCTCGTCGGTCGGGCTCGCGCCGGCCTTCTGGTAGCGGAACTCGATCCGGCTCTTCGAGTTATTCACGGCAAGCAGGTCCTCGAGCCCGTCGCCGTTCAGGTCGGTGACCACGATCGGCCCGGCCTTCGGGTCGATCTTCACGACCTCGAGCCCGTCGAAGCCGAAATGCCCGGCGAGGTCGTCGTCGGCCCGGGCGACGCCCGCGGGGATGACGAGAGCGAGCGAGGACAGGACGACCGGGAGGGATCGAGCGTGGTTCATGAGGTGGTTTCCCGCGTTGGAGGGGGCGTATAGTACGCCCCCCTCACCGGAGCGAAATCGTGATTCCGAGCCGCATCGCCGCCGTCCTTCCCCCGGCCCTCGCCGCCCTGGCCCTCGTCGCCGCCCCGACGCTTGCCGACACCGTCACCCTGAAGAGCGGGGCGACGATCTCGGGAACCGTCCTCAAGCGCAGCGACCGGAAGGTCTGGATCGACGTCGGGGCCGATGTCCTCTCCTTCTCGATGGACGATGTCGAGAGCGTCACCGACGACGACGGGGCCGGGCAGGGCACGCTGGTGCAGGATTCGCTGTTCATCGTCGCCGAGAACCTGCCCGAGCTGCCGCCGAAGGAACAGGCCAAGCGGGTGGGGCCGGCGGTCATCAAGGTCTCGACGCCCTCGGGCCTCGGCTCGGGCGTGATCATCCATCCCGACGGCTACGCCATCACGAACGCCCATGTGGTGCAGGGCGAGACGACGCTTCGCGTGACCGTCTGGTTCCCGCAACCGGACGGGTCGCTCCGCCGCACCGACATCGAGAACGTCGAGCTCATCGCGGTCAACAACCACGTCGACCTCGCCCTCGTGAAGATCAAGCACCCCGACGGCAAGCCCTTCGAGATCGCCCCGATCGCGGGGGCCGAGTCGGTCGGCGCGGGCGAGTCGGTCTTCGCGATCGGCAACCCGCTCGGGCTCGAGCGGACCATGACCCAGGGCGTGGTCTCGACGGTGAGCCGCAACTTCGACGGCCTGACCTACATCCAGACCGACACCCCGATCAACCCGGGCAACTCGGGCGGCCCGCTCTTCAACGTGCACGGCGAGGTGGTCGGCATCACGAACATGGGCATCCTCGGCGGCGAGGCCCTCGGCTTCGCGATCCCCGCCCGCTACGTGAAGGACTTCGTGCGGAACCGCGAGGCGTTCGCCTACGACAAGAACAACCCGAACTCGGGCCACAACTACCAGAAGCCGCCCGCCCGGACCGCGTGGGGAACGGCCCCGGCCCTGAAGGACGGCAGCTCGGGCGACGCCTCGGCCCGCTGAGCGCCGCGGGAAACCCGCACGCCGGCGGCGAAATCGGCGTCACGGAATCCCGAAAGAGACGCGTTCCCCGATCGATCGGCCCTCGAGCCTCAACCGGATCCCGCCGGGTTGGTACAACTCCGCCCCCGGACCGAACCGTCCACCCAGGAGAGTCTTTCCATGTCGTTCCGCGTGCTGCCCGCCCTCGTCCCGGCCTTGGCCTTCCTGCCGTCGGTCGCCCTCGCCGCCGACGCTCCGCTCTCGATCCGGGCGCTCGCGCCCGAGAAGAGCTTCCTCGTGGTCGGCGTCGACGACCTCGCCGCGACCCGGACGCGGCTCGAGGCGTCGCCGGTCGGGCAGTGGTGGAAGAGCCCGGGCGTGCAGGAGGCGACCGCCGAGTGGCGGAAGAACCTCGAGGCCGAGATCGAGAAGGAGACGCAGGAGCTCGGCGTGCCGCGCGAGACCGTCTGCTGGCCCGCCTCGGCGGGGCTGGCGATGGCGAGCCAGCTCGACGAGGAGACCGGCCTCGAGATGCCGGTCCTCGTGATGTTCCTCGACTGGGGCGCCGACGCCGAGAAGTTCGCGACCTTCTTCGACGCCTCGATGGCCAGGCAGGAGAAGGAGAAGCCCGCGGGCATGACCGTCGAGGAGATCAAGGGCCGGCGGACTTGGGTGTTCGCGACCGTCGATGCCGAGCCGGCCGCCGCCGATCCCGACGACATGGACTTCGGGGAGCCCGCCTCGCCGTTCGAGTTCCCGAAGATGCACCTCTCCCGCGATGGCGGGCGGCTCTTCATCACGAGTTCCGCCGCGGCGCTCGAGGATGCCTTTGCCGTGGTGGACGGCGCCGGGGCGAAGGGCGTCGGCGAGACGGCCGACTTCAAGGATTCGATCGAGCTGGCCGGCGGCGATCCGGATCTGTACGCGACCCTGCTCACCAAGTCGCTCCAGCCGCTCATCGCGGCCCAGGGCGGCTTCGAGTTCGCCCTCATCCAGCCCTTCCTCGGCACGCTCTTCGGCGACATCCGCGGTTGGAGCCTCGGCATCGACTTCACCGAGGAGGCGGCCGGCACCGTGCTGTCGCAGCACATCGGCATCCTGGTGCCCGACGGCAAGGTCGGCCTCCTCAGCCTGCTCGGCGAGGGCGGCCTCGACAAGGTGCCCGCGATCGTGCCCGCCGACGCGATCGGCTACGGGCGGATGAACGTGAAGTTCTCCGAGCTCATGAAGGTGCTCAACGACGTGGTCGCGAACCTGCCCGAGATGCAGGCCGAGCAGATCCAGCCGATGCTCGAGCAGTTCGAGCCCATGCTGTCGCCCTCGTTCGCCGCCATGGGCCCGGGCATGGACTCGTGGACCGTCGTGAAGCAGCCGATCGGCCCCGAGAGCATGCAGACCACGACCGCGATCCCGGTCACCGACGCGAAGGCCGCACAGGGCCTGATGATGTTCTTCGGGCCACAGGCCGGACTGGCCCCGCGGGACTTCCTCGGCAACACCGTCTACAGCGGCGAGGACTCCCCGATGGCGGTCGGATATGGCCAGACCCACATGTTCCTCGGCTCGACCGACAACGTGGAGGCGGCGCTGCGGGCGGTCGGGCAGGCCGACGCCCCGGCCGGGCTCGACGGCGAGGCGAAGTACCGCGACGCGATGGCGCGGCTCGCGAAGGACGGCCTCGTCGGCTATGGCTGGGTCGATGTCGTCCGCACCATGGAGGTGCAGGAGACGATGCTCGACGAGTTGATGCAGGGCGGCATGATGGGCGGGCTGCCCGGCCTCGAGGGCCTCGATCCCGAGGAGATCGCCGGCATGGCGAGCGACATCGAGATCGCGATGGACTTCCCCGCGCTGTCGAAGCTGCTGAAGGCCGAGTACTTCAAGGAATTCTTCGGTCCGGCGGTCTGGCAGATGCGCTCGGTCCCGAAGGGCTTCCGGCTCGACAGCCTGACCCTGCCGGCGGCGAAGTGACCGGAGCGTGATTCCGCTCCTTCTCATCGGGGCGGCGATCGCGGTGGCGGGGTATGTCGCGCTCGTCACGCTCGAGGCGCTGCGACCGCCGCGCCGGGCTGCGGCGTGGGCGATCGCGAACGGCTTGCCGGTCTCGCCCGAGGCGCTGGGCCTCGAGGCGAGCGAGTGGACCCTCGAGCGCGACGGCGTGCGGATGCCGGTCTGGGACCTCGCCCTTCGCGATACCGGGCCGACGGTGGTGTTCGTCCACGGCTGGGGTCGTTCGCGGGTCGACAGCCTCGCGCGGATCGGGCCGTTTCTCGGGACAGCCGGCCGGATACTTCTGCCCGACCTGCGCGGTCACGGCGACGGGACCGGCTCGACGCGGCTCGGCGATGCGGTCGAGGAGGCGGATTGTGCCGAACTCGTCGGTCGCCTCGGCGGCGGGGCCCGGGTGGTGCTTGCGGGCCACTCGATGGGGGCGACGCTGGCCATTCGCGTCGCCGCGGCCGATCGCACCGGGCGGATCGCGGCGGTGGTGGCGATCGCGCCCTACGACACGGTCCGCACGCCGCTTCGCTGCCGCCTCGTGGCCCGCGACCTGCCGGCGGGTCCGTTCGTGGGGATGACGCTTGCGGCGCTTGCGGCGTTTGGCATCGGACGGCCGTCGACGCGGGCGGCGGCGGCGGCGTTGCGGGTGCCGCTCCTGGTCATCGCGGGCGAGGCCGACCGTGTGGTGCCGTGCGAGGAAAGCCGCGGCATCGCCGAGGCCGGCCGCGGCGAGTTCGTCGCGGTGGCGGGGGGTGAGCATGCCGACCTCGATCGCGACGAGGCGGCGGGGAGGGCGATCGAGGGGTTTGTGGAGCGCGCGGTCGGGTGATGGGTGAGGTGGGGGCCGGAAGACGCCTGCCGGAAGACGCTCCGAACCGCCGCGCCACGCCTCCTGCCGCACCGCACCCGGAACGACGGGGCCATGCCCCGTCGCCGAAGCGAGCGGCGGCTGAAGATCACGCCGGCGGACGGCGGTCTTTCGCAGGCGAGCGTCGCGCGATCGAGCCTTGGGTGAAGGTGACGACGAGGCATGGCCTCGTCGTTCCGGGCCCAACCGGCGGATGGCTTCGGCGTGCAATCAGCGCAGGCGTCGCGCACCCCACCCGCGCCTTCAACCCCGCGCCGCGATCGCCGTCGCGATATCGCGGGCCTTCCCCTCGATCCGGGCCAGCGTCGCGGCGAGTTCCGTCTTCTCGCGTTCACGCCTCGCCGCATCGGCGATCGACGGCAGGTTCACCCGCACGTTCCACGCGGCGGCCCGGGCGGCGGCGGCGGCGAGGTCGGCCGAAATCGCAAGGTCGCTGTCGAGGGCGGGGGCCGAGTCGGGCATCAGCGAGATCCCGAGGTCCAGCGTCGCCTCGGCGATCGAAAGCAGCGACTTCGGCGCCGCGATCGCCGCCTCGACCGCCGCGGGAAAGTCGCGGGCCTTGGTCGCGTCGCCGTCGGGCAGTTTCCACAGGGCGTTGAGCCGCGCGTACGCCTCGGCGTCGGCGGTCGCCGCGGCGAGGGCGTCGGCGCGAAGTCGCGCCAGCCGCGCCGCCATCTCCGGCGCTTCCGCCTCGCGAGCCGCGAACCGCTTCTTCCCGATCGAGTACGCCAGCACCATCTCGAGCAGCGCCACCGCGTGCGCCGCGGTCACGCCGGCGACGGCGCCGCCGCCCGGGGCGGGCACCTTGGCGGCGAGGCGGGCCGCGAACTCGTCGATCCGCATCGACGCGAAGTCGAAGTTCATCGCGCTCATGCCGAACGGACCTCCGCTTGCCGTTCCGCGACGAGGGCGGCGATCGCCCGGGCCGTCGCGGCCTCGATCTCGTCACCGGTGAGGGTCCGGTCGGGGGCGCGGAAGACCAGCCGCATCGAGACCGACTTGCGACCGGCCCCGGTCTGCTTGCCGCGATAGTTCGAGACGAGTTCGATCCGCTCGAGCTCGGGAATCGACAGGCCGCGGATCGTCGCGGCGAGCTCGGCCCAGGTCACCCGCTCGTCGACGATCGCCGAGATGTCGCGGTCGGCCGACGGGAACGCGGGGGCGCCCGAGGTGCGGATCTCGGGCGGGTAGCGCGAAAGCAACGCCTCGAGATCGAGCTCCGCCGCCGCGACCGGGTGCTCGAGGCCGTAGGCCCTGAGGAGATCCTTCGCGACCAGGCCGAACCGCCCGAACGGCGCCCCCGCGACGGTCACGGTCGCCTCGGGCTCGAGCCAGGCGCACGAGCCGGCCTCTTCCCGCATGACCGCCCGCACCGCGACCTCGGCGTCGTGGCCGGCCAGCAGCCCCGTGAGCCGGTCGATCACGCCCCGCAGCCGGCGGAAGGTCGCGTCGCGATCGACCGAGCCTTCCGGCGGATCGACAAGGATCGCGAGCATCCGATTCTCGTGATGCTCGTGGCCGCGGCCGACGAAGCTCGATGCGTACTCGAAAAGATCCAGCCGCACGCATCCCTCGTCGAGGTTCCGCTGCCGCACGCGAAGAAGGCTCGGCACCAGCGACGGCCGCAGCGCCGGCTCGCCGCCGGCCCGCTCGTCGTCGACCTCGAGCAGCGCGCCGCCCGCGGGCACGAACGGCCTCGCGACTTTCTCGGCGACGAGCGAATGCGTGACGCACTCGACGAGGCCGAGCCCCGCGAGCAGGTCCTTCACCGCCCGCAGCCCGGCGACCCGCGGCTGGAAGGGCGGCACCCGCACCCGGATCGAGTCGCCGGCGGGAATCGCGTCGAGGCCGCCGAGGCGGCAGACTTCCTCGATCAGGTCGATCTCGCGCTCGACATCGAGCCGCCTTGGCGGCACCGTGCAGGCGAACGAACCGTCGCCCTGCCGCGTCGGGGCGAAGCCGAGCGTCGCGAGGCGACGTTCCATCTCGGCGTCGGCGAGGGGAATGCCGAGGATCGCCCGGCACCGGTCGGGCCGCAGGCTTACGCGGCGGGGCGGGGCGACGTCACGGCCCGCCCGCACGCTGCCCGCGGCGAGCTCGCCGCCCGCGACCTCAAGTATGAGCGACACGAGCCGTTCCGCCGCCGCGTCGACTTCCGCCGGATGCACGCCGCGCTCGAAGCGGTACGACGAGTCGCTCGCGATCCGCAGGGCCCGCGAGGTCGCCCGCACCGTGACGGGATCGAAACTCGCCGCCTCGATCAGGATGTCGCGGGTGGACTCCCGCACCGCGGTCAGCGCCCCGCCCTTCACGCCCGCGATCGCCACCGCCCGGTCGCGATCGGCGATGACGAGGTCGCCCGATCGCAGCTTCACTTCGGCCGCCCCCTCGCCGATCGGCAGGAACGGCTCGCCTTCGCGGGCATTTCGGACGACGATCTCCTTGCCCGCCAGCGTCGCGAGGTCGAAGACATGCGTCGGCTGCCCGAGCTCGAAGAGCACGAAGTTGGTCGCATCGACGAGGTTGTTCCGCGGCACCAGCCCGATCGCCCGCAGCCGCTTCGCGAGCCACTCGGGACTCGGCTTCACCGTCACGCCGCGGATCACGCGGGCGGTGTAGAGCGGGCAGAGGTCGGTCCGCTCGTTGCGGACCGTCACCAGGCCCGCCGCCGGGGTCGCTTCCGCGCTCGCCCGCCCCGCCGGTTCCTTCAGCCGCCGTCCGGTCGCCGCCGCGATCTCGCGGGCGAAGCCGAGGTGGGCGAGGCAATCGCCGCGATTGCTCGTGATTTCGATCTCCTGCCAGTCCTCGTCGGCCCCGTCGGCCCGGCCTTGCCCGTCGAGGGGGAAGCCGACCGCGGTCAGCACCTCGGCCTGCTCGGCGGGCGAGAGCGGGGGGTCGAGGTAGTCGTTGAGCCAGCTCGGGCAGGTCTTCATGGCAAGAAAGGTACCGGCTGCTACGCTCCCGACCCATGCCGGGCTGCCGTGGATTCGCCGCCTTCCTGTCGCTCGCCGTCGCCCTCGTCGGCTGCTCGGGACGCCCCGCGCCGGCCCCGCCTGCGGCGATCGCCGAGCGGCTGCCGCGCAGCCCCACCGACTTCGCCCTCGACCTCACCGTGCTGCCCGGCCGGAAGATCGACGCCCTCGTCGGCGACGACGCCCCCGACGGCATCGAGATCGTGCGGGCGAAGTACCTCGTGCTGGCCGACGGCTCGCTGCGGGCCGAGGCGGGCGAAGGGGTGCAGTACCTCACCCGCCCCGGACGGGTGCGGATCCTGACCATGGAGGAGGTCGCCGACCTCTGGGAAAGCCTCGAGCGGAGCGGCTTCGCCGGGCCGCGCGACGATCTCTACCTCGGGAATCCCGCGCTGCTCGTCCCGCGCCAGGACGAGGTGCTCACCGTCGTGACCATCACGAGCGACGGCTTCACGCGGTCGATCCTCGATCGTCATGCCCCCGATCCCGCGGCGCCCGACGGCACGCCGCCCGGGCCGGTCGGCGAACTGGTGCGGAAGGTCGCGAGCCTCGCGTGGTTCGGCGGCGACGCCCCGGGGGCGATCGCGATCGAGCCGGTGCGGGTCGACCTCGGCCCGAATCCGTACGCGGTCTACCTGCCGGCCGAGCCCGGTCGCCAGCCCCCGTACCGGACCACGCCGGCCGCTCCCGCCCTCGGCCCCGACACCGCGGTATTGCCCGAGCGGCGGCTGCCGACCCCGATCCTCGGTCCGGGCGCCGGCACCGTCCCGCCGCCTCCGCCCCCGGCCGGAGCCCCGCGGTGAGGGACGCGTTCATCGTCGGTTGCCTGCTTGTTGCCGGCTGCGCCGCCGCGCCGCCGCCCGGTCTCGGCACGAGGTCGCCCGAGGAAAGCCCGACGGGCGGCCTCGCCTTCACGATCGAGTGGCGGAACGCCGACGAGCTTCGCTTCGAGCGGTACGAGCTCGACGCCGACGGCACGTTCCGCGGCGGCGGCGGGCAGAAGGCGATGCTGCACCAGACCGAGTGGACGACCGTGCTCGATGCCCGGGCCGCCGGCGACCTCGCGAGGATCTTCCACGACCTCGGCCTGACCGAGCGGGCCCCGAGCCCGGGCGAGGCCTTCTCGCCGGGCCAGGTCGTCGAGATCGCCTTCTGGGTGCCCGGCCGCCGTGGGGCGTGGACGGTGAAGGGCGCCTGCCCCGAGCTCGATCCGCTGCACGAGGCCTGCCGCGGCCTGAACCTCAGCCGCTTCCGCGACGCGCTGAACGCGCTGCCCGAGGCCGGGCCGCGGTCGCAGTGACCTATCCTCCGACCATGCTTCCGCGACACCCCGCGTCGAACCCACGAGGCGGCGGCCTCGTCGGCCTCCTCGTCACCATGGCGATCATCGTGGTGCTGGCCGCGGTCTCGCTGTCGGCCCTGAACACCGCGATGACCGGGGCGGGCAACACCACCTCGGGCAGCGTGCGTTCCTTCGAGGAGCAGCTTTCGCTCGCGAGCCTCGGGCAGGCGTTCGTCCTCGTCGAGCGCGACTGGGGCGGGCCGCCGCAGCCCTCGCGGCTGCTCGGCACGAACAGTCCGCTGGCCGACACCAGCGCGAACTTCTGGTCGGCCCTCGTGATGGGCGAGTACGCGAAGCCCGAGCAGCTGGTCACCAAGAACGAGCGCAACCCCGCGGTGGTCGAGATCTCGCGCTACGACTACGCCGCCCATGATCCGGCCCGGAAGCGGTTCTGGGATCCCCGCTTCGAGGCCGACCTCGTCGACGGCTCGAACGTCTCCTATGCCCATGTGCCGCTCTTCGGCGAGCGGCTCTCGACCTGGGGGCGGCTCGACGCGTCGTTCCCGCTCGTCGGCAGCCGCGGGCCGGCCGAGGGCACGGACAACCCGAAGAGCTTCACCTACGGCCGCGACGGCACCTGGGCCGGCTTCCGCTGCTACGGCGACGGGCATGTCTCGTTTCACCAGGATTTCGGCTCGGGACGGTCGCTTGCGGACGGTTCGCCCGACAACGTCTTCGCGATGGAGGAAGGGGCGAAGGGACGCGACGCGATCCTCGCCTTCACCCGGGCGATGAACGGCGACGGTCCGCGTCTCCAGTGGGATTGAACGAGCGATGAGCGCGAACGCCACCGACCCCGCCGCCGGGCCTCCCGCTGACCCTATCGTGGGAATTGACCTCGGCACGACCCATTCGCTCGTCGCGATCTGCGACGAGGCGGGGCCGCGGACCCTCGCCGACGCCGAGGGCCGCAGCCTGTTGCCGTCGGTGGTGAGGTTCGGCCCGGACGGCGCGCGGCCGACGGTCGGGCACGAGGCGCGGGAAGCCGCCGCGGATTTTCCGCTCGCGACCGTCGCGAGCGCGAAGCGGCTGCTCGGCCGTTCGCGAGCCGACGTCGCCGCGTTCGCGGGGGCGGCGGGGGTGACGCTGGTCGAAGGTCCGCGGGGCCTCGCGGCGATCTCGATTCCCGGTCGGGCGCGGCCGGTGCTGCCGCAGGAGGCCGCGGCGGCGATCCTGGCCCGGCTGAAGGAGATCGCCGAGGCTTCGCTCGGCACGCCCGTGCGGCGGGCGGTGGTGACGGTGCCGGCCTACTTCGACGACGCCCAGCGCCAAGCCACCCGCGACGCGGGGCGGCTTGCGGGCCTCGACGTCGTGCGGATCGTGAACGAGCCGACCGCGGCGAGCCTTGCCTACGGCATCGGCGGACGCCTGAAGCCGGGGAAGACTGAGCGCGTCGCGGTCTACGACCTCGGCGGCGGGACCTTCGACCTCTCGATCCTCGAGCTGCATCCCGCGGCCGAGGGCGAGGGCGGGCTGTTCGAGGTGATCGCGACCGCGGGCGACACGGCCCTTGGCGGCGACGACCTCGACCGGGCGATCATGGAGTTCGCCCGCGGGCGGCTTGGCCTGCCCGAGGCGATCCCGCCCGCCACGCGGCAGGCCCTGCGGCTGGCCGCCGAGCGGGCGAAGATCGAGCTGTCGGAGCGGGATGTCGCCGAGGTGCGCTTCACCGACGCCGACGGCCGCGCGGGAGCGGTCGCAATCACCCGGGCCGAGTTCGACGGCCTCGCCCGCCCCCTCGTCGAGCGGGCCGAACGGCTCTGCCGCCGGGCGTTCGCCGACGCGAATCTCGCGCTCTCCGAGGTCGATCGCGTGGTGCTCGTCGGCGGCTCGACCCGGGTGCCGCTCGTGCGCGACTCGGTGCGGAACCTCTTCGGCAAGGATCCCTATGTCGCCCTCGACCCCGATCGCGTCGTCGCCCTCGGGGCGGCGGTGCAGGCGGCGATTCTCGATCCGGGGGGGGTGGGCGGCCGGCGGGATCTCCTGCTTCTGGACGTGCTGCCCCTTTCGCTCGGCCTCGAGACGGTGGGCGGGGCGGTGGCGAAGCTCCTCGTGCGGAACCAGGCGGTGCCGACACGGGCCCGCGAGATGTTCTCGACGAGCGTCGACGGCCAGACCAGCGTGAGGATCCATGTCCTGCAGGGCGAGCGGGAGCTCGTGCGGGATTGCCGCAGCCTCGGCGAGTTCCATCTTCGCGGCGTACCGCCGATGCCCGCGGGAATTCCCCAGATCGAGGTCGAGTTCCTCGTCGACGAGAACGGCGTCCTCGTCGTCTCGGCGGTCGAGCGGCGCAGCGGCAAGCGGGCGTCGATCCAGGTCGTGCCGACCTACGGCCTGACGGCGGACGAGGTCGAACGGATGGACCGCGAGTCGGTGCTGCACGCCCGCGAGGACCTCAGGCTGCACCGGGTGATCGACCTGCGCGTGAACTCGGCCCTCGACATCGGCTGGATCGAGGCGGCGCTCGGCCGCGTGCGGGCGATCGTCGATCCGGCGGTCGTCGCCGATGTCGACGCCCGGCTCGCCGAGTTGCGTGCGTTCATCGCCGAGGCCGACCGCGACGCCGCGGGGGTCGATCCCGACGCGTTCCACCGCGCGAAAGACGCCCTCGACCGGGCCAGCGTCCCGGTCCACGAGGCGAGCATCCGCGAGAGCCTCACGAGGGACGCGTGACGCCCGATCCCGACGCGACCGTGCCCGGCGAGGCGCCGCGGTTCGAGGTGCGGCCGGCCGGTATGGTCGAGGTGCCGGGTTTCGAGATCCGCGGCGAGATCCACCGCGGCGGGCAGGGAGTCGTGTGGAGGGCGCTCCAGCGCTCGACGCGGCGCGAGGTGGCGCTCAAGACGCTGCTCTCGGGCTCGTTCGCGAGCGAGCGCGAGCGGCGGCTCTTCGAGCGCGAGATCGAGACGGTCGCGTCGCTGCGGCACCCCAACCTGGTGACGCTGTACGAGAGCGGCGTCGCCCCGGGCGGCGAACTCTGGTTCGCGATGGAACTGGTCGAGGGCCGGCCGCTCGGTGCGGCCACGCCCGCGTCCTTCCGCGAGCGGGTCCAGATGCTGGCGAAGATCGCCCGGGCCGTCGCGCAGGCCCATCGCCGCGGCGTGATCCATCGCGACCTGAAGCCGGCGAACGTCCTCGTCGACGGGTCGAACGAGCCGAAGGTCCTCGACTTCGGCATTGCCCGGACCGCGGGCGACTCGGCCGACGAGCGGTCGGGCGAGTTCCTCGGCACGGCCGCGTACGCGGCCCCCGAACAGGTCCGCGGCGAGGTCGACGCCATTGACGTGCGGACCGACGTGTTCGCGCTCGGGCTCATCGGGTACGAGTTGCTGGCGGACGCGCGGCCGTTCGCCGACGCGAAGACCCGCGAGGAGCTGCTGGCCGCCCTGCGGCGCGAGCCGGTCCCGCCGTCGGCGCGGAGCGCCGCCCTCCGCCGCGAGCTCGGCGTTCTCGCGGACGACCTCGACGCGATCGTCGCGGCCTGCCTCGCCGGCGATCCCGCGGGCCGGTACCAGTCGGCGGGCGAGCTCGCCGACGACCTCGACCGGTGCCTCGCGGGGTTCCCGGTACGGGCCCGCGGCGATGCGATCGGCTACCTCGCGGGGAAGTTCATCCGCCGACACCGGGTGGCGTCGTCCCTGGCCGCGGGGCTTCTCGTGCTCGTCGCGGCGAGCGCCGCGTCGCTGGCGGTGCTCTACGCCCGGGCCGAGCGGAACCGGGCCCGCGCCGAGGCGACGCTGGCGGCCTTCCGCGAGACGATGCTCGCCGCCGATCCCGAGATCGGCCGCGGCTCGCGCGACCTCACCGTGCTCGAGTACTTCGACGGCGTGGCCGACGCGGCCCTGCGCGAGCCGAAGATCGACCCGCTCGTGGCCAGCGTGATCCTGAACACCGTCGAGGGGATCCACCTCGCGTTCGAGGATCGCGATCGCCCGCTGGAACGGCTCGAGCGGGCGAGGGACGTCGGCGTCGAGGCACGACGCGAGGGCGGCCCGGCCGGTGTCGAGGCCGAGGCCGAGGCGCTGCGGAACCTCGGCCGTCACGAACTGCTGCACGGGCGGCTCGAGGCGGCGCGGGACCGGTATCTCGTCGCGCTCTTCACGCTCGAACGGAACTTCGGCCTCGACGACCCGAGAAACGCCCTCACCATGCAGCACCTGGCCTCGACGCTGCGGCGGCTCGGCGATCTGGACGGCGCCGAGTCGCTCTACGCCCGGGTGCTGGCGATCCAGGAGCGTTCGCACGGCCCCGACAGCGACGAGGTCGCGGCGGCGATCAACGGCCGCGCCTGGGTCCGGCGCGGCCGCGGCGACCGCGACGGGGCCCTCGCCGATTTCGAACGGGCCCGGTCGCTCGTGGTGGCGAGGCACGGGCCCGACGACTACCGCGCCGCCCGGGCACTCAGCCAGATCGCGGGCCTGAAACTCGAGCTCGGACGGGTCGACGGGGCGGTCGCCGACCTCGAGTCGGCCCTGGCCACCATCGAGGAACGGAAAGGCCCCGACGCCGCCACCACCCTCGAGACCCGACTGGCACTCGCCGAAGCGCTGCTGGCCGCCGACCGCCCCGCGGATGCGAAAGTCCAGGCCGGGCGGGTGGCCACCGCCGCCCGCGCCTCGGGCGAATCGAGCCTCGCCGATCGGGCCGAGGCGGTCATTCGCGCCGCCGCCGGCGGCCGATGAGGCCGGCGGCGAGCAGCGGCAAGGCGGCCCCCGGCGCCGGAACGCCGGTGATGCCCGTCACCCGGATCGAGTAATCGCCCGTCGCTCCCGGCTGGTTCCAGCCGAGGGCCCACGGGGCGTTGCCGCTTCCCGTCGCGATGATTCCCGCCTCGAGGAACGCCTGGTTGAAGACGAACTCGCCGTCACGGACCGGCTGGCTGGGGAAGCCGCAGACCACGAGGAAGTAGACCCCAGGCTCGGTGAGCCGGTAGTTCGAGCCGTCGTTGGCGAGGTTCCTGAGGATGCTGCCGGTCTGGCCCGCCGCCGCGTCGTTGTTGGCGAGCCGGGCGAAACCGGCCTCGTCGAAGAGGTAGAGGCAGGTGTCGAAGGTCGCCGAGCCGCCGCCCGGGGCGTTCGTGAGGTCGACCAGGAAAGACCCCGGATCGGAGACGACCAGCCGGTAGACATCCTGGAAGTCGGTCGGCCCGTCGTTCAGGGCGCCGGCGATCTTCCCGGTGATGGTGGTCAAGGTCGAGGCGGTCACGGCTTGGGCGGCCAGGAGGCTCGCGCCCGCGTCCTCCTCGAGATCCTTGTCCCAGTTGGGACCGACCGAGGCGGAGGCGGAGGCGGCGACGGCGAACGCGAGGAGGAGGGCGGTGCGGTGCGACATGGGTGACTCCGGGGCCGGACGGACTGCGTATCACTATGACGATCGTCGCGGCCTGACTCAAGCGGGTGTTCAGCCGGGAGTCGGGAATTTCACGGGAAACCCTCGCGACGCCGCCGGTGAAGTTTCTAGAATCCGGGTCTTGGCCGCCTCCGCGGCCGGTCACCTCCGGACCGTTTCCGGAGCCAGCGACCTCGCCTCCGACCGAAGGTCCCGTCCTCGATGACGCAGATCGCCTCCCCGACGGGTGTTCCCCCCGTCCCGCCGTCCGACCCGAACAAGAACGGAAAGAACCGCAGCGGCCGCTCGACCCTCGAGCGCTCGTGGGGTGTCGAGGATTCCGTCGACCTCTACGGCATCCGCCGTTGGGGCAAGGGCTTCTTCGACGCGAACGCCGCCGGCCATGTGACGGTGCGCCCGACCAAGGATCCGGCCCGCGAGGTCGACCTGCACGAGGTGGTGCTCGGGCTGCGCGAGCGCGGCCTGCGGACGCCCGCCCTCATCCACTTCAGCGACCTGCTCGAGCGGCGGATGATCGACCTTCGCGACGCGTTCGAGACCGCGATCCGCGAGAACGGCTACCGCGGCAAGTACCTCGCGGTCTACCCGATCAAGGTGAACCAGCAGCGCCGTGTCGTGGAAGAGATCCGCGAGTACGGCCGCGCCTTCGGCTACGGCCTCGAGGTCGGCTCGAAGCCCGAGCTGCTGGCGGTCATGGGCATGACCGGCGACACGCCCGACCGGCTGATCATCTGCAACGGCTTCAAGGAAGACCGCTACATCGAGTTCGTGACCCTCGCGGCGAAGCTCGGCCGCACCATCATCCCGGTCATCGAGAACCTCACCGAGCTCAAGCTCATCGTGAAGCACGCCGAGCGGCTCGGCACGCGGCCGCGGATCGGCGTCCGCGTGAACCTGTCGACGCCGGGGGCCGGCCGGTGGCGGCATTCCTCGGGCATCAAGGCCAAGTTCGGCCTGTCGCTCTCGGAAGTGATCGAGGTCTACGAGTTCCTCGCCGCCCGCGGCATGGGCGACTGCCTGCAGCTGCTCCATTGCCACATGGGCAGCCAGATCCACGACATCCGGCAGGTGAGCGCGGGCGTGAACGAGCTCGCCCGCATCTACGCCGAGCTCGCCAAGATGGGCGCCGGCATGAAGTATCTCGACGTCGGCGGCGGCATGGGCATCGACTACGACGGCAGCCAGACGAACTTCGAGTTCTCGACCAACTACACGCTGCAGGAGTACGCCTCGAACGTCGTCTACAAGATCCTGAGCGTCTGCGACGAGGAGGGCGTCGAGCACCCGACCATCGTGACCGAGAGCGGCCGCGCCATGGTCGCCCAGCAGAGCGTGCTCGTCTTCGACGTGGTCGGCGCGAACCGCCTCGACCGCTTCCAGGTGCCGGCGTCGGCCGACGAGATGAAGGGCGAGGACGGCGAGATCGCCCGCCCGCTGCAGGAGCTCTGGGAGGCGTACCACAACGTCAGCGAGCGGCGGCTGCTCGAGTGCTTCCACGACGCACTCCAAGCCCGCGACGAGGCCCTCTCGCTCTTCTCGGTCGGGTACCTGTCGCTCCGCGACCGGGCCCTGATCGACCGCATGTTCTGGGCGACCTGCGCCAAGATCCGCGACAAGTGCCGTGACATGAACTCGCCGCCCGAGGAGCTCGAGGACCTCGAGACCCAGGTCAGCGACACCTACTTCTGCAACCTCTCGATCTTCCAGTCGCTGCCCGACATCTGGGCGATCAACCAGCTCTTCCCGATCGTGCCGATCCACCGCCTCGGCCAGAAGCCCGAGCGGAAGGCGACGCTGGCTGACCTCACGTGCGATTCCGACGGCAAGATCGACCGCTTCGTCGACCAGCACGACATCAAGAAGACGCTCGACCTGCACGACCTCGTCGACGGCGAGAGCTACTTCCTCGGGGCGTTCCTGGTGGGCGCCTACCAGGAGACGCTCGGCGACCTCCACAACCTCTTCGGCGACACGCATGTCGCCCATGTGAAGCTCGGCGAGAACGGCCAGTGGTGGATCGACGAGATCGTCGAGGGCGACAGCGTCCGCGAGGTGCTGCATTACGTGCAGTACGACGCCGGCCGGCTCGCGAGCGACGTCCGCAAGGAGACCGAGCGGGCGGTGCGCGACGGCAAGATGTCGGTGACCGATGCGCATGCCCTCTGCAAGGCGTACGAGTCGGGCCTCGCGGGCTACACCTACCTCGAGATGGACGACGGCGAGCACCTGGACTGAGCGCGGGGCCGCACGGCGGTCGGGTGCGTGGTGAACGCCGGTCGCGTCAAGCGTCGGCCAAGGCCGATGCTCCCAGTGACGCGTGACGGGGTCCGTCGCGCGATGGCATCGTGCCGGACCACGCGCATGGAGTGCCGGCCTGCGGCCGGCAGCGATGAGCGCCGCGGCTGACGCGCGCCCCGGCGCGGAGGGCGGGGCCACGCCCCGCCGCGGATGGACACGACAGCCGTTCGACGGTCGGGCGATCGTGCGTTCGCCGTCCTCGTCCCGCGTCGGCCGCGGGCCGACGTTCCATGCGCGGGGTGCGTTCGGAGGTGATGTGCGCGACTCACTGCATGCCGCGACCAACGCATGGAGTGCCGGCCTTCGGCCGGCAGCGATGAACGCTCGGGCCGTGCCGCGCCCCGGCCCGGGAACGCCGGCCTTGGCCGGCGGGGATGGACGCTGAAGCTGTTCGACCGTCGAGCCGGCGACCTCACGCCCCGAAACGCCGCAGCCTTCGCGTCCGGCGCGGGACGCGAAGGCTGCGGTTGGCTCGGATTCTCGCGTGAGACTCAGCGCCGCCGCGAGCGGACGAGGCCGGCGAGGCCGAGCAGCGCGAGGCCGGCGGGCGACGGCACGGCGTAGACGAGCTCGATCGTTCCCGTGTACGCCCCGGTCGTGCCGCGGTCGAACCCGTACGAGATCGCGGTGCCGTCCGAGAGGAATCCGGTGAGCACGCCGGTCTCGGCGGTGATCGCGCCGTAGACGAAGTTGAAGTCGTAGCCGTAGATGAAGAGCGTCGCGTTCTCGCGGGCGGCGACTGAGTCGCCGATGCTGCCGCCCGAGAGGTGGAAGACGCTCGAGTTGCGGACCCGGATGTCGTCGACGACCGTTCCGCCGGTCATGTACGCGGTGCTCGACCCCGAGACGTTGAGGTCGTCGCCGACGGTGCTGCCCGCGAAGACGTTCAGGAAGCTCGACCCGGTCGCGTTGAGGTCATCGGTGCTCGTCGCACCCGCGAGGTAGTTCAGCGTCGTCGCGAACGGAGGGCCGTTCGGGTTGTCGGCGACGACCACCAGGCCGGTCGCGGCACCCGAGAAGTCGTTCACGAGACCGTTGTTGAAGACCAGGTCGGCGTGGGCGACGCAGGAAACGAAGACCGCCGCGGTGGCGGCCGTGTACAGGCCATTCCTTGAATTCATGGGGGGGACCTCGGGACAGGAACACAAGGCGGACTCGATCCGCCCGATCGCCCCCTTTTCTTGCTCTGAAGATGCCTCCGGAACCGCGACAGGCAAGCGGCGATCGGGAAGTTCCCGCGCGATCGCGGGGAATGGCCAGAGCAGGAGCGGCATCGCGAAATCGACGAGACCCTCCGGCGAGCCGCGGCGGCATGCGCAAATCCATTTGCAGCATGAACTTGTGGCGTCCATCGCGCTTCCGGCGAACTGCCTGCCCCGCAGCCCATCGTCGCGAGGTCGCCGGTCCCGCCCGGTCGGCGGGACGATCCCTCAGCGGCCAGGCTCCCAGGCCACCGCGACCGCGTCGAGCTTCCACAGGAGGTGGAAGAACGCCGCCAGAGCCGCCTCGCGGCCCGCCGCATCGAACATCGGCAGGGCCCGCTCGACCGACGCTTCGCCCGCGATCGCCCCGATCGTGCGGTGGCCGTCGACGAGCGAGACGATCGCATGCTCGGCCGGCTCGAGCGCGAGGAATCGCGAGCCGTGGACCAGCCTCGAGGCCTCGACGCTCCAGCGGTGGCGAAGCGAGGGCACGTACCGCAGCGCCGACCTCCCGCCGAAATCGATCGAGTAGCTCTCCCGCGGACGGTCGCGCCGGCACGCCGTGAAGAAGTGGCAGCCGTTCTGGAACTGGATCCGCTCCATGACCGCCCATTGCCGCTCGATCGGCAGCGACGCCACGCGGGCGAGGAAGCTGCCGGGCGGCGCCGGCATCGGGTGGTAGTGGGCCTTGAAGAAGAACCCGCCGAACGCGAGCCCCGCCCCGGCCACGAGGTCGAGGCAGTCGTCGACGGTGTAGGTCCGCTCGCGGGTGTGCAGGAAGGTGTCGACCATGCCCTCGTCCGAACCGAGGTCGGGCGCGATCGCCCGGTAGCTCGCGATCGGATGGTCGGGCGGCAGGAGGTCGAGGGCCTCGCGCACCGTGCGGAGCGACGGCTCGTCCTGGCCGAGCCCGAGCTCGCGGAAGACCGACTGGAGCATCTCGACGCCGAGGCGACCGTACCGGGCGTACACCATCAGCGCCGCCACGCCCTCGGGCTTGAGGCAGCCGGCCAGTGCATTCAGCCCCCGTCCGGGCTCGGCGAGGTGATGGATCACGCCGGTCGACACCACGAGGTCGAACGTCCGGCCGAGCTCGCCCGCGCGCTCGATGGGCAGGCGGTGCAGCTCGAGATTCCGCAGGCCGTGACGGTCACGCAGGAACCGCTCGTGCCCGAGCGAGGTTTCGCTCACGTCGATGCCCACGACCGTGGCGTCGGGGTTGGCGAAGGCGAACTGCGCGGCCTGGTTCGTGCCGCAGCCGGCGATGAGGATCTCGAGGCCGGGCCGGTACGGCCGGTCGGGCCAGAAGAGCCGATGCGAATGGCTCGGGTCGAACCACTGCCAGTTCCCGGCGCTCCACGCCTCCAGGTCGGTGACCGGCTGCGGGTAGCTCCAGCGTTCGTACTGACCGGAGACGGAATCTCGCAGTGGATCGTCGTTCATGACGCGAATCGGGTCGCGAGTCTGATCGCGACGTGGGGTCGGCTCGATTCACCCCGCGTCCTATCGGCCAGATCACCGATCGGTCGCGCCCGAGTCGCCGAATTCACTCGGCCCGTCGGCGGTCGCGACGCCGGCCGCTCAGGCCGAGGGC
>JBIKVN010000194.1:0-6448 GCA_044356865.1 Phycisphaerales bacterium | reverse complement strand
TCCCGCGGCTACCGTGACCGTCCCGACGAGACCGCCCGCCGCTTCGGGCCGGTCGCCGGCCGGCCGCGGGCCTACCGCACCGGCGACCTCGTGCGGAAGCGGCCGGGCGGCGAGCTCGAGTACCTCGGGCGGATCGACGGGCAGGTCAAGCTCCGCGGCTACCGGATCGAGCTCGGGGCGGTCGAGGCGTGCCTCCTGTCGCACCCGGCGATCGCCGGCGCGGCGTGCGCGGTCGTGGGAAGCGGGACGGGAGCGCGTTGGGGGGCGCGGCTTGGGGCGCGTCTTGGGGCGATGGTCACGCTGCGGCCCGGGTCGACGCTCGGCGATCCGACCCGCGAGCTTGCCGCCTGGGCCCGCGAGCGGCTTCCGGGGCACATGGCGCCGGCGGTCGCGATCGTGGCGAACGCGATTCCCGTGTCGGTCAGCGGGAAGGTCGATCGCCGGGCGATCGCGGCGGCGCTCGAGTCGCTGTCGGGGCCCGAGGCGACCGTCGATGCCGCACGGCTCGAGGCGATGGCGGCCGACCCGTCGCGGCCGATGCTTGAGCGGGTCGCCGCGTGCATGGGGCGGGCGCTCGGCCTCGGGCGGGCGCCCGAGCCGGAGGCCGACTTCTTCACGGCGCTCGGCGGCGATTCGCTGCGGGCGGTCGAGTTGCTGCTGTGGCTGCGGAAGTCGGTCGGAGCGGAGATCGGCGTCCGTGACCTGTACGCGAACCCGACCGCAGCCTCGCTCGCCGCCGCCCTCGCGTCGCATCGACCGACGACGGTGCGGGTCGAGACGGCGGTCCACGCCGAGCGCCGCTCGCCGCACGCGGCCGCCGCAGTGCAGGCGGCCCTGCTCGTGATCGGGTTCGTGGTCACCGGCGCGATCGCGTTTGCCGGCGTCTTCGTCGTCGTGCCGTGGGCGACCGCCGCGGTCGGTCCGGTCGCGCTCGCGGTACTCGCGCCGCTTGCGGCCTTCGCCTTGGGCGGCCTCCGTTTTCCGCTCGGGCTCCTCCTGACGCTGGTCGCGAAGCGACTGCTCGTCGGGCGCTACCGGCCCGGCCGCGTCGAGGCGTGGAGCGGCCGGTTCCTGCGGGAATGGACCGTCGAGCGCATCGCGTCGACGATCCCGTGGCCGCTCATCGAGGGAACGGAGTTGCACGCGTGGACGCTGCGGCGGCTCGGGGCCCGCATCGGTCACCGCGTGCACTTCCATCGCGGGGTGAACCTCGCCCGTGGCGGTTGGGACCTGCTCGAGATCGGCGACGACGCGATCTTCGAACGGGACGCCGCGGTGCTCACCGCCCGCGTGCAGCGAGGCGGGGTCGAGCGGGGGACCATCCGCGTCGGCGAGGGCGCCGTCGTCGGGATCCGGGCCACGCTCGAGCCCGGGTGCGAAGTCGGCGCCGGCAGCGAGGTCGAGCCGCTGTCGCTCGTCCGCGGCGGCGTGTCGATTCCGGACGGCGAGCGTTGGGGCGGGGTTCCCGTGGGCCGGCGCGGCGACCCCGTTCGGCACCCGAACGCGGCGAGCTCGGCGTGGGGCCCGTGGTCCCACGCGTTCCTCGTCGTCGCGGGACGCCTCGCGTTCGCGGTCGGCGCCTGCCTCGTCGCGCTCGCGACGGGCCTCGCCCTCGCCCGCTTCGAGTTCACCGCGATCCGTGCGTGGCTCGAGCAGCCGACGATGACGCTCGGGCTGGCCGGGCTGGTCTGCCTCGCGGGCGTGATCGCGGTCGCGGCGTGGCTGGTGCTGTTGGCCTTCGCGATGCGCTGGCTGGGTCCGGTGCGGACCGGGATTCATCCGCGCTACGGACCGGTCGCGTGGCGGATCGCCCAGCGGGTCGCGACCCTCGACGCCGCCGGCCGCTGGCTCAGCGGCACGCTGCTCTGGCCCATGTGGCTGCGGATCGCCGGCATGCGGATCGGCAAGGGCAGCGAGGTCAGCACGATCATCGATGCCCTGCCCGAGACGCTCTCGATCGGCTCGATGTCGTTCTTCGCCGACGGCATCTACCTCGCGGGGCCCCAGTACCGCCCGGCCGGCGTGACCGTCCGCGCGACCAGCCTCGGCGACGAGACCTTCCTCGGCAACCACAGCGTGATTCCCGCGGGCGTCCGTTACCCCGACGGCATGTTCGTCGGCGTCGCGACCGTGCCGCCCGCCGACACGCGGCCCGGCCAAGGCTGGTTCGGATCGCCGCCGATCGAGTTGCCGCGCCGCGAGGTGGTCGCGGTCGACCGTCGGCTGACGCACGAGCCCGGCCTGGCCCAGCGGATCTCCCGCTGGAGCTGGGAAATCGCCCGCGTCGCCGTGACGACGCCCGCCACGGTGGCGGGGTTGGCGTGGCTTGCCGCGGTCGAGCGGGCGTTGGCCGCGACGGGGCCGTGGGCGACGGCGTTCCTCTGGGCCCCGCTGGCGAGCCTTTCCGCGTGGATCTTCCTCATCGCCTTCGGACTCGCCGCGAAGTGGCTCCTGCTCGGTCGGGTGAAGCCCGGCGTCCACGGCCTCTGGAGCTGCTGGTGCAGCCGCTGGGATTACCTCTATGTCCTCTGGTGGTTCAGCGCCCGCATCGCGCTCGTCCGCGTCGAGGGGACCCCGTTCCTCAACATGGCCCTACGCCTCGCGGGGAACCGCATCGGTCGCGATGTGCTGCTCTGTCCCGGCGCGACGCAGATCGTCGACCCCGACATGCTCGAGTTCGGCGACCGCTCGACGGTCGCGTGCCACTTCCAGGCCCACAGTTTCGAGGATCGGGTGCTGAAGATCGACCGGGTCCGGATCGGCGCGGACGCCAACGCCGGCGAGAACGCGGTCGTCTTCTACGGGGCCGAGCTTGGCGAGGGGGCGACGCTCGAGGCCGGCAGCGTGCTGATGAAGAGGGGGGTCGTCGCGGCGGGCACCGTCGCGTGCGGCTCGCCGGTGGGGTGAGGCGAGGGGAAAACGGCCCAAAAAAGACTCGACCGCGCCCTTTTCAAGTCGCGGTCGGTCTCCCTTTAGTTCCCTCGACTCCAACGGTTTGGCCGGCGGACGCTGACGCCTTGCGGCGAATCCCAAGCCTGGGAGTTCCCTTTTCCCGAGGCCCTCCAAGGGTTCCGCGGCTTGCGGACGCGGACCGCTTGGTGGAAGCGACACACCGACACGGCTAGTTCTGGGGGTTCCCTTTTCCTCAGTCCCAGCCTTCCCGGTCCCGTGGCGTCCCTTACTCGCCACGGATCCGAGCCATTGAAGCCTCCCGAGGAGGTGCCTCGGGACAGGAGGACTATGCGTCGGGATTGCGAGGGTGGAAGCGGTTCGCCCGATTTTTCCGCGTGAAAGTGGGATGGGGTCAGAAGAAACGCGTTTTCAGGGCATTTTGGACGGAAATTCTCGGACGCATGTCCCTCGGCGACCAGCCGGGGTTTCGGAATGGACAGGCAACTTTGCTCGCGTTCGAGGTCCAATAACCGACAGGCTTGGACAGGCCAAATCGGAATCGCCCAATCGGCATCACGAGTGCGGCCAAGCAACGCGGGGAGCTCCGCCCATCCCGCGGACCTCGAAATCACCCGAACTCCCTTCCCAATCCCGTCCTGTGGACAGGCCACTTCAGGCCCGCGCCGCCTCCGCCGCCGACGCCGCGAACTGGACCGCGGACCCGGACAGGCACGGAACCCACTCCGCTCGTCCGTACGATGCTCTGCATGGACCCCATCACGACGACCTTCGTCCGTCGCCTGCGCGACCGGGACGAGGCCGCGTGGTTCGAGCTCTGGGAGGCGTTCGGACCGGTCATCCGGGCCCAGCTCTCGAAGTGGGGCCGCGGCCGGATCCAGGCCGAGACCATCCGCGACCTGACCCAGGAGACCCTCGCCGAACTCTCCGGGTCGATCGACCGCTTCGATCCTGATCGCGGCGTCCGCTTCTCGACCTGGCTCCTTGCGATCGCGAAACACGTACTCGGCGACGAGATCGACCGCCGGATGGCCGGGAAGCGGGGGGGTGGCCGGCGGGCGGCGAGCCTCGACGAGAGCTTCATGGGGGCGGCCGACGAGCCCGATCACGACTCCGAGTACGAACGCGAGGTCTTCCACGCCAAGGTCCTCGCGGCGCTCCGGGCCACCGAGCAGGCCGAGCCGTTCCTGCACTTCCAGGTCTTCCGCATGCGGGTCCTCGACGGCGTGCCGGGCAAGGAGGTCGCGGTGCAGCTCGGGATCAGCGAGCCGACCGTCTCGCGGCATCTCGCCCGCGTCCGCGACCGGCTGCGCGAGCGGCTCCGCGAGTCGATCGCGACCTTCTCGTTCACCGACGAGGAGCGCGACGAGGCGACCCTCGCGGGCCTCGAGTCGGATGACCTGCTCTTCGACGACGCGATCGGCGAGATCCATCGCGAGCAGGTGACCCGTGTCGTCCGGCGGATCCGCGACGGAAAGGCCGGGGCGTGATGGGCGGCCTCGAGTGGATCGTGATCCCGGCCGCGGCGGCGGTGGTGCTGGTCGTGGTGCTCGGCATCGCCATCGTGGTGACCTACGCCGCCATCCGGGTGACCGGCGGCGTGCTGTCGGCGGTCGGTTGGTTTCTGCGGGGGCTCTTCCGCTTCATCGGCGGCACGATCGGCGACTTCGCGGCGGCGGTCGGGGCGATCCTGGCCGCGATCGTCGGACTGGTCATGACGCCGTTCCTCGCCCTGTCGGGAGGCGATCGCGCGAAGTCCGCGCTCGCGGGGGCGCGTCGCGAGCTCGGGGTCGCCGCCGACGCATTCTGGAACGCGATCGTGCGCCGCCCGCTCCGCCTCCTCGGCCTCGGTCGGGCGCTCGGCGGGCTCGAGGAACGCCTGCCCGACGCGATCCGCGACGGCGCATCGGCCGCCCCGCGCGGCGAGCCCGCGGCGTTCCCGGGCTACGAGGTCGTCGCGACGCTCCCGCCGGGCGGTTCGGGCGCCCGGCTCTACGTCGCCGAGCCCGACGCGGCCCGGCGACGCGAGGATCCCACGCTTCCGGACCGCATCGTCATCAAGAGCTTCGCCCTCGTCGACGGCAGCGAACTGCCGCAGATCGTCCGCGAATCGCGTTCGCTCGAGCCCGCGCGGGCCCTCGGCCTCGTTCTCGACCACGGGCTCGACAGCCGCCGCTTCTGGTACGCGATCGCCTTCCACGACGGCGAGTCTCTCGCCGAGGCCGCGGGAAAGCTGCACCTCGCCCATCCTGACGGCCTCGACGCGGGAAGCCTCCGCACCGTCGTCGGCTGGATGCACGACCTCGTCGCGACGCTCGTCCGTTACCACGCCGCCGGCGTCTGGCACAAGGACCTCAAGCCCGACAACGTGATCGTCTCGGGCGGGAAGGCCGTCGTCGTCGATCTCGGCCTGGTCACGCCGCTCCGCTCGGCGATGACGCTCACCACCCACGGCACCGAGTACTTCCGCGATCCCGAGATGGTGCGGCAGGCGCTCCGCGGCGTGCGGGTCCACGAGGTCGACGGGGCGCGATTCGACGTCTTCGGGGCGGGAGCCGTGCTCTACTTCCTGCTGGAGGGCACGTTCCCCGCCCACGGCGGGCTGAGCCTGTTCGCGAAGCCGAGCCCCGAGTCGCTGCGCTGGATCGTCCGTCGCGCGATGGCCGACTACCGCCAGCGGTACGCCTCCGCCGCCGAGATGCTCGCCGACCTCGACGCGGTTCGGAACGCCGCCGATCCCGCCGCGGTCCGCCCCGCCGATCTTCCCTCGGTCGCCGCGAGCGATCGCGAGTCGGAAGCTCCCTCGCCGCCGCCCGCCCGGCCCGCGCCGCCGACGGTCGCCGCCGAGGCCGCCGCGCTCGCCGCCGCACCGATCCACGATCCGCGCCGCCGCCCGCGCCTCAAGGTCACCAACTGGTGGACCGGCCGCTACGGCCCGGCGTGAGGCCCGACGTGGGGTCCAGCGGCACGCGGTACATTTCGCGTCCGCGACTCCGAGACCTCCCGTGCCGCACCCCGTCCACCCCGAACACCCCGTCCATCCCGGAACCCGCCTCCGCGCCCTGATGTCGAAGGGCATCGTCCTTGCCCCCGGCGCCTTCAACGCCCTGGTCGCCCGCGCCGCCGCGAAGACCGGCTTCGAGGCCCTTTACATCTCGGGCGGCGCGACCGCGAACGTCGCCGGCTACCCCGACATCGGGCTCATCACGCTCACCGAGATGACCCGGACGATTCGCGAGATCGTCGACGCGAGCGGCGTGCCGGTCATCGTCGACGCCGACACCGGCTACGGCGAGGTCGAGGCGTGCGTCCGCACCGTCGTCGAGTACGAGCGGGCCGGCGCCGCGGCCCTCCACCTCGAGGACCAGGTCTTCCCGAAGCGCTGCGGCCACCTCGACGGGAAGGACCTCATCGCGGCCGACGAGATGTGCGACAAGATCGCGGCGATGGCGTCGCACCGGGTCCATCCCGACTTCGTCCTGATCGCCCGCACCGACGCCCGCCACGTGACCGGCTTCGAGGACGCGGTGCGGCGGGC
>JBIKVN010000192.1:0-6463 GCA_044356865.1 Phycisphaerales bacterium | reverse complement strand
CCATGCCGTTCGCCCCGACCGCCGGTCCCGTTTCCCCCCACGTCACCCGCACCTGGAACGACGCCGACGCGGCCCCGCTCGACCCGGTCGGCCTGCTCGTCTACCGCTCGAACCGACTCGGCGACGACCAGCGGATCACGAACACCGGCGGCGGCAACACCTCGAGCAAGATCGACGAGCGCGACCCGCTCACCGGGAAGCCCGAACGCGTCCTCTGGGTGAAGGGCTCGGGCGGCGACCTGCGCACCGCGGGCCGCGAGTTCTTCTCGTCGCTCTCGCTCACGAGCCTCGAGCGGCTGAAGGAGGTCTACGCCTCGCGTCCCGACCGCGGCCTCAAGACGCGGGCCGAGGACGACATGGTCGACCTCTACCGCCACTGCACCTGGAACCTCAACCCGCGGGCGACCTCGATCGACACGCCGCTGCACGCATTCGTGCCCCGGGCCCACGTCGACCACACGCACCCGAACTCGGTCATCGCGATCGCCGCGTGCGCCCGCGGCGAGGACGCGATGCGCGAGGCGTTCGGCCCGCGGATCCGCTGGCTGCCGTGGATGCGGCCCGGATTCGAACTCGGCCTCGCCCTCGAGCGGCTCTGCCGCGAGCATCCCGACGCCGACGGGGCGATCCTCGGCCAACACGGCCTCATCAACTGGTCCGACGACCCGCGGGCGTGCTACGACCTGTCGCTCGAGCTCATCGCGAAGGCCGGCGAATACTTGGCGGCCCACGACCGCGGGAAGGACACTTTCGGGGGCGAGAAAACCAGGCCGCTCGGCGACGACGCCCGCCGTTCGCTGCTCGTGAAGTTCCTTCCGTTCCTCCGCGGCAAGGTCTCGGCCCGTCGCCGCATGATCGGCACCGTCCAGTGCGACGCCGAGACGCTGCGGTTCGTCTCGAGCGCCGACGCCGCCCGCCTCGCCGAGCTCGGCACGAGCTGCCCCGACCATTTCCTGCGCACGAAGATCAAGCCGCTCTTCCTCGACTTCGACCCGAACCGCGAGGACTTTGCGGCACTCTGCACGAAGACCGAGGACGCCCTCGCCCGCTACGTCCGCGACTACACCACCTACTACGAGGCGTGCCGCCACGCCGACAGCCCGCCGATGCGGGCTCCCGAGCCGACGGTGATCCTCGTGCCCGGCGTCGGGATGATCGCGTGGGGCACTTCGAAGTCGGAAAGCCGGACCACGGCCGAGTTCTACCGGTGCGCGATCGAGGTGATGCGTGGCGCCGAATCCATCGGTGGCTACGTTGCGCTGCCGCGCCAAGAGGCCTTCGACATCGAGTACTGGCGGCTCGAGGAGGCGAAGCTGCAGCGGATGCCGAAGCCGAAGCCGCTCGCCGGGCACGTCACCGCGATCGTCGGCGGCGGCAGCGGGATCGGTCGCGCCGCCGCCCCGTTCTTCGCCTCGGACGACGCCTGCGTCGCCTGCATCGACCGTGACGCGACCGCCGCCGAGGCGACCGCCCGCGAGCTCGAGAAGTCGGTCGGGAAGGGCATCGGCGTCGCGGGCACCGGCATCTCGGGCTGCGGCCCGTCCATCGCCCTCGCCTGCGACGCGACCGACCGCGCCGCGGTGCGCCGCACCGTCGAGGAGGTGATCCTCGCCTACGGCGGCCTCGACGAGCTCGTCGTCACCGCGGGCATCTTCCCCACGCCCGGCGCCGACGGCCGCGTCTCCGACGCCGACTTCCTGAAGGCGATGGAGGTGAACGTGCTTGCCCCGTCGATCCTCGCCGAGGAGGCCGCGGTCGCGATGCTCGCCCAGCGGTTGCCCGCGTCGATCACCCTCACCACCAGCGTGAACGCGGTGGTCGCGAAGAAGGGCTCGGTCGCCTACGACGCGAGCAAGGCGGCGGCGAACCATCTCGTCCGCTCGCTCGCCGTCACCTTGGCCCCGAACGTCCGCGTGAACGCCGTCGCCCCGGCCACGGTCATCGAGGGCAGCACGATGTTCCCGCGGCCGCGGGTCCTCGCGAGCCTCGCGAAGTACGCGATCCCGTTCGAGGAATCGATGTCCGACGCCGAGCTCGTCGAGCGGCTCGGCCGCTTCTACGCGGAACGCACGCTGCTCAAGGTCACGATCTCGCCGCGAGACCAGGCCATGGCCCTCCGCTTTCTCGCCGGCCCCGAGAGCTCGCGCACGACCGGCCAGGTCCTGCACGTCGACGGCGGCCTCGCCGATGCCTTCCTGAGGTGATTCCATGCGACGCGTCTGCTTCCTGCTCAAGGTCAAGCCCGATCGCCTCGCCGAGTACCGCCGTCGCCACCGCGAGGTCTGGCCCGAGATGCTCGCCGCGCTCTCGCGGCACGGCTGGACGAACTACTCGCTCTTCCTGCGTGACGACGGCCTGCTCGTCGGCTACTGCGAGACGCCCGACTTCGCCCGGGCCGTCGCCGGCATGCAGTCGGAAGAGGTGAACGCCCGCTGGCAGCGCGAGATGGCCCCGTTCTTCGCGTCGCTCCCGGGCTCGGCTGCCGACACCTCGATGCAGCCGCTCGAAGAGGTCTTTCACCTCGATTGAGGCCGTCGGGACGGGACCGGCGCCCCGGATGGCGTTACATTTGTAACGCAGCCGCCGGTCTCGGCCGCCGCCCCGCACCCGAGGATTTCCATGGTTCCCGTCACCGTCCGCTATGAAGGCCAACTCCGCTGCCGCGCCGTCCACGGCCCGAGCGGCACCGCGATCCACACCGACGCGCCCGTCGACAACCACGGCAAGGGCGAGGCATTCTCGCCGACCGACCTGCTTGCGGCGGCGCTGCCCGCCTGCATGATGACCATCATGGGCATCGTGGCCGAGCGGCACGGGATCGATCTCGTCGGCATGACCGCACGCTGCGAGAAGGTGATGGCGACCGACCTGCCGCGGCGGATCGCGGCCCTTCGCACGGTGATCGAGGTCCCGATCGCCGCAAGCCACCCGCACCGCGCCGCCCTCGAGAACGCCGCCCACACCTGTCCAGTTCACAAGAGCCTGCGGGCCGATCTCGACGCGAGCGTCGAATTCATGTGGAAGGGCTGATGCGGCGGGATCAGCCGCGCGGCGCGACGCCGAAACCCGGCCGGATCCGCATGCCGACCGCATACGCCACCGCGGCGATCGCGAACCCGCTGAACCACGCGTAGGGATAGATCGCGTCGGCCCAGCCCGGCTCGCCGCCGACGACCTTCACGGCCCTCAGGAACCCCGGCACGTTTGGCGCGACTCCGAGCGCGAGCGCCGCCATCGCCACCGGATTCACGCCCGCGAACCGCCCGCGCGGCCGGTACAGCTCGGGCACGTCGAGAGTGCACTTCCGCAGGATCCAGTAGTCGACGATCATGATTCCCGCGATCGGCCCGAGCAGGGCCGAGTACCCGACCAGCCACTCGAAGACATACGCCTCGGGATTCGCGAGCAGCTTCCACGGCATCATCAGGATGCCCAGCACGCCGGTGATGATCCCGCCGGTCCGGAAGCTGATGAATCGCGGGGCCACGTTCGCGAAGTCGTTCGCCGGGCTCACCACGTTCGCCGCGATGTTGGTCGAGATGGTCGCCACTGCGACGCCCAGCAGCGCGATGATGGCAACCGCGAGCCGCGTGCCGGCCCCCGCGATGATCGGCTCGGACAGTCCCGGCGGCGGGCTTGCCGAGGTCACGTGCCCGAGCACGACGATCGGGTCCCACAGCGTCTTCGGATCGACGCCCTTGAGCAGCGATTCCGCGGCGCCGGTGATCAAGACCGCCATCGCGCTGAACGCCACCATCGTCGTCGGCAGCCCGAGCGCCTGCCCGAGCATCTGCTGGCGCTGCCCGCGTCCGTACCGCGTGAAGTCGGGGATGTTCAGGCTGAGCGTCGCCCAGAAGCCGATCATGCCGGTCAGCGAAGGCACGAAGACCTTCCAGAACGCCGGCAGGTCGGCGAACGACGACGGCCGGTCGAGCAGCGTCCCGACGCCGCCGGCCCGGCCGACGATCCACCACAGCATCCAGACGCCCAGCACCAGCACGATCGGCGCGGCCCAGTTCTCGAAGACCCGCACCGCGTTCATGCCCCAGAGGACGATCGCGATGTTGAGCGTCCAGAAGATCAGGAAGGTGATGAGCGAGGGCATGCCCAGGCCCATGAGTGTCGCGTCGCCGCCGAAGTTCGCGAACGATGGCCACGCCGCGACGAGGAAGGTCTTCACCGCCTCGCCGCCGATGTAGGTCTGGATGCCGAACCAGCCGCACGCGACGAGCGCCCGCAGGATCGCCGGCACGTTCGCTCCGACCGTGCCGAAGCTGGCCCGGGCCAGCACGGGAAAGGGAATCCCGTACTTGGTCCCCGGATGCGCGTTCAGCAGGATCGGCACCAGCACGATGAGGTTCCCGAGCCCGATGGTCAGCAGCGCCTGCCACCAGTTCATGCCCTGGGCGACCAGCCCGCCCGCAAGCAGGTAGGTCGGGATGCAGTGGGCCATCGAGATCCACAGCGCCGCGAAGTTGTAGGTCGTCCAGGTCCGCCGCTCGGGCGGCACCGGGGCGAGGTCGGCGTTCAGCAGGGGGCTACTGGCGATGTCGGACGGAAGGTGGTCGAGGGAACCGTGGTTCTGCATGCGGGATTTCCCGCCCGGTTGTCGGCGTTTTCGTTGGGTTTCCGCCCGTTTCGGTCTTCAGCGGGCAAAGTCCGCCCGCGTCACGCGGCCGTCCCCGTTCCGGTCGAGCCGGTCGAACGCCGGATGCAGGCGTGACGGCACCTCCGACCGGTCGATCGCCCCGTCGCCGTCGCGGTCGAACCGCTTCCGCAGCGATTCGAAGTCGAGTCGCGACTCCGACGCGTCGGGTAGCACATCCGGACGGGTGGGATCGTCCTCGACTGTCACGTACTCGAAGTATCCGAGCATCATCTCGTCAAAAGTCTGCTGGCCCCAGCGGACGGTGCGATCCGGGTCGGGATTCGCCGGGTTCGCCGCGCTGTTGTCGTAGCGGGCGATGCCGGTGAGGCGCGAGCCCTTCGGCAGCTCGAGCGGCTCGCGCCGCTCGTACCGGAGCTGCCAGTTGAAGTCGTAGCGGGGGATGTCGAGCGGGATGGTGACCGTTCCGTCGGGCCGCTCGATCTCGTACCGGAACGCCTTGCCGCGCACATGCATGTGCGGCATGAACGAGAGCAGCCGTGCGTCGAACGGCACGTCGACCGTCGCCTCTGAGCGATGGTCCGCGGCCCCCGGCGGGATCGACAGCCGGCGGTCGGCGACCGACGCGGTCCGCACGACGTGCTTCGGCGGCGCGTCGGCGAAACGGAAGCCGATCCGCAGGCGGTCCTCGGTCGCCCTGCCGTTCGGCGTGTAGTGGATCTGGAAGACGAGCGTCGCACCCTTCGGCAGCTTCTTCGCGTAACCGTCGGGATAGGTCACCCACGAGTTCCCCGGCACGTACGCCGCGAAGAAGCCGCGGCCGTCCTCGCGCGAGAATCGCTCCCGCAGCCGGCCTTCGCCCGACTTCGCGACGAACACCAGCACGTGGTGCACAACGGCGGGGGCGGTCGGGCGGATCTCGACGCTGCGGATCCAGCGGTCCTCGGGCTGGTCGGTCTCGACCGCGACGATGCGGTACGGCATCGTCCCCTCGGCGGGGATCGTGATTGCCGCGGGAAGCTCGTAGGTCGCGTTGGGCGTCCCGATCGACCAGCCCGACGCGTCGAAGCTCGGCGGCTTCGGCAGGTCGGCGTCGTCGCCGCGGGGCTTGCCGGCTGCGATCCAGCGGACGATCGTCTCGCGCTCGGCCTTCGAAAGCGACGCGTCGTTCCGCCACGGGCTCGGCCCGTCGCCGTGCGGCGCCGCGAACCACGGCGGCATCGAGCCGTCCTCGATCGTCGCCCGGACCATCGAGGCCCTTCGCGAGACATCCTCGTAGGTCGCGAGCGGGAACGGCCCGACCCCGCCGTCGCGATGGCAGCCGAGGCAGCGTTCCTGCACGATCGGCGCGACGTCTCGGGTGAAGGTGGGGGCCGGCGGGTCGGCGGCGAGGATGGCGAAGGCGAGCGGAAGCATCAGAGGCCGAGGGAACGCGGACAACCTTGCGAGATTGCCCGGACTTCGGAGGGATACCCGGCCGCCCCCCATCGAGCACGCCGACCGTTACGATCCGTCCGATATGCCCGCGATGACGCGTACTGGCCGGCGTGCGTTCCTGTCCGCCCTCGGGCTCGCGGCGACCGCTCCGTGGATCGCCTCCTGCCGCATGCCTCGGGTACTGCGACGTCCCGACGAGCCGCTGCGTCTCGCCCTGATCGGCACCGGCAACCGGGGCTGGGAGAACCTCGAGGAGATTCGCCACGAGCGGATCGTGGCCTTTTGCGACGTCGATCGGGGCCTGCTCGGCCGGGCCCGCGCTGGGTTTCCCGAAGCCTCGACTTTCGCCGACTTCCGCGAGCTCATCGCGGACGCCCGCGAGCTCGACCTCGACGGCGTCGTCGTCGCCACGCCCGACCA
>JBIKVN010000193.1:0-6463 GCA_044356865.1 Phycisphaerales bacterium | reverse complement strand
AGAGCCATGGGGCTGTCCCTTCTTTCAGTTCTGGCCGGCATCGGCCGGGCCAATGGAGGATGGCCGCTCGTGCGGCCGGAAAGGCGCCGCCGCGGGGCAGGGGGCCGGGTACGGTGGTTGTCGACGGCCGGAGGACCGCGGGAACCGTCACCGGCCTGATGCCGCGGGGTGCGGCGCCGGGGAAACGGTCACTTGCGAAGGCCGAGGCGCTTGATGAGCTCCTGGTAGCGCTCGCGATCGCTGTTCGCGAGGTACTTCAGGAGCCGGTTGCGCTTGCCGACCATGAGCAGGAGGCCGCGACGCGAGGAGTGGTCCTTCGCGTGGCCCTTGAAGTGCTCCTGGAGGGCGGAGATGCGCTCGGTGAGGATCGCGACCTGCACTTCAGGCGAGCCGACGTCGGTGGCGGAGCGCTGGTGGGTCTTGATCGTGCTGGTCTTCTTGGCGGCGGAGATCGTCATCGGGTCTGGGGTCCGTGGGCCGTGGCCATCGTCGGGCCGCGGCTGTTTCGTGGTTCTCGTGTGGTGAATCGGGGAATGTACGGGAAAGGCCAGAGGCAGGCAACGGTCGGGGCGGTGGGACGCCGGGCCGTCGAGGTGCTTTGGGGGAGGGTCCGAACCGACGGTTCGGAGGTGGCCGATTCGGAGTTGGCCGATTCGGATTCGGAATTGGCCTGTCCAGAACGGCCGGTTATCTGGACCTCGATCACGACGGTCGCGCGTGAAAAAACCGTTTCCTCAATGCCGAAAGGGCGGTTTGCTCGAAAGTTGCCTGTCCAATTCGCATGACTTATCGGTACTGAGGGACAGCCTCCCGATATGCTCCGGATCCGCCCGTTCCCGACCCGCGAAGCATCGAACCCATGGCGAATCGCTCCCCGAACTCTCCCGACCACACCCCAACGGCCCCCGCGTCCGGCTCGCTGGCCGCCGCCGTTGCCGCCACCCGCTCCGTCGCCGATGCCATCCGGCAGGGCGGTGGTCCGGGCGGCATCGAGCGGCAGCATCGCCACGGCCGCCTCACCGCCCGCGAGCGCATCGCCAAGCTCGTCGACCCGGGCATGTCCGACTTCGAGGTCGGCCTCTTCGCGGCCCACGGCATGTACCGCGAGTACGGCGGGGCCCCGTCCGCGGGCGTGGTCACCACGATCGGACCGGTCGACGGCCGCCTGTGCATGATCGTCGCCAACGACGCCACGGTGAAGGCCGGCGCGTTCTTCCCGATGACCTGCAAGAAGATCATCCGCGCCCAGTCGATCGCCGAGCGTGCCCGGCTGCCGCTTCTCTACCTCGTTGACAGCGCGGGCGTCTTCCTGCCGCTCCAGGAGGACGTCTTCCCCGACACCGACGACTTCGGCCGGATCTTCCGCAACAACGCGGTGATCAGCGCGAAGGGCATCCCCCAGATCGCCGCGATCATGGGCAATTGCGTCGCCGGCGGCGGATACCTGCCGGTGCTGTGCGACACGCTGCTCATGACCGAGGGCAGCGGCCTCTACCTCGCCGGCCCCGCCCTCGTGAAGGCCGCGATCGGGCAGGAAGTCGAGAGCGAGGAGCTCGGCGGCGCCGCGATGCACGCCGAGATCTCGGGAACGATCGACTTCCGCGAGAAGGACGACGAGTCGTGCCTCGCCCGGCTCCGCAGCGTGATGGAGGCCACGCGCTCGGCCCCGCCCGCCGCGACGCCGCCCTTCCCGCCGGTCGCCGCGGCCCGCGCCGGCGAGGAGGTCTACGCGATCTTCAAGGGCGAGCCGGGGCAGCAGTACGACGTGACCGACCTGCTCGCCTGCGTCGTCGACGCGGGAACCCTCGACGAGTACCGGGCCGACTACGGCCGCTCGCTCGTCTGCTCGTACGCCCGCATCGGCGGCTGGCCGTGCGGGATCGTCGCGAACCAGAAGAAGATCACCCCGCGGAAGATGCCGGGCGGGAAGGCCGGGCCGTCGGTCGCGATGAACATGCCGAGCGTCATCTACGACGACTCGGCCGACAAGGCGGCGCGGTTCATCATGGACTGCAACCAGAAGCGGCTGCCGATCGTCTTCGTGCACGACACCACCGGCTTCATGGTCGGTCGCGACAGCGAGCAGGGAGGCATCATCCGCTCGGGCGCGAAGATGGTGAACGCGATGAGCAACTGCGTGGTGCCGAAGATCTCGCTCATCCTCAACTCGAGCTACGGCGCCGGGAACTACGCGATGTGCGGGCGGGCATTCGACCCGTTCCTGACGCTGGCGTGGCCCGGGGCGAAGTGCGCGGTGATGGGGGCGGCGCAGGCGGCGAACACGCTGCTGCAGATCGACCTCGCGGCCCGCGAGCGGAAGGGCGAGAAGGTCGACGAGGCGATGCGGGCGAAGCTGCTCGAGGCGATCTCGGCGAGTTACCGCGAGCAGCAGGACATCCTGTACGGCGCGGCCCGCGGCTGGGTCGACCGCGTGATCGATCCCGAGCGGACCCGCGAGGAACTTGCGGAAAGCCTGCGGATCGCGGCCCGGATGCCGACCGACGCCGAGTTCCGGACCGGCGTGCTGCAGACCTGAGTCAGCGGCGGCGGCGCGGGCGGACGAGGCCCGCGATCGCCAAGAACGTCGCCGCGCCCGGAGCCGGAATCACCGTCCACTCGACCTCGAGCGTCGGCGCGAACTCGGCCGATCCGTCGGTGCTGCCGAACCGGCGGGCGGACTGGTTGACGGTCTCGTCGCCGATGAGGAGCCAGCCGTGGTTCGAGCCCGCCGGGTCGGCGAGCCACGCCTGCACGTCGGCGGCGAGGCCGGCGGACGAGATCGAGTAGCGGACCAGGTCGGTGCCGATCAGGGAGAAGGCCGAGGCCGCCGTCGCGTAGTCGCCGCCGGCGTTCGCCCAGTCCATGGTCGGCGAGCCGAAGCTGCGGCTGGTCCAGGTCGCATCGGCCGGGGCGGCCGCCGCTCCGGCTCCCTCGTTCCCGGCCGGATCCGAGGATCCGGTCGTCCACGAGGCGAGTACGCGGTGCACCGAGACCCCGTGTTCCCCGCTCGCCGCCTGCGTGAGATGGAGGTTCAGCGTCGCCGAGACGATCACCGCGTCTTCCGGGATCGACGAGAGGTCGAAGTGCAGCAGGGCCCGCCGGAGGGCGCCGGTCGCCGTGCGTCCCGCGAAGAGGTACTGGCCGGCCCCGTTGGCGGTCGAGCCGGAGCCCGAGTAGATGGTGGCGTCGCGGCTCGCGGAAGCCGTGAGGAAGCCGGCGGAGGCGGGGGACGCCGTCGAGGCCACGGCGATCGCCGCAAGGAGCGCGGCACGGACGGGGAAACGACGGGTCATGGACTTTCCTCCTCCTGGGGACGGCCCTACCTTTGGCGGGCGACCGGATTCGCGGACGGTAACGCGGCCGCGGCGCCTGGCAAGGAGAATCATTGAAAAATCCCGCTCGAAACCTCCTCGTCGCCACCGGGAACCCCCACAAGGTCCGGGAAATCGCGGCGGTGCTCGGGCCGCTCGGGTTCCGGCTCGACGGGCTCGACTCGCTCGGCGGGCCCCTGCCCGAGCCCGAGGAGGACGGAGCGACTTTCGAGGAGAACGCCCGGATCAAGGCGGTCGCCTACGCCCGGATGACCGGGCGACGCTGCCTCGCCGACGACTCGGGCCTCGAGGTCGACGCCCTCGACGGTGCGCCCGGCGTGCGCAGCGCCCGCTTCGCCGGCGTCGGCTCGACGCGGTCCGAGCGCGACGCGGCGAACAACGCGCTGCTGCTCGAGAGGCTCCGTGGCGTCCCGCCCGATCGCCGGCATGCCCGCTTCGTCTGTGCGATGTGCGTGGCCGACCCGGACGGCACGATCGTGGCCGAGAGCCGCGGGACGTTTCCCGGCGTGATCCTCGAGGCGCCGCGCGGCACGAACGGATTCGGCTACGACCCGCTGCTCTTCCTGCCCGGGGAAGGCCGCTCGAGCGCCGAGCTTTCCGCGGACGAGAAGAACGCCCGCAGCCATCGCGGGCACGCGGTGCGGCTCATCGCGGCTCGGCTCGCGGGTGTGGCGCGATGAAGGCCCGTCGCGAGGACATCCGGCTGCCGGTCGTGCCGCTCGGCGTCGCGGGGCAGCGGTACTCCTGCCACGGGTGCGGGAACTGCTGTCGCGACTTCACGGTGCAGCTTCGCGAGGCGGATCTCGCGAGGCTCGGGCGGCAGAAGTGGGAGGAACGGCTCGGCGAGCCGGTGACCGTCGAGTTCCGCGGGCGGACCTTCCTCCGCCAGCGCGAGGACGGGGCGTGCGTCTTCCTGCAGGCGGACGGGCTGTGCCGGATCCACGCCGAGTTCGGCCTCGAGGAGAAGCCGATCGCCTGCCAGATGTTCCCGTTCAGCGTGACGCCCGGGCCCGCCGACGCGGCGATCGGGCTGAGTTTCGCCTGCGGAAGCGTCGCGGCGAGCCGCGGGGCCGAGCTCGCGAGCCATCGTCGCGACGTGCTGCGGATGCTCGAGTCGCTGCCCGAGACGCTCGACCCGGCGCCGATCGACCTTGCGAAGGGGCTGGAGGCTACGGACGGCGAGGTCGAGGCGATCGTCGCGCGGATCGACGCGTGGCTCGCCCGCGGCGAGATACCGCTGCGGATCCGCCTCGACGGTTTCGCGTGGCTGGCGCAGTCGCTGCACGCGGCGCGGCTCGACCGGGTGCGGGGCGAGCGCCTCGTCGAGCTCGTCTCGACCCTCGTCGGGGCGCTACCGGACGAGCTCGCGCTCCTGCCGGTCGACGGCCCGTCGCGGGGGCAGCGGCGGCTTTCGCGGCAGGCGGTCTTCGCGCGGGTCGAGGATCCGAAGATCGGGCGGATGATGGTCCGTGGCCGCCTTCGCTCGGTGATCGACCAGCTCCTTCGCAGTCGCCGCTTCGCCGCCGGACGCGGCGAGGCGCCGGCCCTCGGGCCCGAGTGGCCCGCGGGGCTGCGGCTCGAGGGTGTGGAGTCCGTCGCGCCCGTGGGCGATTCCGCCGAGCTCGCCGCGATCGACGACCTCGTGACGCGCTGGATGCGAGCGGCCGTTCGCGGGCGCCGTCGCTGGGGCGCCGGCCATTACGGCTTCCCCGTCACGCTCGGCCTCGTCGCGCTCGCGGTCGACGTGGCCGCGGCGGGCTGGCTCGCCCGGCTTCGTGCCTCCTCGCGCGGGCCCGGCGTGTCCCTCGAGGATGTCGTCGCGGCGGTCGGACGCATTGACCGTACCTCCGGTCGCGCCCCGTGGCTCGGCAGCCGCCCCGAGCGGCTACGCCTTCGGTATCTCGCGCTCGATGACGGGCTGCGGCGCACCGTCCGTTGGTCCTGGTGAGGGGTCGTCGCCCGCCTTCGCGCGGCGCAGCCGCCCGAGAAACCAAGGCAGGAACAACACCCCGAGCGGCAGCGTGACGGCACCTTCGGCGGCGCTCTCGACGATCGCGAGTTGTGCGAACGCCTGCTGGAGCTCTTCCGGTTCCATCCGGCCTGCGAAGAGGTAACTTGAGATCCAGACCACGCCCGCCTCGCGAAAGCCGAATCGCCCGAGGGGGTTCATGCTCGCCGCGACCGCGACGAGGCCGAGGATCGCCGACTCGCCCGGTGACAGTGGCATCCCGAGCACCGCGACCGCGCAGGCCATCCGGGCCGACCAGAGGATCGCATCCGCGGTGCGCATCGCAAGGCCGCCGGCGAGGGCCTTCCGGTCGGCCAGCACCCGCTCGACATCCTGGGTGTACCGAACGAGAAACTTCCATCGGGCGATGGTGCCGATCAGGAGCACGCCGGCCGCCAGCGTCGCGAGGCCGACTAGCGTCGCAAGCCCGGCACCCGCCACGGGGAAGATCGCCACCGCGACGGCCAGTCCGCCCCCGACGAGCAGCGTGACGAGGATCACCGCGCTGAAGAAGGCCGCGACGGCCCGCGCTCCCATCCGGTTCACCCGCACGTGGTAGGCGATCCGCGCGATCATGCCGAGCCGCAGCGGGATCGGCAGGTAATTCAGCATGCTCGCGACGAGATTCACCCCGGTCATCTCGCCCAGGCCGATCCGCCGGACCGGCTGCACGAGCGACCAGAACATGACCGCGTTCACGAGCAGGCTGCCGAGGCTCGTGAGGCCGAGTCCCCACAGGGCCCACCCCGGGGCCGACCGGATCCGGCTCCAGGTCCCGGCGGCGCCCTCGCCGGTGAAGGCGCGGTCGATGCACCACCAGAGGAGCGCCAATCCCGCGAGGAAGCCGATGGCTTGGAAGAGGGGATCCCTCGACTTCCGGCGGCGGGGCGCGGGCCCATCCATCACGCGGTGCTCCGCCGGAATCGCTCGCGGGCGATGACCAGAAGGGCCCACACGCCGTCTTTCGCGCGGATCTTCTTGCCCTCGGCGAAGCCGCGGGGGCGGTAGGTGACCGGCCCCTCCGCGACCCGCAGGCCGAGCCGGGCCGCGACCGCGGCCAGCTGCGGTTCGATGCCGAAGCGATCCTCGGTCAACTCGGGCAGGATCCGCCGCAGCGCGGGCG
>JBIKVN010000021.1:0-21552 GCA_044356865.1 Phycisphaerales bacterium | reverse complement strand
CCCGAGTGCCCGGTCGGCCCGCCGGGCCGCACGAGGTTCGCGACCTCGATGCCGTCCGGCACGCGGAAGCCGTTGTGGATGTCGCGCTCGCGGGTGCCCCACTTCGGCGTGTCGACGGTCAGCACCAGCGCGGTGCATCCCGCGGCGAGCGCTCGCGCGGCGAGCTCGGCGACGAAGCCTCGGTCCTTCCCGATGTAGATCTGCATCCAGGTCGCGTTGCCGCGATTCGCCCCGCAGACCTCCTCGACCGAGGTCGACGAGAGACTCGACAGGACCATCGGCACGCCGGCGGCCGCGCACGCCCGGGCCGTCGCGACCTCGCCCTCGGGATGGGCCAGCTTGTGGAGGGCGGTCGGCGCCGCGAACAGCGGGAAGCTCGCCTTCGCCCCGCAGATCTCGACCCCGAGCTCGCGCCGCGAGACGTCGACCAGCGAGCGATGCCGGATCCGCAGCCGCTCCCACGCCTCGACGTTCCATCGCAGGGTGTGCTCGCCCCAGGCACCCGAGCGGAAGTAGTCCCACGAGACCTTCGGGATCCGTCGCTCGGCCCGCGCCGCGAGCTCCAGAACGCTCAGGAAACGGGCCGGATCGAAGTCGGAGTCGTTCTCGTCGGTCGGCATGGGCCGGAATGGTACGGACTATCATCCCGCCCGATGTCCGACAGCCGCGTCACGAACACCCGCCGTCCGGTCGGCGAGCCGATCTTCGAGGAACTCGGGCTCGTCCACGACGCGGCCAATCCCTTCCACGCCACGCTCGCCCGGCTCCTGCAGGCGGCCGAGCTCGTCGGCCTGCCGCATCACCAGCGGATCATTCTCGCCCAGCCCGCGAGCGAGATCATGGTGCACTTCCCGGTGCTCATGGACGACGGTCGGCATCGGCTCTTCAAGGGTTACCGCATCCAGCACAACCACGCCCTCGGGCCGTTCCTCGGCGGCGTGCGATTCCACCCGCGGATCACGCTCGACGAGACCAAGGCCCTCGCCGCGCTGGGCACGCTGTCGGCGTCGCTCGCCCGGGTGGGTTTCGGCGGGGCGATGGGCGGCGTCCGGTGCAGCCCGACCGAACTTTCCGAGGCGGAACTCATGCGGGTCGCGCGGCGGTTCACCGTCGCGATCGGGCATCACCTCGGGCCCGACCAGGACGTGGTGACGACCGATCTCGGCACCGACGCCCGCGTCATGGCGTGGATGGCCGACACGCTGCAGCAGGTCGCGCCGACCCACGGCAAGCTTGACGCGATGCGGGCGGTGACCGGCAAGCCGATCGAGATCGGCGGCTCGTACGGCCGGGCCGTGGCGGTCGGCCACGGGCTGGCGGAAGCGGCGGTCGAGATGCTGCCCGAACTCTCGATGCCGGCGGAAGGCACTTCGGTCGCGATCGCGGGCTTCGGCACGGTCGGCGCCTGGGCGGCTCGGCGGCTGCACGAGTACGGGCTTCGCGTGGTTTCGGTGCTGGACGCGACCGCCGGCGTCGCCGATCCCGCGGGGCTCGACCCGTTCCGCCTTGCCGAGCATGTCGCCCGATCGGGCGGCGTCGAGCGGTTCCCCCGCGGGGCCGCGATCACCGCGGCGGAGTTCTGGGCGATGCCGGTCGACCTGCTCGTGCTGGCCGCCGGCGACGGCCAGGTCGACGAGCCGCTGGCCCGGACCCTCGGGGCCCGCGTGGTGCTCGAGGGTTCGCAGCTGCCGATCACCGCCGCCGCCGACGAGGTGCTGGCGGCCCGCGGCATCGACGTGCTTCCGTCGATCCTGTGCCGCGCCGGCGGAACGATCGTGAGCTCGTTCGAGTGGATCCAGAACCGCGTCGCCGCGACCTGGACCGGCGAGCAGGTCGACGAGGAACTGCGCCGCTCGATGCAGCTGGCCGCCCGCCGCGTGAAGCTCGCCCGCATCCGCTACGAGTGCGACTGGCGGACCGCGGCGGCCTGCGCCGCCCTCGCCCGCATCGGCCGCGTCTACGACCTGCGCGGCGTCTTCCCCTGAATTCCCCATGACCATCTTCGCGAAGATCCTCCGCGGCGAGATTCCCTGCCATCGGGTGTACGAGGACGATCGCGTCCTCGCCTTCCTCGACATCATGCCGCTGGCGCCGGGTCACGTGCTGGTGATCCCGAAGGAGGAGAAGGCGACGATGGCCGAGCTGTCGGACGAGAGCGCCGCGGCGCTCGGTCGCGCCCTGCCGCGGATCTGCCGGGCGGTGATGCAGGCCACCGGCGCGACCGCGTACAACCTGCTGCAGAACAACGGGGCCGGGGCGCACCAGGCGGTGATGCACGTCCATGTCCATGTGATCCCGAAGGTCGGCGGCGCCGGGCTCGGGATCGGCTGGAAGGCGGGCTCGCTCGACGCGGCGGCGGGGAAGGCGATGGCGGAGCGCATCGCCGCGTGCCTGGAAACCGAGGTCCGCTGAGCCGCCGATGCCCGTCGAACTGAACGAACTTCCGCTCGATCGCCTCTTCGCGACGCTCGTCGATCGCGACCGGCTCGACCGGCTCGTGGCCTTGGCCCTCGAGGAGGACCTCGGAACCGTCGGCGACGTGACCACCGAGGCGATCGTGCCGCCGACGGCCACGGCGCGGGCGGCGATCGTGGCGCGGTCTTCCGGCACCGTCGCCGGGCTTCGCGTGCTCGAGGCGATCCTCGAGAACCGCGGTCGCGGCATCGCATGCCGGACGCTTCGCGTCGACGGCGACGAGGTCCGGAAGGGTGACGAGGTCCTCACGCTGTCCGGACCGCTCGCCGCGATCCTGCCGCTCGAGCGCACGCTGCTCAACTTCCTCTCACGGCTCTCGGGCGTCGCGACCCGGACCCGCGAGTTCGTCGGGCTGGTCGCGGGAACGAAGGCCAAGGTGTGCGACACGCGGAAGACCGTGCCGGGGTTTCGCGAGCTCGAGAAGTACGCAGTGCGGTGCGGCGGGGGATGGCTGCACCGGATCGGCCTCTTCGACGCGATGCTCGTGAAGGACAACCACCTCGCGGCCGTCCCGCCCGACGAGCTGGCCGACGCGGTCGCGGCGGCGGCCCACGCGGCGCGGAAGCGGCACCCGCTTCGCTTCGTCGAGGTCGAGGTCGATTCGCTCGGTCAGCTCGATCGGCTGCTGGCCCTGCCGGCCGGCGCGATCGACCTGGTGCTGCTTGACAACATGACGCCCGCGACGCTGGCCGAGGCGGTGCGGCGGCGCGATGCCCTCCGCCCGGGCCTGGGGCTCGAGGCCTCGGGCGGCGTGCGTGCGGAAACGATCGCCGCGATCGCCGCGACGGGGGTCGATCGCATCTCGGTCGGCTCGATCACCCACGGGGCGGTCGCGCTCGACTTCGCCCTCGACATCGGGCCATGAACGGGGCGACCGCGGACGCGTGGCGGGAGCGGCTCGTCCGGGAGTTCGCCGGCGACCCGACGGTCGGTCGCTGGATCGTGGTCGACGAGACCGGATCGACGCAGGACCTCGCCCGCGAGGTCGACCCCGGCACCGCCGTCACGGCCTTGCGGCAGGTCGCGGGCCGCGGACGCCTCGGCCGCGCGTGGGCCGACACCGGGCTCGACGGGCTGGCGGTGACTTTCGCACTGCCGCCGGCGAGCGGCGCCGACCCGTGGCTGGCGATCGCGTCCGCGCTCGCGGCCGCCCGGGCGATCGAGGCCGTCGCGGGCCTCGCGGTCGGCATCAAGTGGCCGAATGACCTCGTGTTGGCGGGTCAGAAACTCGGCGGCATCCTCATCGAGCGGACCGCCCGCGCCACGCTGGTCGGGATCGGGATCAACGTCACGCAGATCGACTTTCCCGACGGCGTCGCGGCCACCGCGACGAGCCTCGCCCGCGCCGGTCGTCCGGTCCCGCGGCTCGAGCTGCTGGTTGCGCTGGCCCGCGGCCTGCCCGCCGCGCTGGCCGAGCCGATCGCGTCGCGCGAGGCCGAGTTCGCCCGGCGCGATGCCCTGCGGGGCGGCTGGATCCGCGGGACCTCGGCCGGTGAACCCGTCGAGGGCCGCGTGCTGGCGGTCGAGCCGGTGCACGGGATTCGCCTCGAGGCGGGAAACGGCGAGCGCTTCGTTCCCGCGGCGACCGCGTCGATCCTCGCGTGGCGGCCCGCCTGATCGGGGCGGGGTCGGGGAGCCGACCCTCGCTGCACGGCCGCAGCGTCCCGAGCCGATGACCGAACCATCGATGTCGTGGACTCCCGCCATCCTTGCCGCGCTGTTCGGGGCTTCGTCCGGCGTGTCCTTCACCCCGCCCGTTCCGCCGCCCTTGCCCGGTCGCGGCGAGGCCGAGCGGGTCGCGCCGAGCGTCCAAGGCCTGACGACCCGGCCGGTCGCGAATCCGAACGCCCTTTCGGGTCCGGATGCCCCGCTTCGCATGGCGCCCGGAGCTCGCGTCGACCCGGATCGCCGGCCCGACCCGAAGACCCCGGGCCGTCCGGTGGCGGCGGGTCCGGATCCCTTGACCATCCTTCGGCAGCCCCAGCCGCTGGTTCCGGTCGACGCCTCGGTCGAGGACCGCAACGTCCTCGACACCAGCCTTCGCGTGATATCGCCCGAGACCTGGTCGCCGACGGGTTTCCGGGTTCCCTACGAGCATCCCGACGACGCGAACTACTCGGTGCGGTTCGACGGGGCCCTCATGCTGGTCTACCAGGACGGCGTCTACACCCAACGCGGCGGCCGGACGCTGGTCGGGATGCCGCCCGGTGCGTGGTACGTGATCGGTCGCGAAGACCTCCGGCCCCGCGTCCGCGCTCTCGAACCCACGGACTCCGCGGAGACGAACTCGCCCGCCCAGACCGGACTCGCCCCGATTCCCACGGTCGCGACGGGTCGCGCCGACGGGGTCCGCCTGGATCTTCGCGTCATTCCGGTGCGTCCGGCGACTCCGCCGGTACCACCGCCCCCGGTCGATCCCCCGACGCCGCCGACGATCGAGCCCACCGCGACCGGCCTGCGGATACTCCGCGACGAGTCCTATCGCCGCCGCTTCCTCGACCGGCTTCGCGAGCGATTCGACCCCGATGTCCCGCCGGTCAGGGCGCCGGCGGGATCGTGAGCGGAGTCTGGGGCTGCGGGCCGTCCGGACGATCTTCCGTTCGCAGCAGCTTGCCTTCGGGATCGAAGTACTTCCAGACCCCGACCCGCTCCTGGTCGCGATAGTGACCCTCGCGCTCGACGCCGCCGCTGAGGTAGAACGCTTGGGAGAAGCCGTTTCGCGCGTACCGGCCGTCGGAACCCTTCCGCAGTTCGTAGCGGAACTTGATCCGGTCCGTGCCCTCCCAGTACTCGGTCATGATCTTGACGTCGTCGGCGGGAGCGGCGGGCGGCGGTGCGGGGGCCGGGGTCGGAGGCCGCTCGCCGCAGCCGGCGACGAGGGCCATCGTGAGGGCGGTGAGCAGGCGCGACGGGACGGGATGCGGCGACGGAGTCATCGGGAAGGCTCGATCATACGATGCCGCGGATGCGGCTTGCCTTCACGCAGTGCGGCGCGGCTTGCCGGCGGGCGTTCGCCGTCGCGGCGGTGGCGCTGGCCGGGGCGGCGGCACCGCCCGAGGAGCCGGTGCCCGGGGCGGAAAGTCCGCTCGCCCCGCGCGGCGGCGTGCTGGCGATTCCGCTCCAGCTTCCGCCGGTCGGTCGCAGCGTGCCGGCGATCATTCCCATCCGGGTCGGGGACGGCGCCGATGCGATCACCGTCGAAGGTCGCGTCGGATGGCTGGTCGAGCTCGGTCCCGCGCTCGTGCGACGATGGACCGAGGCCGCGAATCCGCTGCGGGTGGTGGAGGTGGCCGATGGGGTCGATCCGCGGACGGTCCTCGATCCGGCCGCCGAGCCGCCGCGCGAGCGGATCGTGGGGGCGGTGCTGCTGGCGGAGATCCCGGCGATCGCGGGCGATCCGACGGTGACGGTCGCGGGCCGCAGCATCCGGCCGCGGTGGTTCGATCCCGCGCCGCCGTTGCCCCCGTTCGGACCCGTCCGCACCGGTTTCGCCGACGACCGGCCCGACCCCGACGCGCCGAGCGAATGGTTTCGCCACGCGATCCGCAGCGACCTGTCGGGCGAGCCGCCGCCGGCGCCGCCCGGCGATGCGGCGGGAGTGCTTTTCGCGCGGCACGTCGCCGACCTCTGGCGAGGCGGTCTGGCTCGCGTCGAGCGGCACGGGCCGGCGTTCGCGCACGAGGTCCGCGCGCGATTGGTGGCCGTCGCGACCGAGATCCTTCCCGAGACCCGGGCGATGCCGCCGGAGGATGCGGCCCCGATCGCGGCGTGGCTTGCCGCGCCCGAGGAGCTCAGTCCGCTGCTGGCGATCCTGCACGACGCCGAGCGCTCCGACGCGGCCGTCGCGACGGCCACGGGAGCGTGGCTCGACGTGAACGCCCCGCTGGCCGCATGGCTCGAGGGCGATTCGGGCGGCACGGTGCGGGTCGCGTTCCTGAACGGCGGCGGCCTCGACCGGACGCTGGTCTGCTCGTGGATCGGCGCGGAGGAGTTGCCGGTGGCCGCCCACATTCCCGCCCACTCGCTGCGGACCGTGACCTTCGATCGCCCGGCCGTGCCGACGCGACGGGTTCGCCCCGGAAGCGACGGGGCCGATCCGCTCGTGCTTTGGCTGCGCGGCGATGGCTTCGAGAAGCGTCTCACCGTGCCGTTCGCCGCGACCCCGGCCCGACCGCCGACGCTCAATCTCGGTTCGTTCGCGGCTCCGTTCACGCTGGCCGAGGCGAAGCGGGGGACGGCCGCGAGCGTGTCGCCGCGCTTCGCGACCACGGCGACGGTGCGCCGGCGGGGCGCGACCTGGGAAGCGCTCGTCGAGTGTCGACGCGATGCGCGGGTGCCCGACGACGATCGGGTCGTGCTGGCGTGGGGCGACGAGCGGATCGAGGTGCGCCCGGACGGTGCCGCGCGGCACTCGGGCCAAGGGACCCGGCCCGAGGTCTCGGTCGCCGCCGGTCCCGAGCTCTGGCGGGTGCGGTTCGCGTTTCCCGCAGGATGGATCCCCGAGGCCGCGCCCGCAGGCGTGGTCGTGCCGATCGGGCTCGCCCGGGTCGCCGGCGAGGCCCGGCGCTTCGCCATCGTGCCGCGGCCGGCCTTTCGCGGCGAATCCGCCCCGGTCGAGATCGAGTTGGCGGCGTGGGAAGGGAGGTAGATGGATTTGTTCTTCATTTGGTTCCGCTAGACTTTGGAAGTCGACACGGGGTCCCACGCGATGGATCTCTTCGCGTCGGTTCCTTGAAGCATGAAGCGCCGATGTCGTCCGGCAGGAGTGAACATGGTCACCACCCTCGGTCTCGAGACGGTCTGTCGCTGGCTCCGGCCCTCGCTCGGCGAACGGGTTCCCGGCGAGCGACAAACGCCCCGGCGGAGCGCCCCGCGCTGGCCCCGTGACGCGCGCCTGCTCACCACCGCGCTGGCGTGCTGCGCGGCAGGCTTTGCGGGCCGGGCGCAGGCCCAGGACACGATCCCATGGCGGATCGTGCAGATCGACATCGAGTCGAGCGTCACGTCCTCACATGGATCCGGATACGGCTACTACGTCTCATGCGAATACGCCACGGACACGACGTCCAGCTCGTGGCAGTCGGAAGTCGGTCTCCAAGGTACGTTCGCGGCGAGCGCGCACGCCTCCTACGACTGCTGCTGGAAGGGAGGCTACTACGACGGATATTCGTACTACTGCGACACCTACAGCATCGGACTGACCAGCGAGATCTCGATCGGATCGACATCCTTTTCGGTCCATCCCGGCAGCTGCATGGAGTTCGAGAACTGCTCTGGAAGGGTCTGGTTCACCATCTCGTTCGACCGCCCCATGCGGATGGTGTGGGATGCCTGCCTGAGCGGCTTCGATGCCGGCTATCACGAGCCTTGTCCGTTCGACGGATCCTACGACTACGCGGGGAGTGTCGATTTTCCGAACGCCGGATCGTACGGTTACTACCATCAGTACACGTCGTACAGTTTTGTCTTCGATGGGAGCGCGGGGGAGTGGTCCTTTGCCTACGACGTCCGCTTCGAACGCATGTACCCCGCCGATGTCGTGCCCGACCGTATCGTCGACGGTTCCGACCTCTCGGCGATCCTGTCGAAGTGGGGCGGTCCGTACGACCCGCAACGGACCGCGGCGGACGTGAACCTCGACGGGAAGGTTGACGCCGAGGATCTCGCGGCGGTGCTCTTCGCGTGGGGCACGCCCGGGTAGCGGGGCGTGAGCCGACACACGGATCGAACGTTTTGTCCGTTGCTGGGGTTACCCCCCCGCACCCAGGGAGAATTCAGGATCCCGCGCCTGGTTTCGCTCCAGGACTCGATCGTCTCGGTTGGTCTTGGGAGACCACGGCTCCGACGTGGCGACCCGGTTTCTCGCGGCTGAGTGCATGGCGAGTGAACTCAGTCGGATTGACCACGATCACGGGCCAGGAACGCCGTTCGTGGCCGCGTCCAGTGAATGTTCCTGTTTCTGATTGAGTGTTTGCATCACTTTGCGGCCCCCCGTATGCTCCAACCCAACATCGCTGAACCTGATTTCTGGACCAGGCGAGTGGTCTTGCATCGCCTTGAGGTTCAGGGAAGCCGCGATCAAGGGGAACCATGAAGACTCACCGATCCGTCTGGAGCGATCACGCGCTTCTCCCTTCACCAGCGGCAAACCGCCCTCAGCGCGTGCGCGGGTTACGATGGCCGATGGATTCACGGATGGTGAAACTGGCCTTGGCGTGCTGTGCCGTGTCGGCGGCTCGGGTCGTGACCGGCCAGGAAACGGTGCCTTGGAACCTGGTCGGCGGGTTCGACACCGAGGTTTTGACGCGTCACTCTGGCGGGACCGTCTTCTTGTATGCAGACGGGTACAGCAGCGAGGTCCCGGCCGGAGCGACGGAGTTCACCATTGAAGGGGACTCTTGCTGGGCGTATCAATACTGCTATTCAAGCAACTGCGCGCCTACGGCTTGGGGAGACCTCAAGTTCGAGATCTCATCCCAGGCGATCATTGTTTCCCTGGTGGGAGACTTGCCTTCGCCCTTCCCGGGCACCGTCCGCTTCGGCCTTCAGTTGTCTGAACCGACCACGGCGGTCTGGCCAGGGGGGTCAGCCTTTCTGGAGCCGAACACCCCCTATGGCGTCGATCTTTTGGTTCCGGTCACGGTGAGTCCAGCCGGATTTCCGATCGTGTTCAGCGCCCCGGTATCGCCGCAGTCCATTTCGACCCTCATGCTGGTCGACACCCCGAACGTCACCCGGAGTTGCGCGGAGAACGCCTGGGATGGGTGCGCTATCTTCCTTTATGGATACTGTCAGGACGCATGGATTTTCCATGGCGGGACCCTGTCGACCGATTGTGCGATTGATGGGTATCAGGGCTTTAACTGCATGTGCGGGTACTACCTCGATGTCGGAGCAAGGGCTGTCGCCCATTCGACGGCGACCCTGACGGCCAATCGGTTCGATCTTGAGGCGAGGACCGATTGGGGATGTTCGGATCGTCTTGAAGGCTACTGGGGGACTCCCTCCAATTCCGGAGGAAGGTGGTATCTCGGGCTGGATCGGCCCATACGACTTTCCTGGGACTACGTGTCTTGCGGCCCGCACTCGACGTTCATCGGACCGTGCGGGGGAGCCGGGACGCTGGAGTTAGACCCGCGAGATATGCCGTACGGATACTTCGGGTACTACTACTTCGACCTCGCGAGTTTTCACTTCGAGTTGGGAAGTGACTCGGACAAGGAGTACGAAGGATCCGATCGGTTCATCATCCAGAACCTTCGCTTCGAGCGCATTTACCCCGCCGACGTCATCCCCGACGGCCTCGTCGACGGCTCCGACCTCTCGGCGATCCTGTCGAAGTGGGGCGGTCCGTACGACCCGCAACGGACCGCGGCGGACGTGAACCTCGACGGGAAGGTTGACGCCGAGGACCTGGCTGCGGTGCTGTTCGCCTGGGGCACGCCGGGGTAGCGGGGGCGGATCCCTATACTCCGCGTCCCATGAGAAAGACGGGCGTCCCGACTCGGATCGTCGCCTTGCTGAACCAGAAGGGCGGCGTCGGCAAGACCACCTCGACGGTGAACCTCGGCGCCGCGATCGCCGAGCTCGGGCGGCGGGTCTGCCTCATCGACCTCGATCCGCAGGGGCATCTTTCGCTCTCGCTCGGGATCGACGGCGGCACGGTCGGGCACACCGTCTACGACCTGCTGGTCGACCCCGAGATCCCCGTCGCCGACGCGATCGTGCGGGCCCGGCCGAACCTTGATGTGCTTCCCTCGAACGTCGACCTCGCGGCAGCCGAGACCGAACTCGCGAGCCATCCCGAGCGGCATCGGCTGCTGGCGGATCGCTTCGCGCCGATGCTGCCGAAGTACGACTACGTCCTGCTCGACTGCCCGCCGAGCCTGGGGTTGCTCACGCTGAACGCCCTGTCGCTGGCCCGCGAGGTCCTGGTGCCGATGCAGGCCCAGTTCCTGGCGATGCAGGGACTCTCGAAACTGCTCGAGACCGTCGCGCTGATCGCCCAAGGCGTCAATCCCGATCTCAAGGTCGCGGGCACGCTTCTCTGCATGCACGAGACGCAGTCGACCCACGGCCGCGAGGTGGTGAACGAGCTCGACCGCTTCTTCGAGGAGGCCGCGGGCAGCGGCGTGCCGTGGGAGAACGCGAAGGTCTTCCGGCCCGCGATCCGGCGGAACGTCAAGCTTGCCGAGAGCCCGTCGTTTGGGCAGACGATCTTCGATTACGCCCCGTGGTGTCCGGGAGCCCTCGACTACCGCACCCTGGCCGAGCGGTTCGCCCGCGATTGGGAACGGGCCCACGGTGTGGCCGATCCGCAGTTCAACCCGGCGCCGCAGCCTCCGCCGCCGGCGCCCCCGAAGCCGCCGCCGCCGCGGACCGCCAAGGCCGTCGAGACCCTACCGGCGGAAGAGCCCCCCGCGACTCCCGCACCGCGCACCCCGCGCGAGCCGGCCGATACCGTGCGGGTTCCCGTTCGGCCGGTTCGGGAGCCCGCTCCGAAGGCCACGGTGAAGGCGCCGCGCGAGCCCGAGCCGAAGCCCGGTCCGCGCACCCCGCGCGAGCCGGCGGATGCGGCACCCGCCAAGCTCGTCGAACCGAAGCCCGTCGTCCCCGTCGCCCCCGTCTCTAGGCCCGAGACCGAGCCGTCCTCGAGCGAGTTCCGGTCGGGGTCGCTCAGCGTCTCGCCGGTCGCCAAGCCCGGCCGCGGCGAGCCGGCTGGAACCTGACCGGTGCCGGTGATTCCCGCCGAGGTCTCGTTGCGGGCCACGCGCCATTGGCGGGTGTTGCTCGGGGTGTATGCGGGAGCGCTCTCGACCGGAACCCACTGGCCGCGGCTCAACCTTGGTGACCCGGCCCGCCAGCCGGACAAGATCTTGCATTTCGCGGCGTTCGGCGTGCTGACGGCGTTGCTGTGGCAGGCTCGCTTGGCGCGCACGCCGTGGCGGCTTCTCGCGGTCGGCGTCGTCTGGTGCGCGATCGACGAGTTGACCCAAGGCATTCCCGGTCTCGGGCGGGTGGTCTCGCGGTACGACCTCATCGCGAGCGTCCTCGGCGTGGCCGTCGCCACGGCGATGGTCGCGGCGACGCGCCCGTTGGGCGGCGAGCGTTCCCGAGCGCGTCGCGAACGCTTCGACCGCACGCTGGACTCGCTGCTCTCGCGGCCCGGGCCCTGGATGGCGATCGCCTCGGCGGCGGCGCTCGGGGCGCTGGTGGCGGTTCCGCTGGCGGTGCTGCTCGACGCCCGGCTCGAGTCGCGGGGGGCGGGCGTCGGTCCGTTCGCGTCGGCGCTTCTCGGGGCGGGCTTCGGCGTGGCGGTCGCGGCGCCGGCGGCGGCGCTGGCCGGCATCCGCCACGAGGACCGCCGCCTGGTCGCCGCGGGCGTCTTTCCCGTTCCGATGCCGACCATCTCGTCCGCGGCGATCGTCGCGAGCGCGTGGAAGCCGACGCTGGTCGCGTTCGCGACGGTGGTGGCGCTGGGCTTCCTCTGGGGTGGGCTGCTGGCACTTCGGGTCCATTCGCCCACGGCCGCCCGTCTCGACGCGTGGCTCGCCGGACTTCCCAAGGGCATGACCACGGTGCTTGACGCGACGGTGCTTGGTCTCGCGATCGCGGTGGCGGTCGGGTTCGCCCGCCGCGGCGTGGCCCGGTGGATCGACGCGGGCGACTCGCGCTGCGTGACCTGCGGCCATGACTTCGGCCCGCAGGGCGCGACTCGCTGCCCCGAGTGCGGGGTCGCGATCGAAGTACCATCCCGCCCCGCATGAGCGAACGACCCCGACGGATTCTCGTGGTGGGAGCCGGCCTCGCCGGACTCTCGTGCGCCCGCACCCTGCACGCGGCCGGCCACGAGGTCGCGGTGTTCGAGTCGTCGTCGCGGCCGGGCGGCCGGATGGCCAGCGATCGCGTCGGCGGCTTCACGCTGGATCGCGGCTTCCAGGTGTTGAACACCGCTTATCGCGAGGCGGCCAGCGAACTGGATTTCCGCACCCTCGAACTTCGCCCGTTCCCGTCGGCGGCCGCGTGTTTCGTGCGGGGGAAGTTCCGGACGCTGGCCCATCCGCTGCGTCACCCGGTCCGCGCCGCCGCGTCGCTGGTCGGCGGCCTGGTCACGCCGGCGACGGCCCGCGCGATGCTGCCGCTGGTGCTCGAGGCGATGTCGTCGCGCGACGACCATCCGCGGGCGACCGGCGAGACGGTCGAGGTCTTCCTGAAGGGGAAGGACGTGCCCGCGGAGTTCCTCGACGGCTTCGTGCGGCCGTTCTTCGGCGGCACGTTTCTCGATCGCTCACTGCGGACCGATGCCGGTCGCTTCCGCTGGCTGCTGGCGATGTTCGCCCAGGGTCGCGTGACCGTGCCCGCCGCCGGCATGGGGGCGATCCCCCGGCAGCTCGCGGCGGGACTACCTGAGGGGGCGATTCGCTTCGGGACGCCGGCGGTCGCGGTGACGCCGCACGAGATCCGCCTCGACGACGGGCGGCGCGAGCGCGGCGATGCGGTCGTGGTCGCGACCGACGGATCGACCGCGGGGCGACTGCTGCCCGGCTGGCCCGAGCCCAACTGGTGCCGCACCATCACCGTCTGGTTCGCGACGCCGGCCGAGATCCCCGGCCCGGGCCGCGACGGCACGCTGCTGCTGAACGGCGGCCGCACCGGCCTGGTGAACCACGCCGCGTGCCTGTCGGCGGTCGCCCCCGAGTACGCCCCGCGGGGAAGCGGCCTGTTCGCGGCGAACATCGTCGGGGCCGGCACCGACCGGCGAAGCGGGGTCGCGAGCGACGCCGAGCTGGTCGGCGAGGTGCGTCGCCAGCTCGAGGGCTGGTTCGGCCACGGGTCGCTCCGCGGCTGGGAGCCGCTGCGGGTCGACCTGATCCCGCACGCCCTGCCGCGGCAGCATCCGTCCGACCTCGTACTCGGACGGCCGCGGCGGCGGCGCGAGGTCTTCGTCGCGGGCGACCATGTCGACGACGCGTCGATCAACGGGGCGATGCGGTCGGGGCGGCTGGCCGCCGAGGCGGTCATCGACTCGTTCCGCCTCGGATAGCATCCGCCCCGTGCCGCGTGCGACTCCGTTCCTGGTCACGATCCTCGGGGCATCCCTGTCGGTGATCGGCTGCTCGTCGACCCCGGACACCATCCTCGAGAGCGACGTGCCGCTGCCGCCGGGGCTGGCGGTGCGGGCCTCGTCCGACGTCGCCCGCGCGGAGGGCCAGCTTTCGGGCGGCTTCTTCCTCCTCTACGGCGAGATCGACGATCCGGTCCGGCTCGGGGCGGAGACCCGCGGGCGCTTCCTGAACGCCGGCTGGCAGGGCATCGTGACCTACGAGTCGCCCCACCTCGTCCGCCTGGCCTTCACCAAGGGCCGCCGCGAGGCGAAGGTCGAGCTGGTGTCGCGCCGCATCGATCCGATGATGTCGAGCGGCTCGGTCCGTCTGGCCGAAAGCGTCCCGGCCGGGTCGCCGACGGCGGCCGCGGACGAGCGCTGATGTCCGACTCCTCGAACCTCCATCGCTCGTTCGAGCGCCATGTCCGCACCGTGACCTCGCTCACCATGGTGAGCCGGTTCAGCGGCCTCGCCCGCGACGCGAGCCTCAGCCGCGTCTTCGGCATCGGCCCGGTGATCGACGCGTTCGCCTTCGGCTTCATGGTGCCGAATCTCTTCCGCCGGCTGTTCGGCGAGGGGGCGCTGAGCGCGAGTTTCCTGCCGGTCTACCTGCGGCTGAAGCAGGATGATCCCGACGCGGCGCGGCGGGCGGCGTCGCTGCTCGTGCTGCTGATGCTGGTCGTGTTGAACGGGCTGGTGATCGTCGCCGAGATCGGGCTCTTCGCGATCTGGTGGTCGACGCCCGAGACCGGGATCGCGGTGACGGCGCCGTTCGCCACCGGCCACGGCCTCGCGGTCGGCTTCCTGCCCGGCTACCCGCGGCTCGGCTGGGAGCTGCTCATGCTCATGCTGCCCTACATGCCGCTCATCTGCATCGTGGCGATCGCGGGCAGCGTGCTGCAGGCGAACGGGCGCTTCGGGCCGAACGCGGCGGCGCCGGTGCTGCTGAACCTGGTGGTCGTGGCCGCGACGCTCGGCTCGGCGGCCCTCGTGCCGGGCGAAGGCTTCGACGCCCAGGTCGTGCGGGTGCGGATCGTCGCGGCCGGGGTGATCGTGGCGGGCGTCGGGCAACTGGTCTGGTCGCTGGCGGCGATGCGGCGGTTCGGCCTGGAGTTCCGCGGGCTTTCCCGCCGCGACCTGCCGCCGGTGGTCGAGGCGATGCGGGTGGCGATCCCGATGATCCTCGGGTTCGGCGTCCTGCAGCTGAATACGTTCGTCGACGGTCTCCTCGCGAGCTGGCCGACCATGGTGGGGCCGACGATCCTCGGCATGCCCTACCCGCTCGCCGAAGGCTCGATGGCGGCGATCACCAACGCCCAGCGGCTCTACGAGTTCCCGCTCGGGGTCTTCGGACTGGCGGTCGCGACGGTGATCTTCCCGACGCTTGCGAGCCTGGCCGGTGACGCCGAGGGCTTCCGCGCCACGCTTCGGAAGGGCGTGCGGCTCACGCTGTTCATCGGGATCCCCGCCAGCGTCGGGCTCATGCTCGTCGGGACGCCGGCGGTCGCGACCATGTTGCAGGGCGGTCGCTTCACCGCGGCCGACACCGAGCGGGTCGCGTTCATCCTGCTCGGCTACGCCCCGGCGATCTGGGCGTACAGCGCGAGCAACGTCTTGGTGCGGGCGTTCTACGCCCGCGGCGAGCCGATGGTGCCGGTGCGGGTCGCGCTCGGGATGGTCGGGCTGAACTTCGGGCTGAACATCGTGCTGATCTTCACGCCGCTGCGTGAGGCGGGGCTCGCGTGGTCGACGGCGATCTGCGCGGTGCTGCAGTTCGCGATCCTGGCGCGGTTGCTGGCCCGCCGGACCGGTCCTTTCTTGGACGGCGAGGTGCGGTCGTCGGTCGTGCGGACCGTCGCGGTCACCGCGACGATGGCCCTCGCGGTGGTGGCCGCAGGCCGGTTCCTGCCCGACGGCGAGGGCTGGAGCGAGCGGGCCACGCGGCTGGCCGGTCTGGTGGCGATCGGCGGGCTGGCGGTCGCGGCCGCGGCGTCGGCGCTGCGGATGCCCGAACTTCGCTGGAGCCTCGGGAAGCGCTGAATCGGAAAGGTCCGGTGCGTTATCGCGGTGGAAGGGGGAGTGGCCCTCGCCGAGGTTTCCGGATCCCGCGGGTCCGGGTTCAGGAAGGTCCGTTTTCGTCCGATGGGCGGGTTCGACGGCGTCGTTCCCAGCGCCGCGTGAACCACGCACGAAGGACGGTGCAGCGTGAACGGAACTCATCTCGATGGAACGCAAAGCTCCCTTTCGCACGGCCAGCCCGGCCCGGCCGGCGACGTGCTGGCCCTGATCGGCGAGGTCGAGCGCCACCTCGAGCGGATTCGCCACGCCCAGGAGGCCGGGGCGGCCCGCGCCGCCGCGGCCGAGGAGCGATTCCGGTCGCTCGAGGTTCGCGAGAGCCAAGTCGCCGAGCGGACCGAGGCGATCGAGTCGGCGCGGACCATGATCCTCGGCCGCGAGCGCGAGCTGGCGACCGAGCGCGAGACGCTGGCGGGCCTGCGCGACGAGTTGGCGTCGCGCGAGTCGACGCTGCGCGACCGGGCCCTTGCCCTGCGCAGCGAGGCCGAGCGCGTCGAGCGCGAGTCGAACGCCGCCCGCGGGCTGGCCGCCGAGGCGGACTCGCGTTGCCGCGCCCTGACCGTCGAGCGCGACACGCTGGCCGCCGAGCGCGATGCGGCCCATTCCGCCGTCGAACACCTTCGCCAGGACGCCGTCGCCGCCCAGGATCGCCGCGGCCAGCTCGAATCGCGGCTCGCCGAGTTCGAGTCGCGGGGCCGCGCCCTTGACGCCGCCCTCGCCGCCAAGGACGCCGAGCTCGCGGTCAGCCGCCAGGCCCTCGAGGCTGCGGTATCGAAGCTCACCACGCTGGCCGCCGCCGTCGCCGCCTACGCCCCGCAGGTCGAACGGGTGGCCGCCGCCGGACTTCCGGGGCCGGCCGGCCCGACGGTCGACCTCGCGCCGCTGCACTCCCGCATCGCCGAGCTCGAGTCGCTGCTGGCTTCGGTGCGGAACGAGCGCACCGGCCTCGAAGCCGAGCTGAGCCCGCTTCGCGACCGCCTTGCCGACCTCGAGTCGGAGCTCGTCCGCGCCGCGGCGGCACCGACTTCCGTCGCCGTCGAGCCCGTCGACTCCTCGGTCCAGCGCGAGTTCGCCCTTCGCCTCGAGGAGAAGGGGCGTCGCATCGCCGAGCTCGCCGGTTTTCTCCGCACCCGCAAGGCCCGTCTCGATCGGCTGCACGCGATGCTGAAGTCGCGGTCGTCAGGTTCCGCGGTCGCCGCGCCGCCGGCCCCGGTCGGGGCCTCGGCGGCCCGCATCGCCGAGGAGACGCGGCTGGCCGATCTTCGCGAACGCCTGCAGAGCGCGGCCGACCGCCTCGCCGACACCGAGCAGGCCATGGTCGGGCGGTACGCCCACGCCCGCGCCCCGATCGTCGCGGTGTGGACGGTCCTGGCCCTGGTGACGCTCGCCATGCTGTCGTGGGCCGCGGCCGGAGCGATCTTCCCGCCTTCGAGCCTCGCGACCTGCGATCTCGTCGCCGCCGTCCCCGGGGGCGGTTCGCTCGAGTCGTCGAAGCTCGCCCCGTGGGACGCGAAGGCCCGGGCGCTCGTCACCGATCCGGCGACCATCGAGTCGGTCCGCACGCGTCTGGCCGATCGCGGCCTCGGCGACCTTCCGCTGGATTCGTGGCTTTCGACCGTCCGCATGGACTCGACCGGACCGGGCGTGCTGCGGCTTTCCGCCACCGCCGACGGCGACGCTCGTGCCGTCGCGGCCCTCGACACGCTCGCGACTTCGGTCGCGGCGGCGTCGCGGCAGGCGACCGCCACCGTCGAAGGTCTCCCGAAAGTCGAGATCGCCGGCGCGAGCGTCCAGCCCGGACAGGTGAGCTTCGCGAAGGCGGTGCCGGTTCCCGACACCGCCGCCCGCCTCGGCCGTGCCGCCGCGATCTTCTCGGGTCTCGTCGCCGTCGGACTGACGATCGGCTTCCTCGCCCACCGCTCGATCGTCCGCGGCCGTCGCCTGCTCGACGACGAGTCGATCGTGGCGTGAGCCGTTTCCGGACCGCCGGCCGCGAAAAACCCGTGAATCCGCCCGTGGTTCCTGAACTCCCCGCCGTTCCCGGTCGATGCCCGGGGGCAGGACTCCGCATGGACGCATCACGCGACGAACCCACGCTTCGCCTCGTCGGAAGCCAGGCCCCGGCCCGGCCCGAGGTCGCGCCGCCCGCGCCGCTTCCCATCGGCGACTACGAGGAGTGCCGCCGCGAGCCCGGCGCCGATCCGCGCCTCGACGCCCTCGAGACCCTCGAGAACATGAGCCGCAAGATCGACGATCTCGCCAAGTTGCTGCTCGACGGCGACGACACGCCCCGCGCGGCCTGACCGTCAGCCGATCGCGATTCCCACCAACGCGGCCGACGCGATCGTGAGGGGCATCATCCAGCCTGACTTCGTCCGCAGCGCGATCACGAACGCCGCCAGCGCGATGACCGTCGGGACGGACGCCGGCCACGCGAACGGACTGTCCGCGCGAACTCCCGTCACCTCGCCGAAGATCACCAGGGCCGTCACCGCGATCATCCCCGCGACCGCCGCGGCCGTCCCGTCAAGGAACGCGTGCCAACCGGTGCGGGCGAGCAGCCGCTCGAGCGTCGCATGGCCCAGCAGCGTGAACGCGAACGCGGGCAGGAACATGCCGGCGGTCGCGAGGACCGCGCCCATCGGTCCGCCCCCCGCGTAGCCGACGAAGGTCGCGAAGATCACGAGCGGCGCCGGCAGCACGCCTGCCAGGGCAACGCCGTCGAGAAACTGCGAGGTGCTCATCCAGCCGCCCGGGCCGGTCGCGATCCCTTCCACCACGGGAATGGCGGTGTAGGCTCCGCCGAAGGTAATGAGGCCGCCGATGAGGCCGGTGCGGAAGATCGCCAGCGGATCGGCGGAAGTCGCGGCCGCCGCCACGCCGGTTGACGCGCCGGTCGACGCGCCTGCCGCGTCCGCCAGCGACGCCGTCCACGCGATGCCGATCGCCGCCGCGGCCGCCAACGCCGCCGCCGCCGTTGGCCGGCGCGTCGCCGCGAGCGCGACCAGCCCGCCGCCCGCGACCAGCGGGATCGCGAAGTGGCCACCTGCCGCGATCGTCGCGCCGCCGAGGCCGGCGGCGATCCACCCGGCCCGCCCGTGCACGAGCGATCCGAGCAGCTTCCACGCCGCCCGCAGCACCAGTCCCGCGACCGCCGCCTGCGCCGCGGCGAACGCGGCGCCGGCCGTTCCGCCCTCGACGCCCCAGTGAACGTACGCCCACGACGCGAGCATCATGAGCACGAAGCCCGGCAGCATGAAGCCGAGTCCCGCGGCGATCGCCCCGGCGCGGCCGCCCGCGATCATCCCGAACCAGCAGCACAGCTCGTGGGCTTCGGGCCCGGGCAGCGCTTGGTACATCGCCAGGGTGCGGCGAAAGCGTTCGGGCGAGACCCAGCGCTCGCGCTCGACGAAGCGTTCGCGAAGCCAGGCGATCTGGGCCACCGGCCCGCCGAAGGCGACGCAGCCGAAGGCGAAAAAACGCCGGAAAATCGCGAGGGGACCAAGCCGCGGCGGGTGAAAGCCATCTTCGTCGGGAAGCGGATCCATGACGTGCGGCGCGAGCCTACCACCCCTCGCCGGAGTTCGCGTCCGCGAATCTGCGGAGGCCGGTGACCGATCGTTCGACCGCCGCGGAAACTTGGTTCTTTCCCGGAGTCGCCGGCGGATACGCGAGGGCCGGGTCTTATAGTGGAACTCATGGTGCTCGCGTCGGGCGGGACCGCGCGATTCCCCCTCCCCTCGGACCCCGTCGCATGGCCTGTCGTACCCGCCGTCTCGTCGCCGTCCTCCCGCCCTTCCTGCTCGCCCCGACCGCCGCCGCCGTCGACCTGACCGTCTCGGCCATCGAGGTGAACCAGGCCATCAACCTCGGCACCACCACGCTGGTGGCCCGCAACGCGACCGTGGTGCGGGTCAAGGTCGGCATCGCGGGCTCGACTGTCGCCGTGCCTGGCGTCGATGCCGAGTTGCGGATCTTCTCGAACGGCGTCGAGATTCCCGGCTCGCCGTTCTTCTCGACGAACGGGCCGATCACGGCCCCGCTGGCCCCGCAGTCGGCGACGCTGAACCACACCGTCAATTTCCTGGTCGTGCCGCCGCAGGGCACCGACATCGACTTCTCGGTCACCGTCAACCCGACCCGCCGCGTCGCCGAGACCAACTACGACAACAACCTCGGCACCGTGCTGAACAAGTCGTTCGTGTGCCGGAAGATGGTCGAGCTGGTCTATGTGCCCGTGAACTACACGCCGGGCGGTGGGTTGCCGTCGCTTTCCACGATCGAGCCCGGCCGCGGCGATGCGTTCGTCCGCGGCATCTTCAAGACCGGCGACTGGAACTACCACCGCTCGCCGATCGGGAACCTCACCTGGACGCAGTCGATCAACTCGTCGAACAACTCCCTGCTCAACACGCTGAACGACATCCGCCTTACGCAGATTCCCGCCCAGGGCTATCCGCAGGCGACCTTCATCTACGGGTGGCTGCCGGGCAACCCGTTCAGCGGGAACGGCCAGGCGAACGGGGTGCCGGGGCAGGCGGCGTTCGGCAACACCGAAAGCCAGCGGTTCCAGCGGACCTTTGCCCACGAGCTCGGCCACTGCTGGGGCCAGCAGCACAACTCGTCGACGATCAACACCGTGGGCTTCGACGTCGAGGGCCACCTCGTCGACCCGCTCGGGATCGGCCCGGTGATGCCGACGATCCGCAACGACGTGATGGTCGCGGGCCTGACCACGCCGCAGGCGTGGGTGAACAGCAACACCTTCAACGACTGCATCACCGACAACCGTTCGCAATGCACCGGCGGCGACCAGGATTCCCCGGGCGGCGGGGCCGAGAGCGATCTCGCGGGCTGGGAGCGCTGCCTGCGGATCGCCGGCGAGTACTTCCATCTCGAGGGCCGCATCGAGCTCGAGCCGGCGCTGCGGGTCGACCTGGCCGAGCCGACCCGCGACGACCCGCGCGGCGATGCCGAGGTGGTCGCGCTCGACGCGAAGGGCGCGGTGCTGCACGCGGTGCGGATTCGCACCGGGACGCTGCGGGAATCCTGCTGCGGCACCCGCGATCTCGAGCGCACGCCCGTGTACCTCACGATTCCCGAGTCGGTCCGCGGCCGCGAGATCGCGTCGGTGCGGATCCGCGACCTGGCCTCGCGGCGGGCGCTCGCCGAGGCGATCCGTTCGCCGAATCCGCCCGAGGTCGCGATCGGCGGCGTCGGGCCGGCCGGTGCGGGCCCGGCCCCGCATGGCGGCCTGCTCGAGGGCGAGGTCGAGGTGCGGTGGACCGCGATTGACGCCGACGGCGACCGGCTGCGTGCGAACCTGCTCTACAGCCCCGACGGCGGCAACGCGTGGTTCCCGGTCGCGGTGAACCAGGACGCCGACCCGACCGGCGGCGAGATCGCGACGCGGTTCCTCGCCTCGAACCTGCCGAAGAGCCACGGCGCGGTCGGCGTGCTCAAGGTGCGCGTGACCGACGGGCTGAACCAGTCCGATGCAGAGTGGCCGATGGGCCTCCTGATCGGCGGCGGCTCGCCGCCCGACGTGCATGTTCTCGCTCCGAACACGAACGTCTCGTTCCCGCGACATGCCTCGATCGTGCTGCACGCGTCGGGATGGGACATCGACGACCAGCTGCTGCCCGACTCGGCCTTCACCTGGACCAGCGACCGTCAGGGGCCCTTCGCGACCGGACGCCTGCTCGTGAGCCGGGCCCTCGAGGTCGGCACGCACGTGCTGACGCTGCGCGGCACCGACTCCGACGGGCTGTTCACCGAGCGATCGGTGACGGTGACCATCGTCGACCGCGAGGTGCGTCGGGCCGACCTCGATGGGAACGGAACGGTCGGGGCCGAGGATCTCGCCCAGCTCCTGGCCGCGTTCAACGCGACGGGCA
>JBIKVN010000191.1:0-6519 GCA_044356865.1 Phycisphaerales bacterium | reverse complement strand
CGCGGGATGTAGCCGACATGGGCGCGGCCGACGAACGGCACCATGTGGTGCTCGCAGTGGCTCTGGATCTCGATGTCCTGCAGCAGCACGAGCTCGTCGTAGCCCTCGACCTCGCTGAAGGTGCGCTTGAGCGGCTCGGCGGGATCGTGGCCGTAGCCCCAGAAGTGCTCCTTCCAGGCCTTCACCACCCGCTTCGGCGTGTCGATCAGGCCCTCGCGGGCGGGGTCCTCGCCGATGAAGCGGAGGATCCCGCGGACATGGTCCATCGCGGCACGGTCGTCGGGACTGGTGAGCTCTCCGTCGGACATGGGGCGGGCATGGTAGCGGCCTACCGGAGCCAGCGCTCCCACCACGCGAGGATCTCCTTCAGGCGGTGCATCCGGAGGGCGGGCGGGCCGTTGCGGCTCATCCCGTGGCTCGTCGAGACGGGGTAGCGCACGAACCGTGTCGGCACGCCCTGCACGCAGAGGGCCGCGTGCACCTGCTCGGCCTGCTCGATGTTGCAGCGGAGGTCGCCCTCGGAGTGGATGATGAGGGTCGGCGTCCGCACGCCCTTGAAGAGGCGGATCGGGCTCGAGGCCCAGAGCGCCTCGGGCGAGTCCCAGGTCGTGCCCGACCAGTACTCGCCGGGGAAGATGGGGTAGTCGCTGTTGCCCGCGAACGAGAGCAGGTTCGAGACGCACCGGTCGGTGATCGCGGCCTTGAGGTCGCGGCGGTGGGCGATGGCCCAGTTGGTCATGTAGCCGCCGTAGCTGCCGCCCGAGATGCCGACCCGCGACGGGTCGACGCCCTTCAGTCCGCGCAGGAAATCGATGGTGTCTGAGACGTCCTCCCAGTCGACGGTGCCCCACCGGCCGCGGATCGCGGCGCAGTGGTCGCGGCCGTAGCCCTTGCTGCCCCGCGGGTTCCCGAAGGCGACCACATGGCCCTGGGCCGCGAGCAGCTGCATCTCGTGGAAGAAGGCGACGCCGTACTGGGCGTGCGGGCCGCCATGGACCTGCACGATGCCCGAGCGGTCCGATTTCCTGGATTTCGGGCCGGACTTCGGGGCCGACGGCGGGGGGCGGAGGATCCAGACGTGCGTCGAGCCGGTGCCGTCGCGGCGTCTCACGCGATGCGACTCGGGTTCGGCGAGGTCGAGTTCGGCGAGGAGTGCCGCGTTGAAGGCCGTGAGCGCACGAACGCTAGCCCGGGTGCCCTTCGCGGGAACGCCGGCGACGAACGCCTCGACCGGCCGCGTCGCCGAGGTGCGGAGCGTCGCGACGAGCATCGAGCCATCGGGCCCGGCGACGGCGTTCCCGAAGGTCTGCTCGAACGGGCCGTCGGTCAGGAAGCGGGAGCGCGTGCCATCGAGCGGCACGGCGAGAAGATGCCCCTCGCCCTCGCGACCGATGCGGGTCAGGATCGAGCGCGAGTCGGGCGACCAGAGCACGGTCGCGTCCCAGCTCGCCTCGGCGGCATCGCTGAGGGTCGCGGCGGCGAGGCAGAGATCCTCGGAATGCGTGAGCGAGCGGGCTTTGGCGGGGCCTTTCGCCCGCCCCCCGACTCGGCACGTCCACAGCTCGAGGTTCTCCGTGCTGTAGCTCCCGTCACGGCCGCGGCGGCCGGCCCACGCGAGATGGTTCCCGTCCGGGCTCCACGCGATCGCGGACTTCGGCCCGATCGGCAGCCCCGCGACCGGCTCGAGCGTGCCCTTCGCGAGGTCGAGGATCGCCAGCTCGTCGGCCCACGGCTTGAAGAGGGCGTCGGGATTGCGGTTCGTCGCAAGGGCGATGCGGGTCGAGTCGGGGGCGAAGTCGAACGAGAAGTTGCCGAGGGTGTCGAGCGCGTACGCGACCTCGCCGGAACCGGTCGACGCGTCGACCAGGTGCAGCCGGTGGCGGGCGGCGCCGAAGTGGCCGTCGCCGTCGAGCCGATGCCACGCGGTGGTGATCACCCGCGGCGGCTCGGGATCGCCGGCCTCGCGGCGGGCGTCGCGGGCGGCCTTCGTCCACTCGGGTTCGGTCGCGCGGAAGGCGACCGCGATCGTGCGGCCGTCGGGAGACCAGCGGAACGAACGGATCGAGCCCTCGGGGAAACGCGTCAGCGTGCGGGCCTCGCCGCCGCCGGCGAGATCGAGGATCGCGAGCTGCGCCCCCGCCTCGCCGCCGCGGACGAAGGCGAGCCGTTTCCCGTCGGGGCTGAAGCGGGGGAGGCGGTCTTTCGGCCCGGCGGTCAGCGCCCGCGGCGAGCCTTTCCCGTCGGTCGCGACGATCCAGATCGAGGTCTCGCTGCGGAGATTCGCCGAGACCTGGCTGCGGACCATCGCGAGGCGCGACCCGTCGGGCGAGAGCGACGGGTCGGCGACGCCGACGAGGCAGCGGAGGTCGTCGATCGAGATCGGCCGTCGGGCGGGGGGGTTCGGGCGCGGTGCGGTGCGGGGCATGCCCCGATGCTACCGGCCGGAGGGCGCCGGTACACTCGAAGTCATGGGCGTTCCCGATCCGATCCGCGCCGCGCTGCGTCCGGCGATCCCCGGACTCTGGGCCGGTCGCGTCGACGGCGACGAGCCGGCGGTGCGGCGGTTCCACCAGGTGGTGCGGCCGCTCGGGGCCGACGATGCGATTTCCGCCGGCAGCGTCGCCTTCATCGGCTACGCCTGCGATGAGGGCGTGCGGCGGAACCGCGGGCGGACGGGGGCGGCGGCGGGGCCGGATGCGCTGCGGTCGGCGCTCGCGGGGTTGCCGACGGTGTCCGACTCGCTCCGGATGTTCGACCTCGGCGATATCGCCGGCGAGGACGTTGCGGCGACGCAGGAATTGCTCGCGAAGCTCGTCGCGCGGGCCGTGCAGGCGGGCTCGCTGCCGGTCGTTCTCGGGGGCGGGCATGATCTCGCGTTCGGCAGTTGGCTTGGCGTGCGGCGCGGGCGCGAGGGTGTCGTCGGGGCGATCAACCTCGATGCCCACCTCGACCTGCGGCCGGTTCCCGCCGACGGGCCGAACTCGGGAACGTCGTACTCGCAGGCCTCGGATGAATGCGTCGCCCGCGGCGGCCGGCTGCACTATGCGATCGTCGGGATCCAGCCGACCGGGAACACCCGAGGGCTGCTGGAAAGAGCCCGCTCGCTCGGCGTCGAGATGCACGGGCGGGGGCGGTGCGTCGCGGGTTCGCTCGACGCGTTCCTCGCGGGAACCGACGCGGTCTCCTTCTCGATCGATCTCGACGCGTTCAGCGCCGCGGCCGCGCCCGGCGTCTCGGCCCCGACCTCGCTCGGCATCGTGCCCGACGATCACGCGGTGGCGTTCGTCCGCGGCCTGGCCGCCGACTCGCGGATCGCCGCGATCGACCTCGCCGAGTTGAACCCGTCACTCGATCTTGACGGGCGGACGGCGCGGCTCGGCGCGTCGCTCCTCTGGCACGCGATCGACGCCCGCTTCGGGGGACGCCCGTGACCGCACCGGTCCGGATCGGCGTCGATGTCGGAGGCACGAAGATCGAGGTGGTGGCGATCGATCCGGCCGGCGCGACGCTCTGGCGGAATCGCCTCGCGACGCCGCAGGGCGACTACGACGCGACGGTCGCGACGATCGCGGCGCTGGTCGAGGCGTGCGAGCGCGAGCTCTCGGCGAGGGCCACCGTCGGCCTCGGCCATCCCGGCTCGACGAGCCCGGTGAGCGGGCTGCACCGCAACTCGAACTCGACCTGCATGAACGGCCGGCCGTTCGTGACCGATGTCGCCCGGCGGCTCGGCCGCGCGGTGCGGGCGACGAACGACGCGAACTGCTTCGCGCTGTCGGAAGCGGTGACCGGGGCGGGCCGCGGGGCGGGCGTCGTCTTCGGCGTCATCCTCGGCACGGGCGTCGGCGGGGGCGTGGTCATCGACGGCAAGGCCCGCGACGGCCGCAACGGCGTCGCCGGCGAGTGGGGGCACAGCCCGATGCCCGGGACGGATCGCGCCGAACGCGACGCGCGGCCCTGCTACTGCGGCCTCGCGGGCTGCCGCGAGCAGTTCCTTTCGGGGCCCGCGATCGAACGCGACCATCGCGAACGCACCGGTGAATCGCTTCCGCTTCCCGAGATCGCCCGTCGCGCCGCGTCCGGCGACGCCAAGGCTTCCGCCACGATCGACCGCCTCGTCGAGGGCCTCGCCCTCTCGCTCGCTTCGGTCGTCAACCTGCTCGACCCCGACTGCATCGTGCTCGGCGGCGGCGTGAGCAACGTCGAGGCGATCTACGAACGCGTTCCGCCGCGGCTCGCCGAGCTCGTCTTCGGGGACTGCTGCACGACACCGGTCCGCCGGGCCATGCACGGCGACTCGAGCGGGGTGTTCGGGGCCGCGATGCTCTGGTGACTCAGAAGCTCGCCGCGGACATCCGCGCCACCGGCCCGAAGCGCTCGGCGCGGCACATCGAGAGGTCGACGCACGGCGACTCGCCGAACATCGTCTCGACGACGGCGCGGGCGCTCACCGGCCCGAGGGTCATGCCCATCATCGCGTGGCCGGTCGAGACGAAGAGGCCAGGAAGCGGGGCGGGGCCGATGACCGGCATCCCGTCGCTCGTGCACGGCCGGTAGCCGGCCCACTCGTGGGTCGCGCTGGCGGGTTCGGCGCGCTCGACGCCCTTGAGGTAGCGGGCGGCGCCCTTCGGCAGCATCGCGAGCCGCTCGCGCCGCCAGGGCTCGCCGAGGCGATCGATCTCGAGCGTGCCCGCGAGCCGCACGGTGTCGCGCATCGGGGTGACCGCGACGAAAGTCTCGTGCAGCACCATGCCGGTGCGCGGCACCGGCATGCCCGAGAGCTGCAGGTGGTAGCCGCGGGCCCCGAACATCGGCACGCGGAAGCCCGCGGCCCGGGCGAGCCCGTCGCTCCAGATGCCCGCGGCGAGCAGCGTCGCGTCGCTCTCGACGGTCGCGCCGCCGAGGAGGCGAACGCCGCCGCACCGACCCTTCGCGTCGCGGACGAAGCCGTCGACTTCGGCCCCGAGCCGGATCTCGACGCCGTTCCGCACGACGGCCGCGGCGAGCTGTCGCAGGAAGTCGCCGGGATCGCAGTGGGCGCTGTCGCGGTAATGCACGGCCCCCGCGATGCCCTCGCGCAGGCACGGGTCGAACGCCCGGGCCTCGTCGGCCTCCATGCGCCGGTACGAGTAGCCGAGCGGCGCGAGCGCCCGCGCCTCGGCCTCGGCGGCCGCCAGGTTCGCCGGGTCCAGCACCACGTCGAGCCAGCCGTCGCGGGCGTAGTCGCACTCGATCCCTTCCGAGCGGATCATCTCCTCGTACAGGGCGAGGGTCTTGAAGCCCATGTCTCCGAGGACCCGCATGCACTCGTCGAGGTGGTCCTGGCTGCAGTGGCGGTGGAAGTTCCAGAGCCAAGAGACCAGCTCGCCGTCGAGCCGGGGCTTGATGTAGAGCGGGCTGGTCGAGCTCAGCATCCACTTGAGGCCGCGGATCGAGACCCCGGGCCGCGTGAGCGGGTAGTGGCCGATCGAGAGCAGCCCCGCGTTGCCGCACGAGGCCGAGACGCCGCCGGCGTACGCGTCCGCGTCGCGCTCGAGCACCGTGACCTTCACGCCGCGGCGGGCGAGGAGCCACGCGGCCGAAAGGCCGCAGATGCCGGCGCCGACGATCGTCACGGAGCGGGGAGTCGAGGCCATAGGGCCGATTCTATCGGCCGACGCGGCTATCTTGCCCCCCACGAAAGTCACCGGAGGACTCGCGCATGGCCATGCGGCTCGGCATCATCGGAAGCGGCTCGATCGGGAACGTCCACGCCCGCGCCGCCGCCCGGAACGGGGTCGCGGTGGTCGGGGCGTGGGATGCGAACGCGGCATCGGCCGAGGGCCTGGCCCGGGCGATGGCCGCGGCGGGGCAGCCGACGCAGGCGAGCCCGTCGCTGGCCGACCTCCTCCGGCGTCCCGACGTCGACGCGGTGGCGATCGCCACGCCCAACTTCCTGCACGCCGAGCACGCGATCGCGGCGCTCCTGGCCGGCAAGCATGTCCTGCTCGAGAAGCCGATGGCGATGGACGAGGCCGAGTGCCTGCGGATCGCCGAGGCCGCGGAACGATCACGCCGGACGGTCCAGGTCGGTTTCGTCTGCCGCGGCACGCCGACGGTGGCGGCGGCGAAGGCGTTCGCCTCGGCCGGCCGGCTCGGCCGCGTCTACCACGCCAAGTGCTCGCTCTACCGCCGCCGCGGGATCCCCGGCCTCGGCGGGTGGTTCACCACGAAGGCGAAGTCGGGCGGGGGGCCGCTCATCGATCTCGGGGTGCATGTCCTCGATGTCGTGCTGCACCTCGTGGGCCATCCGAAGGCGACGCGGGTGAGCGGCTCGTGCACCTCGACCTTCGGCCACCCGATCGCGGGCTACCGCTTCGTCGACATGTGGGCGGGGCCGCCGAAGCCGGACGGCACCTTCGATGTCGAGGACCAGGCGACCGCGTTGATCCGGTTCGAGGGCGGCCTCACGGTCGAGTTGAACGTGAGCTGGGCGATGAACGCGCCGGAGGGCGCGCTCAAGGACGGCATCGTGATCCTCGG
>JBIKVN010000190.1:0-6528 GCA_044356865.1 Phycisphaerales bacterium | reverse complement strand
TGGCCAGCCGCATCACCGGCTGGTGCTCGCACGTCATGGAGCAGCACCGCAACAACCGGATCATCCGTCCGCTCTCGGCCTACACCGGGCCGGAGCCGCGGCGCTGGAACGGCTGACGCCGGGCGGATCTGAAACGACCGGAAAGCATCCGCGGGCCGGGTGGGGTAGACGCCCCGTCCGGCCCGTGTTTCCGCGCGCTGCGATCGTTTCCGGGGCCGGCAAGGGGCATCATTCCCTGCATGGGGCCGATTCCCGAACGAAGTATCGGGGAAACGGCCGCATGATCACGGATCAGGTCGCGATCGGACTTCCGGGCCGACCGCGACCTGCCCCAACCAGGAGAGACCGAACATGAAGTACCCGTCCCGCAGTCTCGCGTCCCTGCTCGCCCTCCTCGCCGCGTCGGCCGCCTTCGGCCAGGGCGGGCCCAACCTGTCGAACCGCTTCGTCGAGACCCCGCGGAAGCAGGAGTTCCGGGGCGTCCTCACCGCCCGTCCCATCAAGCCCGAGACCGCGAAGGCCCGCGGCCTCTCCGAACGCCAGGCCCGCGAGCGGGCCCAGCAGGCCCTCCTCTCGGTCTCCGAGTATGAGATCGAGAATTACTTCGGCGAGGTCGACGAGTTCCTCGTCAAGGTCCCCAAGGGCCTCACCGAGAACGACGTCGCCGCCCGCCTGATGGCCACCGGCAACTTCGAGTACGTCGAGCCCGACTGGATCGTCTACCCGATCGGCTGCCCGAACGACGCGAGCTTCACCCAGCAGTGGCACCACGCCGCGAACCGCCTCGACTCGTGCGCCGCGTGGGACCTCGAGACCGGCGACGCGTCGGTGACCGTCGCGATCTGCGACACCGGCGTGCGGACCACGCACCAGGACCTGCTCCTGAACCGCAAGCCCGGCTTCAATGTCGCGACCGGCGTCGCCATCGCCGAGTCGGCGGGCGGGGCGATCAACGACATCAACGGCCACGGCACCGCCTGCACCGGCAGCGCCGCCGGCAACGGCAACAACGGAATCGGCATCGCGGGCGTCGGCTGGAACCTCAGCCATCGCATGATCCGCGTCACGAACTCGACCGACGGCAGTGCCTCGCTCTCGAACCTGACGCTGGCCGCCCGCACCGCGGCCGACGCCGGCGACCGGGTCGCGAGCGTGAGCTACAGCGGCGTGAACAGCTCGAGCGTCTTCAGCACCGGCACCTATGTGCGGTCGAAGGGCGCGATGCTGGTCTGGGCCGCGGGCAACAGCAACGTGAGCATGTCGGGCAACCGCAACGACAACGTGCTCGTGGTCGGGGCAACCGACCAGAACGACGCCCGGGCGTCGTTCTCGAACTACGGATCGCTCGTCGACGTGATGGCCCCGGGCGTGAGCATCCGGACCACCAGCAACGCCGGCGACACCTCGTATTCCTCCGTGAGCGGCACCAGCTTCGCTTGCCCGATCACCGCCGGCCTCTGCGGCCTGATCTGGTCGCGGAACCCGACGCTGACCCCGGCCGAGGTCGAGGCGATCATCCGCTCGACCAGCCAGGACCTCGGCACCGCGGGTCTCGACGACACCTTCGGGTACGGCCGCATCGATGCGTATGCAGCCCTTGCCGCGACCCCCGACCTGTCGAACGACACGGTGCCGCCCGCGAACCCGACCGGCCTCGCTTCGACCGCGGGCAACGCGGTCGTCAATCTCGCGTGGACCGCCTCGACCGAGCCCGACCTCGCCGGATACCGCGTCTACCGCTCGACCACGAGCGGCAGCGGTTACGCCGAGATCTCCACGGCCCTCGTCACCGCCACGAGCTACGCCGACACCGCGGTCACGAACGGCACCGCCTACTTCTACGTGATCCGCGCCGCCGACACCTCGGGCAACCTTTCGGGAGACTCGGGCGAGGTCGCCGCGACCCCGACGGCCCCGTCGGTCGTCACGCTCTTCGCCGACAACTTCGAGAGCGGCGACCTGGCCGCCGGTGGCTGGAGCGTGCAGAACGGGAACTCGTCGGTGAATTCGGCCTCGGCGTTCAATTCGGGTTTCGGCGGCCGCGTCGTGCAGACCGGCTGGATCCAGAGGAATGTCGACACCACCGGCTTCGGATCGGTCGAGCTCCGTTTCACCCGCCGCACCAATGGCATGGACGGCGGCGAGCGGCTGGTCGTCGAGTTCTGGAACGGCACCGGCTGGGTGACCGTCGAGAGCACCAAGGCCACCTCGTGGGCGAACCGGCTCTACGCCCTGCCGGCCGCCGCCGCGAACAACCCGAACTTCGCGATCCGCTTCCGCACCACCTGCAACCTCACGAACGAGCGGGCCGACCTCGACAACGTCGAGGTGCGCGGGGTGCCGTTGTCCTGACCGCAACCTCCTGAAGTCTCCTCCCTTCTCACGCGACGCCGCCGGCCTCTCCGAGGGCCGGCGGCGTTTCTTTTCCCTCGCGGCCATCGCTACCATGTCCGCCCCCCAACGGAGGATCGTCCCGTGTCGCAGCAGGTCCGCACCATCGCCGTCATCGGAGCCGGGACCATGGGTTCCGGCATCGCCCTCACCGCCGCCCAGACCGGCTTCGCCGCGATCCAGGTCGACGTCAGCCAGCCCGCCCTCGACAAGGCGAAGGCCGGCCACGCGAAGTCCCTCGCCCGCCTCGTCGAGAAGGGCAAGATCCCGCAGGCCGACGCCGACGCGGCCCTCAAGCGGATCTGCTACGTGACCGACCTGGCCGAGGCGAAGGGGGCCGATTGGGTCGTCGAGGCCGCCACCGAGAACGTCGACCTCAAGAAGAAGATCTTCAAGGCGATGCAGGCGACCTTCCGGGCCGACGTCGTCCTCGCCACGAACACCTCGAGCATCTCGATCACCGACCTCGCGAGCGCGGTCGGGGCCGACGCGCCCCGCGTGATCGGCATGCATTTCTTCAATCCGGTGCCGATCATGAAGCTCGTCGAGGTGATCAAGGGCATCGCGACGAGCGACGAGACCACCGCCCGCACCATCGAGCTCGCGAAGGCGATGGGCAAGACGCCGGTGCCCGCGAACGACCGGGCCGGCTTCGTCTCGAACCGCGTGCTGATGCCGATGATCAACGAGGCCTTCCACGCCTGGATGGGTGGGGTCGCGAAGCCCGAGGACATCGACCAGATCATGCTGCTCGGGTGCAACTTCCCGATGGGCCCGCTGCGCCTCGCCGACTTCATCGGCCTCGACGTCTGCCACGACATCATGATGGTGCTGCACCGCGAGCTGGGCGACCCGAAGTTCTTCCCGTGCCCGCTGCTGCGGCAGCTCGTGCAAGCGGGTCGGCTCGGCGACAAGACCGGCCGCGGCGTCTACGAGTATCCGGCGAAGGGCTGATCCCGGCGGCGGCCGAGGCGCTGCGGCGGAAACGACCGGGGCCCGAGCCGTCCGCCTCGCCGGCCTACGGAGCGACGGGGCCATGCCCCGTCGGGCCTTTCGACGCGTGGATCCGCCGGTTCTCGGCCCTGCGCGAATCGTCGACCGGCTCCGCCCCAACGGCCGATCTCAGGCCCATCTCCCTTCTGGACACGCGGGTTTCCCGGCGCGTCCGGCTACGATGACGCTTTCGCTCCCGGAAAGAGGCCGACCGAACATGACTCCCGCTTCCAGCACTCCCGCCGCCCGTCCTGCCGCCCCCGCCCCGGTCGACCCCGAGACCGTGACCATCTCGGGCTATGTCGTCGACGAGCTCTACGGGCCCGACCGCGTGGAGACCGTCGACCCGAAGGACCCCGCGAGGGCCCATCCGCGGATCGGAGAGCCGGGCCAGTTCCCCTACACCCGCGGCGTCCACAAGACCATGTACCGCGACCGGCTCTGGACGATGCGCCAGTTCGCCGGCTTCGGCTCGGCCGACGACACCAACCGCCGGTTCAAGTACCTGCTCGAGAACGCGAAGGGCACGAAGGCCAACACCGGCCTCTCGACCGCGTTCGACCTGCCGACGCTCATGGGCCGCGACTCCGACGACCCGCTGTCGGTCGGCGAGGTCGGCCGCTGCGGCGTCGCGATCTCGACCATCGAGGACATGCACCGCCTCTACGCCGACATCCCGGTCGGCGAGGTGACCGTCTCGCAGACCATCAACGGGCCCGCCGCGGTCATCTGGGCGATGTACCTCGCGATGGCCCGCGAGCGCGGCATCGACTGGAACTCGCTCGGCGGCACGCTGCAGAACGACATCCTGAAGGAGTTCCACTCGCAGAACGAGTTCATCTACCCGCCCGAGGCCAGCGTGAAGCTCGTGGTCGACACCATCGAGTTCGCGGCCCGGAACACCGCGAAGTGGAACTCGGTCTCGATCTCGGGCTACCACATCCGCGAGGCGGGCTCGACCGCGACGCAGGAGCTGGCGTTCACCCTGCGGGACGGCATGGAGTACGTCGAGGCGGCGCTGAAGCGCGGCCTCGACGTCGACCTGTTCGCGCCGCGGCTCTCGTTCTTCTTCAACGCCCACAACGAGTTCTTCGAGGAGATCTGCAAGCTGCGGGCCGCCCGCCGCATCTGGGCGAACGCGATGCGCGACCGCTTCGGGGCGAAGAGCCCGCGCTCGATGCTCATGCGGACCCACGTGCAGACCGCCGGCTGCTCGCTCACCGAGCAGCAGCCGCTCAACAACATCGTCCGCGTCGCGTTCCAGGCGATGGCGGGGGTGCTCGGCGGCTGCCAGAGCCTGCATACCGACTCGATGGACGAGACGCTCGGCCTGCCGACCGAGGCCGCGGTGCGGGTGGCGCTGCGCACGCAGCAGATTTTGGCCCACGAGACCGGCGTGCATCGCACCGTCGATCCGCTGGGCGGCTCGTGGTTCGTCGAGGCCCTCACCGATCGCATGCAGGCCGACGCCGACTCGATCATCCGCGAGATCGACGACATGGGCGGCGTGGTCGAGGGCATCCACCGCGGCTACTTCCGCCGCTCGATCGCCGAGGCGAGCTATCGCTTCGGGCAGGAGATGGACGCCGGCGACCGCGTCATCGTGGGCGTGAACGCCTATCCCGAGGGCAACGAGGATCGGACCGTCGAGATCCTCCAGATCCCGCACGAGGTCGAGGTCGACCAGTGCGATCGCCTCGCGCGGTTCCGCAAGTCCCGGAACCGCGACGCGACCATGCGGGCGCTCGACGCCGTCCGCGAGGCGGCCCGCGCCGGCCGCAACGTCATGCCCGAGCTCGTCGAGGCGGCCGCCGCCAAGGCGACCCTCGGCGAGATGGTGCAGGCGATGGCCGACGTCTACGGCCGGTACTCGGGCGGGCCGGAGTGGTGAGCGGGATCAGCCGCGTTCGGCGATGATCTTCCGGATCGAGTCGGCCGTGGCCGCGAGGTCGTTCTGGACCGTGGCCCAGAGGATCCGGTGGTCGACCCCGTCGTAGCCGTGCGCGATCAGGTTCCGCATCCCGATGGCTTCCCGGCCTCCGGCGATCCGGGCAAAGACCTGCGGTGCGGATCGTTCGAGACGCCGGAGCCCATCGCCGAGGATCTCGAATCGCCGCTCGAAGATGGCCTGCAGGTCGCGGTCGGCGAGCGAGCGATCCAGCGACGAGCCCTTGGCCTTCGTCAGCAGGTCGTCGACCTGGCCGAGTGCGTCCTCAAGCAGGGCGATTTCCTCACGCGGCGGCATAGACGGGGACGCCTTGCGAGGTATGGATCTCTCGCCACCGCCGGCTTCGCAGCCCGTGGACGCTGATCACGTCGACCCGCCGCCCGAACAGTGACTCGACTTCCCGGTGGAAACCGGTCGCGCGACGCCCGAGGTCGGGGGAGTAGTCACCGAAGTCGACGAGAAGATCGAGGTCGCTTCGCTCGGGATCGAAAGCGTTGTTGACCGCGGATCCGATCACCGCGACGGAGCGCAGGCCGTACCGGGCGGCCAGCGTCCGAAGGGCGTCGAGCCGGGCGGAGATATCCGGATGCAACGGCACGGCTGAAAGTGTAGCCCGAGGGGCCGACCCTACCTCCCCACGTACCAGTCCCCGCGGTACCGCTCGAACCGCCACTCGCGATAGGGCCCCGGGTTCACCCAGCGGAACGAGTCCGGCGCTCCCGGCGCGAGGCACCACGCCCCGTCGGCCGAGTCGTAGCCGGTGTTCGCGATCGGCAGCACCGCGAGGCGCGCGAGCGTGCCCCCGTCGATCGGGGCGTCGAGCAGGATGAAGCCGTCACGCACGGCGCCGAGGACCAGCGGTGCCGCGATCGCCACGCCCGGCGGCGTCGCCGGCCCCGCGGCGAGCCGCTCGAGCCCGCCGCGCTGGAGCGCGAACGACGCGGCCCGCGTCAGGCCCGCGATATTGGCGACGAGCGCCGCCGCGACGGGCGCGACCGGACCGGCCCATCGCCACGCACCGCGTCGGAACGAGCCCGGGGGTACCGTGCGCCGGGTCCAGATCCCGAGTGCGGCGCGGCCGGAAAGGACGAGCGAGAGGACCGTGAACGCGAGCAGCGCGTCGAGCGTCCGGTTCACCATGCTTCCCGGCCCGAACCCCGCCCGCAGCACGAGCAGCGCGACCGCGATCGCGAGCA
>JBIKVN010000189.1:0-6546 GCA_044356865.1 Phycisphaerales bacterium | reverse complement strand
GCGGCGCGGCGACGATGTCGTGCACGACGGTGGCGGGCTCGGTGACGAACAACACCGACTGCGACGACTCGTCCGCCGCGGTCTACCCCGGCGCGGCCGAGGACTGCGCGAACGACGGCGTCGACAACGACTGCGACGGGACGTCGACCGACGACGCGGAGGCCTCGGACGCGACGGCGTACTACCCCGACGCGGACAGCGACAGCTACGGCGACCTGGGCGGTGCGGCGACGATGTCGTGCTCGCCGGTGGCCGGTTCGGTGACGGACAACACCGACTGCGACGACACGTCCGCCGCGGTCTACCCCGGCGCGGCCGAGGACTGTGCGAACGACGGGACCGACAACGACTGCGACGGGACGTCGACGGACGACACCGAGGCCTCGGACGCCTCGACCTGGTACGCCGACACCGACGCCGACTCGTTCGGCGATCCGGCCAGCTCACAGCTTGCATGCACGCAGCCCGTCGGCTTCGTTGCCGACAACACCGACGGCTGCCCCTCTGACGCCGGCAAGACCGCGCCCGGCGTCTGCGGCTGCGGCGTCGCCGACATCGACGAGAACAGCAACTGGTTCATCGATTGCCTCGAGGGGATCGTGCCGACGCCGATCGATTCGATCCCGGTCGCGGGCCTCGCGGCGGGTGACGAGTTCGGCGGTTCGATGGCCTCGCACGGCGACCGCGTGGCGGTCGGCCTTCCGGGTGATGACCACTCGGGCCGGACCGACGCGGGCAGCGTGCGGGTCTTCCATTGGGACGGCTCGAGCTGGACCGACGAGGGCGAGCTGCGGGCGCCGTCGCCGGTGACCGGCGAGCGTTTCGGCTCGGCGGTGGCGATCTTCGGCGACGTGGTGGTGGTGGGCCGTCCGCTGAAGACGGTCGCGGGGAACGTCGAGGCGGGTACCGCCGAGGTCTTCCGTCGCGACTCGGGCGGCTCGTGGCAGCACGAGGCGACGCTGGACCGGGCGACGCCGGTGGCGTCCGACCGCTTCGGCGCGTCGGTGGCGGTTCGTGGGGTGTTCATCGCGGTGGGTGCCCCGCAGGCGGACCCCGGTACGAAGTCGAACGCGGGCGAGGTGACGGTGTTCACCTACGCGGGCAGCTCGTGGACGGCGACGGGCTCGGTGACGGGAACTCCCGTGACCGCGAACGACCGTTTCGGCAGCGCGGTGGCGCTCGGCGGCGACGCGACGGCCCCGACGCTGGCGAGTGGTTGTCCGGGCGATGACGAGACGGCCAGGACCAACTGCGGCGCTCTCTACGTGCACGACATCGCCTCGACGGGAACGCTGGCCCTGCGGGCCCGGCTGGTCGGTGTGGCGGTCGCCAGCCGCCAGCTCGGGGAGAGCGTGGCGGTCTCGGGCAACGGGCGGCTCGTCGCGGCGGGCGCGCCCGGCGCGGACACGGCCGCGGGGGTCGACGCGGGAACGGTGCTGCTGTGGGAGTACCACGCCCCGAACTGGATTGGCCAGTCGATGAGCCCGCCCTCGCCGCAGGCCGGCGAACGCTTCGGCCAGTCGATCGTGATCGACGAAATCGGTGGCCGTGTGCTGATCGGCTCGCCGGCGACGACGGTCTCGTCCATCGCGGCCCGCGGCTCGGCGACGCTCTTCCAGCGTCGCGGCTCGGGCAGCTGGGACCAGTCGGCGCGGCTCGAGGACGCGGAAGGCGGGTCGTCGGCGTCTCGTTTCGGGACGGCGGTGGCCCTGCTCGGCATGTACCCGCTGGTCGGCGGCCCGTTCCAGGATCCGCCGGCGGGCGGCGCCGTGGTCCGGTTCGGCGGTTTCGCGGATTGCATCGACAACGACAGCGACTCGGACGGCATGGGTGATGCGTGCGATGCGTGCCCGAGCGACCCGACGAAGCTCTGGGGCGAACAGTGCGGTTGCGGGAACGCCGAGACGGACACCGACTCGGACGGCACGGCGGACTGCAACGACCTCTGCCCGAGCGACGCGAGCAAGCTCGCTCCGGGCATCTGCGGCTGCGGCACGCCCGACACCGACACCGATTCGGACGGCGACGAGGACTGCCTCGACGCCGACGACGACGATGACGGCACCGCCGACGGCAGCGACGGGTGTCCGCTCGACGCGGGGAAGACCGCCCCGGGCCTGTGCGGCTGCGGCACGGCCGACACCGACACCGACTCGGACTTGACGCCGGACTGCAACGACGGGTGCGACAGCGATCCGCTGAAGATCGCGCCGGGCACCTGCGGCTGCGGCGTCGCCGACGTCGACTCGGACGGCGACGAGCTGCTCGACTGTCTTGGCGTGTCCGTGCTGTCCGAGCAGGCGGTTCCCCCCACGCCCACTCTCGCGTCCGCCGACGACTACGGCCACGCGATCGCCGTCGACGGCGACATCGCGGTGGTGGGGATGCCGGGCGAGGACCTGCCGTCGAAGCAGAACGCGGGTGCCGCGGTGGTGCTGGCGCGGAGCGGTGGCGAGTGGACGGTCGCGGCGACGCTGACCGCCTCGGATGCCCGCAAGGGCGATTCGTTCGGGCTGAGCGTCGCCATCTCGGGCGACCTCATCGCGGTGGGAGCGCCGCTGGCCGACGTCTCGGGCACGACGGATGCCGGCGCGGTGTATCTGTTCCGCCGCTCGTCCGGCACCTGGACGGAGGAGGCGAAACTCGTCCGGGCGACGCGGGCGACGAAGGACCGCTTCGGCGACGCGGTCGCGGCGCGGGGCGAGTTCGTGGCGGTGGGCTGTCCCCTCGCGAACACGGGCGGCCTGGCCGACAGCGGCGAGGTGTCGATCTTCGAGCGGGTCTCGCTGGTCTGGAGCCCGCGTTCGAACCTCGTCTCGACTCCGGTCACCGCCGGCGACCGCTTCGGCCAGTCGGTGGCGCTCGGCGGCAACGCCGCGACGCCGTCGCTGGCGGTCGGCGCGCCGGGCGACGACCAGCCCGGGGTCACGGGCTGCGGGGCGATCTACGTCCCGGCGGATGACCTGACGGTGACGCCGATCGTCTTGACGCGGCTCGTGGCGAGTTCGCCCGTGAAGAACGCCGCGCTCGGCACGAGCGTGGCGATGGACGCGTCGGGCATGCGGGTGGCGGCGGGGGCGCCGCTCACGAACGTCGCCGGGATCGGCGCTCGGGCCGGCCTCGTGACGGTCTGGGACCGCTCGGGTGCGACCCCGTCGGATCCTTGGACGGCGGCGACACTGACCCCGGCGGGCCAGGCCGCCGAAGAACAGTTCGGCTCGAGCGTCTCGTTCGACCCGAACGGCCAGGCGCTGGTCGCCGGCTCGCCGCTCCGCACGATCGGCGGGATCGTCGGCCGGGGGGCGGCGACGGTGTTCCTCTTCAACGGGACCTCGTGGGTGACCTTCGACCGTCTCACGCTGCCCGTGGGCGGTTCGAGCGCCTCGAACTTCGGCCGCAGCGCGGCGTGCACCGCGGAAGGCACGGTGCTGATCGGGGCCCCGAAGCACGACGGCAAGGGCACGGTCCGGGAGTTCCTCTCGCCGTCGCCGACCTGACGAGCCGGCCGTCGAAGATCACCCGATCCGGCGGAACATCTCTTGGGCCTGCTCCGGCGACAGCGTCTTCTGCCCGAGCTGGGCGAGGATCGTCTGCCCGTCCTCCGAGACCAGGAACCGCAGCAGCTGTCGCGCCGCCGGGTTCGGCCGCCGCGGATCGTCGACGAAGTAGATCCGTAGCGAACGGGCCAGCGGATAGCGACCGGCCCGGATCGACTCGTCGTCGGGCCGCACGAAGGCCGTGCCGTCGAGCGTCTCGAGGGCGAGCGTGCGGGTCCGGGCGGGCCGGGCCTTCGCGCCCGCCGAACGCGGCCGTTCGGCGAAGAAGAAGCTGCAGTAGCCGATCGCCGCGGGATCGGCGGCGATCGCCTGCATCACCGCCGACGAGACCGGCTCCTCGAGCACCGTGGTGCGGAACGGGCCGCCAAGCAGCACGGTCTCGCGCACGAGCCCGTTCGAGCCGGTGTCCGGCCCCATGCCGACCGCGACGATGGTCCGCGTGCCGAACTCGCCCTCTACGCCGAGATCCGCCCAGGTCGCAGCGGGGGCGCCGCCGCGCTTCCGCTCGCGGCCGAGGATCCGGTCGAGGTCGCGGAGCGAGATCCGTTCGAGCGGGTTGTCGGCGTTCACGCAGATCGCGATCGCGTCGACGGCCAGGTCGATCCACCGCACCGGAACCCCGCGGGCCTTCTCGACCCGCTCCCGCTCGGCGTCGGTCATCGCCCGGCTCATCGGGGCGAGGTCGCAGCGAGCTTCGGCAAGGGCCCGCGTCGCGGTGCCCGATCCGGCCGAGATCACCTCGAGCTCGATCTCGGGCTGGGCCTTGCGGAAGTCGTCCCTCAGCGAGTCGAGGATCAGTCCCACCGCCGAGCTGCCTTCGCAGGAGATCCGGCCGACCAGTCCGGGCTCGGTGGGGAAGATCGGATAGGCACCGAGGTCGGCGGCCGGCAGCGCGGGGCGTTCGGTGGCGGGCCCGGGCGGCGCGACCGTCCGCACCGCGCACGCCCCGAGCAGCAGCGGAAACCCGAGCAGCCCGAGGGCCCGCCGTCGCGAGAGCTCCGCCCCGTCGAGATTCCCGTGGTTCACGCCGCACCTCCGGAGCGGGCCGGGCGTCCGGCAGCGCGGGCGACCATGAAGAGCACGAAGACGAGCGACACCACCGCCGCGGCGAGTCCGGCCGCGAGCCAGAGCAGGCGCGCCACCGACTCCTCGAGGCTGGCGATCCGCTGTTCGGTGGCGTGCGTCACCTCATCGATCAGGCCCTTGATCGCCGGCGACTCTCCGAGCGACTCGCCGCGCTCGAGCAGCGCGTTCGCCTGCTCGAGCGTGACCGTGGCGGCGGCGAGGGTCTCCTTCAGGTCGTCGACGGTGACCGGCTTCGCGGGCGGCGCGTCCGGATCGGGCGGGAGCGGCGGCCCCTTGATCTCGGCCACCTTGGCGAGGATCCGCTCGCCCGTCTCGGCCAGCCGCTGCACCGCCTCGAGCGTGGGGGCCGCCGACTCGAGCAGCGGGGTGGCGCCCTCGAGCGTCGCCTTCACGTCGGCGGTCGCGGCCCGGGCGTCGGCGGCGATCGCGTTCACCGTGGCCAGTGTCGTGTCGAGCTCGGCCTGCCGCCGGTCGAGCTCGGCGAAGATCGCCTCCCGCTCGCTTCGCACCAGGGCGGGCAGGTCGTCGGCCAGCCGGGCCGCCGTCGCCGCCGCGTCGCTGGCCGCCTGCGAGGAACGCCCGAGGTTCGCGAGGGCGTCGCGGATCTCCTGCCGCGCCAGCATCGCGTCGACGGCCGCCTGCGATTGCCAGCCGATGAGCGTGGGAGCCCGCTTCGAGATGTAGAAGATCCGGTTCATGAGCAGCTCGTAGCTCTTCGCCTGCGCCAGCGTGGCCTCGAGCCCCGAGAAGAGGTCGATCCCGGTGTCGGACTCGACGATGAGCGACGCGCCGCGTTCCTTCGCGAAGTCGCTGAAGCGGACCCACGCGACATCCTCGACGCCGGCGTTCGCCCGGCGCCACGCCGCGATCATGAAGTCGAGCTGCGCGAGGCGGTCGGCCGGCAGCAGTTCGGCCGCGAGATCCCACGCCTCGCGGCGGGCGTCCCGCAGGGCCCGGATGAGCGGCGCCGCCCGGTCGCCGAACGCCTCGATCGCCCGCCCCTCGTCGATCCAGACCTGGCTCGTGAGCGTGACCACGATGGTCATGTCGAGGATCTGCGAGAACGAGTCGCCGTTGGTGGCGATGTCGTAGAGGCTCATCGAGCTCTCGACGAGCAGCTGCTGGGCGAGGGCCCGCTGTCCGGGATCGCGGTTGCCGTTCACGATCTCGCCCACCGCGTCCTCGAGCAGCGTGCGGAAGCGGTCGGCGAAGGCGTTCGCGTTCTCGTCGACCGCCGCAGTGCCGCCGGCCTTCTCGATCGCGGCCTCGCGGTCGAACTTCGTCGCCGTGACGGCCTGGTCGCGGCGCGGGGCGTTGCCGCGCATCGTGATGCAGGCAGGCATCGTCGCGAGAGCGAGCGCCGCGGCGGCAAGACGCAGGAGTACGGTCGTTCGGCGGGTCGCGGGGGTCATGGCGGGAACCGGAGACAGGGCCCGGAAAGATACCGGGGGAACGTGCCCGTCCCTCAGGCCAATCCCAGTTCGCCCGCCGCCTCGCGGCAGCGGGTCCAGGTCGTCTCGAGGGCGTCGGGAATCACCCGGACCGAACCGACCGCCGCCATGAAGTTCGTGTCGCCGGCCCAGCGGGGCAGCACGTGGGCGTGGAGGTGCTCGGGCAGGCCGGCCCCGGCGGCGTGGCCCTCGTTGATGCCCATGTTGATGCCCTGCGGGCGGAACGCGCGATGCACGATCGCGAACGCCCGATCGACGAGCGACCAGAACGCGGCTCGCTGGCTTGGCGAGTAGTCGAGCAACCGCGGGGCAGGCTCGCCGAGGGCGACCAGCAGATGGCCGTTCGTATAGGGGAACCGGTTCAGCAGGATGAGGCCGTCGGCGTTCCGCATCACCACCAGCGACTCGCGGTCGAGATCGGGCCGGGCCCACGCCGCCGCGAGGAAGTTGGG
>JBIKVN010000188.1:0-6552 GCA_044356865.1 Phycisphaerales bacterium | reverse complement strand
GGCCGCCCCGCCGCCCCCGACCGCGATCGTCCGCGGCCCGGAGGTTCCGGGGCGGAGCGTCCTCGTCGCGGCCCACCTCGACACCGTGCACGACCCGAACGGCAGTTTCCGCACGCTCGTCCGCGAGGGCCCGATCGCCCGCGGCCCGGGCGCCGCCGACATGAAGGGCGGCATCGCTCTCCTGCTCCACGCCCTCGAGGCCCTCGCCGAGTGCGGGCTCGCGGTGCGTTGGACCGCGCTCTTCAACTCCGACGAGGAGACCGGTTCCTATGCGAGCGCCGCGGCCCTGGCTGCCGAGGCGAAGCGCCATGCGATCGGCCTCGCGGTCGAGCCGGCGACGCCGGCGGGGGGCCTGGTCATCGAGCGGATGGGCGCGGGCCAGTTCCGCGTCGACGTGCAGGGCCGATCGGCGCACGTCGGCCGCGACTTCACGAGCGGCGTCAGCGCGGTGAACGGCCTCGCCCGGGCCCTGCTCGCGATCGAGGCGATGTCGCGGCCCGCCGACGGCCGGATCGCAAGCGTCGGCCCGTTGCGGGGCGGTGCGGTCTCGAACGCGGTGCCCGATGCGGCGAGCGCCTGGGGCAACGTGCGGTTCCGCGATCCCGACGCCGAGGCCGAACTCGCGGCGGCGCTCGACGCCCTTGCCACGCGGCCCGACGCGCTGCCCGCGGTGACCGTCCGCCGTTCGTTCCTCCGCCCCGCGAAGCCGCGCACGCCCGCGACGCTCGCGATGGCCGAGGGCCTCCGCGCGATCAGCGAATCGCTCGGGCTGCCGCTGCCCTTCGAGTCGACCGGCGGGGTCTGCGACGGGAACAACCTCCAGGCCGCGGGCCTGCCCACGCTCGACACCCTCGGCGTGCGAGGCGGGAACCTTCACCGCGAGGATGAGTTCGTGGAACTTCCCACCCTCCCGGCCCGGGCCGCGCTCCTCGCGATCGCCCTGCTGCGGGCGTCCGAAGGCCGACTTTCCTGAACCGCGCCGGGGATCGGGCCCCGGCTCAAGCCGCCCCCTCGCCGCGGCCGACTAGGATCCCGTCTCGCCCGCCCGCGGGGTCCGGGAACCCGCACCCGCCAGGAACCAGATCCGATGAGCACCGCCACGATGTCCACCCCGGCCGAGACCGTCGGGAGCGCGTTCCGTTCGAGCCCCGTCGTCGAGCGGTCGATCCGCGCCCTCGTCGACGAGCTGAAGGCGAGGCAGTCGGCGCTGACCGGCGCCCGTCCGCCCCGTGGCGAGCTCCGTGAGGGTTACGCGAAGTGGCTCGCCCGGAGCGCCGAGATCAAGGGCCGGCCGAACCTCTATCCGTACATCGGCAGCGGCGTCGGCAACGGCGCCCTCGTCGAGCTCGAGGACGGCAGCGTCAAGTGGGACCTCATCAACGGCATCGGCGTGCACATGTTCGGGCACGGCGACCCGGCGATGGTCGAGGCGGCCCTGCGGGCGTCGCTCTCGGACACCGTGATGCAGGGGAACCTCCAGTTCAACCGCGACAGCCTCGAGTTCGCCGACTTCCTGCTCGCCGAGGCGGGCCGCGGCTCGCGGCTCAAGCACTGCTTCGTCTCGAACTCGGGCTGCATGGTGAACGAGGCGGCCCTCAAGGTCTGCCAGCAGAAGACGAACGCGGCCCCGCGGGTGATCGCCTTCCAGGACTGCTTCATGGGCCGCTCGACGACGATGGCCCAGATCGGCGACGGCCCGGCCTACCGCGTCGGCGTGCCGCTGAACGTGCAGGTCGACTACCTGCCGTTCTACGACCCGGCCCTCGGGTCGCGGGCGACCGAAATGGTCCTCTGGCACCTCGAGCAGTGCCTCCACCGCTACCCGAAGCAGCACAGCTGCCTCATCGTCGAGCTCATCCAGGGCGAGGGCGGGTTCCACACCGCGCCGCGCGAGTTCTTCGTCGCCTTGATGGAGATGGCCCGCAAGCACGGCGTGCCGGTCTGGGACGACGAGGTCCAGACCTTCGGCCGCACCGAGAGCATGTTCGCCTTCGAGCGGCTCGGTCTCGGCGACCTCATCGACGTGGTGACGATCGGGAAGATGAGCCAAGCGTGCGCGTGCCTCTACACCGCCGACATCAACCCGAAGCCGGGCCTGCTCTCGGGCACCTTCACTGCGAGCGCGACGGCGTTCGGCGTCGGGCTCGCGGCGCTGACGCGGCTGCGCGACGGCGGGTACTACGGACCGGACGGCCGGATCGCGAAGCTCCACGCGGCGTTCCGCGCGAACGCCGAGGACCTCGTGCGCCGCCGCCCCGAGTTCTTCCCCCCGGTGCGCGATGCGTTCGGCCGGACGTACTCGCCCGAACGGATCGTCTCGGGCCACGGCGGCATGATGCGGCTCACGCCCTTCGGCGGCGACAAGGACCGCATCGGCAAGCTGCTCCACCGCATGTTCGACGAGGGCGTGATCGCCTTCTCGTGCGGGCACGGGCCGTACCACCTGCGGTTCCTGCCGCCGGTCGGCGTGATGCGGCCCGAGGACTTCGCGCCGGTGTTCGGGATCGTCGAGCGGGCGATGGCCGCCGCCGCGGAGTGAACCATGTTCGTCATCCGACCGGCCCAGCCCAAGGACCTCCCGACGCTGCTCAAGCTGGCGCGGATGGTCCACTTCATCAACCTCCCGGCCGACCACGACCTGCTCTCGGCGAAGATCAAGCGCAGCCTCGCGAGCTTCGCGGGCAAGGCGAAGTCCGAACGCGAGCGGCAGTTCATGTTCGTGCTCGAGGACACCGAGACCGAGAACGTCGTCGGGACCTCGGCGGTGATCTCGTGCATCAGCTGGCCGGGCTCGCCGCATGTCTTCTTCCGCGTCGGCCGCCGCGAGCTCTTCTCGCGCGACCTGCAGGGCGGGCAGGTGCATGTCACGCTTACCTTCGACACCGACGAGACCGGCCCGAGCGAGATGGGCGGATTGGTCCTCGCCCCGGGCTACCGCGGGCATCGGGAGCGGCTCGGGTCGCTGCTCTCGCTGGTTCGCTTCCACTACATCGGCCTGCATCGCGAGCGGTTCGCGCCGCGCATCCTCGCCGAGCTCATGGGCACGGTGACCACCGACAGCCGCACGCCGCTCTGGGAGTACCTCGGCAGCCGCTTCATCAACCTCTCGTACCGCGAGGCCGACCTCTTCTCGGCCCGGTCGAAGGAGTTCATGACGAGCCTCTTCCCGCGCGAGGAGCTCTTCGCGACGCTCCTGCCGCCCGAGGCCCGGGCCCTGATCGGCAAGGTCGGCGAGGAGACCGAGCCCGCGAAGGCGATGCTCGAGCGGCAGGGGTTCCGCAGCAAGGGCCATGTCGACCCGTTCGACGGCGGGCCGTACCTCGAGGCCGATCGCGACGCGATCCCGCTGGTGAAGGCGACGCGGAGCCTCGCGCTGGCGGGGGCACTGGCCCGCGGCGGCAGCGAGATGTTCGTCTCGTTCGAGACCAAGGATGATTTCCGGGCGCTTCGTTGCCAGGGCTCGATCGAGGGCGACTCGGTGCGGATTTCCGCCGAGGCGATCCGCGAGCTCGGGGCGAAGGACGGCCAGCGGATCGGAGTGACGCCGCTGGCGGCGCCCGGCAAGGGCCGCAAGAAGGCAGCGACCGGCGCGACGCGGGGCCGCAAGACATGAGCGATCGGCTTCCGGGGGCGGACTTCCTCGACGGGGCGTTCGTCCCGCTCGAGGGCGACGCGCTCGTGGTGCGCGATCCGGCCGATCCGTCGGAAGTCACCTGGTCGGGCTCGCCCCGGCCCGCGCACGTCGACGCCGCGGTGGCGTCGGCCCGCGCGGCGTTCCCGGCGTGGAGTCGGCTCGCGATCGAAGACCGGGCGGCGATCCTGAAGCGCTATGCCGAGGCGACGCAACGGAATCTCGAGCGGATCGCCCGTCGCATCACGCTCGAGATGGGCAAGACCCTCGAGGAGTCGCGGCTCGAGGCGAAGCTGCTCTCCGACAAGGTCGCGGTCACGCTCGCCGACGAGACGATGCGGCGGGTTCGCGGCTACGAGGTCGCGATCGGCCCGAGCCGCACCGGAACCTGCCGCTTCCGCCCGCACGGGGTGATGGCGGTGCTCGGGCCTTTCAACTTTCCCGCGCACCTGCCGAACGGGCATCTCGTGCCGGCGCTCCTCATGGGCAACACCGCGGTCCTCAAGCCGAGCGACAAGGCCCCCGGCGTCGCCCAGCTCATGGCCGAGTGCTTCGCCGAGGCGGGGCTGCCGAAGGGCGTGCTGTCCGTCGTGCAGGGCGGGGCGGACATCGCCCGGCGTCTCGTCACGCACGACGGGGTCGACGGCATACTGTTCACCGGCTCGGTGCCCGCCGGGCGGGCCATTCTCGAGGCGAATCTCGCCCGGACCGGCCGCATCGTCGCCCTCGAGATGGGGGGCAGCAACGCGGCGGCGGTGATGCCGAGTGCGGATCTCCGGCAGGCCGTCGTCGAGTGTGCCCGCGCCGCGTTCGCGACGACCGGCCAGCGCTGCACCTGCACGCGGCGGATCCTCGTCGATCGGGCGATCGCCGACCGGTTCATTCCCGCGTTCTGCCGCGTCGCGTCGAACCTGCTGGTCGGCCCCGGGCTTTCGGGCGATCCGGTCTTCATGGGTCCGGTCGTGAACGAGGCCGCGGCCGACGCGACGCTTGCGGAACAGTCCCGGCTCGCGCGGGCGGGGGGCCGCGTGCTGGTCGCCGCGTCGCGTCTCGACCGGCCGGGCTGGTTCGTGACGCCGTCGGTCGTCGAGGTCGAGCGCTTCCGCCGCCAGGACGACCGCGAGACCTTCGGGCCGCTCGTGCGCCTCGCGATCGTGGACGGGCTTGAGGACGCGATCGCCCAGGCCGATGCCACCGACTTCGGTCTCGCCGCCGCGATCTTCACCCGCGACGACGCCGAGTGGGAGGCGTTCGCCTCGACGGTGCGGGCGGGCTGCGTGAACCGGAACAACGGGACCGCCGGGGCCAGCGGGAAACTTCCCTTCGGCGGCCTCGGATCGAGCGGGAACCACCGCCCGGCCGGCGCGTTCGCCATCGACAGCTGCGCCTGGCCGCTCGCGAGCCTCGTCGAGCGGTCGGAGGCCGCCCCGGTCCCCGCCGGGATGCGGCTCGAGGACCGCTGGCTCGAGCCGTCGGAAGCACACCGCGAAAGGACACGATCGACATGAGCCTCATCGACCGCGCCGTGAACCGGATCATCCGCCCCCTCGGCCTCCAGCGGCGACCGATGCCGCACGGCCAGACCGCGGCGATCCTCGCCGGCCTCGGCTTCCGGCCCGGCCACGTCATCGACGTCGGGGCCCACCAGGGCGGCTGGACGCGGGCGGCGCGGCACTTCTTTCCCGACGCCCGCTACACGCTCTTCGAGCCGCAGGCGGACCTGCATGCCGCGATGGCCGACCTCGCGGCCCTGCCGGGCGTGCGCCTGGTGGTGAGCGGGGCGGGGCCGCGGACGGGCATCTCGCGTTTCGCGGTGCACGAGCGGTCGGACAGCCGCAGTTTCGCGTTCGAACCGGGCCATGTGCAGGCGATGGGCTGGCGGGAAGTCGAGTTGCCGATCGTGCGCCTCGACGAGTTCGTGCAACGCGAGGCCCTGCCGCAGCCGGAGCTCATCAAGATCGACGCCGAGGGCTGGGATCTCGAGGTCGTCGAGGGCGCGTCGGGGCTGCTTGGCGGCGTCGAGGTCGTCTACCTCGAGGCGTCGGTGCTGCACCAGGCCCTGCCGAACACCGTGGCCGAGAGTTGCCGCTTCATGGCCGGAAAGGGCTTCTCGCTCTTCGACATCACCGATCCGATACGCACCACCAAGGACCGCCTGCTGCTGGTGGTCGAGCTGGTGTTCGTCCGCGACGGGGGATCCGTCCACCGCGCCCTCCTCGAGCGGCTGCCGAGGAACTTCCGGGCGCCGGCCAGCGCCGGGAGTTGACGGCCAGACGGGGGAACCTGCGCCTCTGGGGAGGTTTCCCCATGGACCGTGGGCACCTTCCACGCGAATATCTATCCGTCACGATCGAACTCGGAAACGGGTGGCCCGTAGACGGGCCGGAGTTTCCGGGGGAGAACGGACGGAACAGGCCGAAACGGCCGAGCAGGGTGCGCGGGATGCCTTCCGGGGGGTCCCGAACGCACGAAGCCGGACGCGAGGCCTAACGGACGCGGAGCCGCAGGTCGCCCTCTTTCCTCTGGGGTGACCCACACATGCCCGGCTCCGCACCAAGGGACGAGCACCCGGTGGCGAACAGCCGCCGGGTGCTTTTTTGCTCGCTGCGCTCGCGGGGGACGAGCACCCGGCGGCGAACAGCCGCCGGGTGCTTTTTTGCTCGCTGCGCTCGCGGGGGACGAGCACCCGGCGACGAACAGCCGCCGGGTGCTTTTTTGCGGGCCACCTACGACGCCAGGGCCCGGAACGCCGAGGCCATGCCTCGTCGTGGAACTCACGCACGACGCACGAAACTCCCGCTCACCCGCTGGTTTCCTGCCACCTCCCGGATCCTCGACGGGGCATGGCCCCGTCGCTCCGCGCGGGGTGCGTCTCGGCGACCGGCGTCCATGCCCGACGCGTCCCGCGTCAGCCGCCGATC
>JBIKVN010000187.1:0-6604 GCA_044356865.1 Phycisphaerales bacterium | reverse complement strand
GCCCCGCGCCGCGCAAGCCGCTGGACCGGTCGCACCGGCGTCCCGGTCGCGGCCACCGCGGCGATCGCCCCGAGCCCGAGCGGATGCGCGACCTGCCCGAGCCGCCACTCCGGCGGGACCGGGATCAACTCGGCGTACCCGGCGACCACCGCCGCGGCCTCGTCGTCGAGGGGAATCTCGTCGGCCAGCTCGGCCAGCCGCAGCACCGCCTCGGAGCGGGCCCGGAGGAACCCGTGCGGATCGCCCTCGACCGCCACGCGAAGATCCTGCACGAGACAGACCGCAAGCCCGAGGAACTCGCCCTCGCCCTCGAGCAGCTCGCGCTCGAGTTCGGCGGCGCGGGCGTCGATCGCCTCGAGAGCATCGACGCGGCCCTGGGCGAGCTTCGGCCAGGCGGAAAGCGGCCCCGGCTCGCCGAGCAGCGACAGCCGGGCCGCCAGCGACAGGGCGCGGACCAGGTCGTCGGCGTCGGCGACCTCGATCGCGGCGAACTCCTGCCGGAAGCGCCGGGCGGCGTCGAGGCGGAGGTCGTTCGAGTCATGATTCATGGGAAGTCTCCGTCGGGCGTCCCGAGGCGTCGTGCCCGGCGGGCCCGTCGTGCTCGACCATCCAGAGCGGACAGCGGTCGAGCGAGAAAATCGCGAGATCGTCGAGTTTCCGCCGGATCTCGGCCCGGAAACGCGACGCCGACCGGTCCGCGTGGAGGCGGTAGCCGGTCCGGAGGCGGTACGGGGGCGGGACGGCCGGGCTGACAGGTTCGGGCGCGACTTTTTTACCTTCCGGACCTTGGTCCGCGGACCAGACCACCCGGGTGGCGATCGCGAGGATGCGGGTCTCGGCGTCCCAGGCGTAGACCGTCTCCTCGAGCCGGGCCTCGCGAAGCGACTCGGCGAGCGAATCCCGGACGGTCAGGTGGTGGGCGTGGCCGCGGCCCTCGCGGCAACGCTCGACCGCGATCGAGGCGAGGAAGCCCTCGTACTCGTCGGCGAGGCGGTCGCAAGCCGGGCCCCATCCCTCGGCAGCAAGCTCGTCGCGGGCGGCCGCCAGCACTTCCGCCGCGACGACCTGGTGCCAGCGCTCGTGGCGGGCCCCAAGCGGGTGCTTCTCGGCGTGCTCGACCAGCCGCGCGCGGCAGGCGAACCGCGGCGGCGCGGTCACCTCCTCGGGCCCGAGCTCGCGGGCGAGGCGACGCCAACGCTCGAGGCTGGGGGTTTCCTTCACCGCCCGTCCCCTTCCACCTCAGGCGAAAGCAGCCCGGCCAGCCCGGGCAGGATCGCCGCGAGGTTCGCGACCAGCCGCCGCTTGAGCTGGTGGGCGTTCGCCTCGCTGACCGCAAGCAGCCGCCGCACCGCCGCGGCGTCGAGCGGATGGAAGAGAGCCTCGACCCGCAGGGCGAGGGCCAGCCGTTCCGCCTCCCGCTCGGCCCGCGGGGTGCCGGGCCGGCCGTCGTCGCGACCGCCGGCCACCCGCCGCAGGTCGCGTTCGATCCGGGCCCGGGCCTCGCGATGCTCGCGTTCGAGGTCGTCGAGCGAGGCCCCCGACTTCCCGAGCGCCGCCGCGACCTCGGACCGCTGCCGGTCGCGCTTGGCGTCGGCGAGCCGGGGCCAGAACTGGACGCACACGAACCGCCGCTGGGTCGGCCCGCCGGCGGCCTCGAGATCGGGCTCGAGCGGCCCGTCGAGGGCGAGCCGGATGCGGCGGTCGCCGCCCGCCCGCCCCGTCCGCCCGGGGGCGGGCGCGACGGCCTGGTCGCCGATCGGGTCGTATCCACCGTCGCCGTCGTCGCCGAGCGACTGGGCGTCGACGATCCGGCTCGCCCGCCACTGGATCGCCTTCTTGAGCAGGAGCGCCGACTGCGTCAGGTAGCCGATCAGGTCGCCGCTCCGCTCGTCGAAGCGGCGGCCGACCCGGCCCGCCTCGAGCCCCTCGATGATCCGCACGATCCGGTCGGCGATGAAATCCTCGGCGGTCGGCACGTCGACCAGCACGGCGCGGAACCGCGACGCCAGACGATCGCCGCCGGGCAGGATCCGGTTCCGCAGCGCGGTGTCGAGCGCTTCCCAGAGCCGGTCGCGGGTCGGGCGGTCGCCGGCACGAAGCCGACCGAGGGCCGCCTCGCCGAACGCCCCCTCGGACGGCGCCTCGTTCGGATGTCGCGACGGAGGCAGGGACACGGGACGCGGATGGTATCGGGCGGGGGCTGCGGTAGGATTTCCGCCCGTGCCAGCCGGGCCCGACCAGCGAAGGGAACGGGAGGAGTCGCGCCGCCTCCACCGCATGCTCGTGACCGTCACCGAGACGGTCGCGATGGGCATCGCGTCGGCCTACGAGCGGCGATTTTCCGAAGCCGAGTGGGACGAGATCATCGAACTCTGCCTCGCCCTCGACTGGGTCGGCCGTTCGCCCGAGCGCGACGCGGTGCGCCGGGCCCTCGCGTGGCGCTCGATCGACGTCTCGACGCTGGTCATCCCGCTCATGCTCGAGCATCCGCGGCTGCCGGGCAGCGGCCGCGGGCTCGGCTTCAAGCTGCGCGAGTACCGCAACGACCTGATGCACCGCCGGGTCGAGGACGACGGCCGCGAGCGATGGTCGCGCGAGGACCGGGTCCACGGCCTGCTCGACGACGGGGAGCGGCTGCTGATCGATCTCGAGAGCGACAACGAGCGGTACGAGCTGCGGGAGATCGTCGCGTGGATCCGGAGCGGGCGGACGGGCGTGCCGGAGTCGGTCCCCTCCAAGATCCTTTTCCAGTCGGAGCCCGCCGCACGACGCGAGGTGAGCTCACGCCCCCCCCCGCCGGCCACGCGTCCGACCGAAAGGCCGCTCGTGCTCTCGCCCGACCAGCGGGCGGCGCTCGACGCGATCGAGGCGTGGTACCGGGGACCGAAGGAGGCGCGGACCTTCACCCTCGCCGGCCCCGCCGGCAGCGGCAAGACGACGCTCGTGCGCGAGGCCCTGCGGCAGCTGCAGCTCGTGCCCGACGAGGTGCTGCTCGCGACGTACACCTCGAAGGCGCGGGAAGTGCTGCGAAGCAAGGTTCCCGACTCGTTCGCGCCGCGCTGCCTCACGCTATCGAAACTCCTCTGGAAGTTCCGCATCGCCGCCACCGCCGACGACGGCGAGGACATGCGCTTCAAGCGGGTGGGCCCGAAGGCCCCGCAACCGCGGATCAGCCTCGTCATCGTCGACGAGGCCTCGATGGTCACCGAGCGCGACCGCGAGCAGCTCGAGCGGCACTACCGCACGCTCTTCATCGGCGACCCGAACCAGCTTCCGCCGGTGATTCCCGCCGAGGGCGAGGGCAGCGAAGACCGCGACTCGGGCGTGCTGCTGACGCCCGACGCGTCGCTCGAGGTCGTGCACCGGCAGGACTCGCGAAGCGGGATCCTCGCCGCCGCGGGCCGGGCCCGGGCCGGCGAGCAGCTCGAGTTCGCCGGCTTCGATCGCGACGGCGTGCGGATCCTCGACGAGGGCGACGGGGCGATCTCGCCCGCCCGCTTCCGCGAGCTGCTGCGCGGGCACGACGTGATCCTCACGAGCCGCAACCGCACCCGGATCCTCGTGAACGGCGTCGTGCGGCGGCTCTCGGGCCGGGCGGAGTTCCCCGGCGACCACGACCCGAAGCCGGGCGACCTGCTCGTCTGCACCGCAAACCAGGAATTGCCGGGAGGACGCCGCATCGAGAACGGCGAACGGATCCGCGTGACCGCCGTGCTCGGCCGCCTGTCGGTGCGCCCGGACCGCCCCGACCTCGAGGACATCCGCCTGCGGGGCACGGTCGAGGGACGCGGCGGCGAGGAACTCGAGATGATCGTGAGCTCGCAGATGCTCGCGGGCCTTCACCTCAAGGGCGGGGGCCGCGAGGACACCCGCGACATCAGCGGCCCCCGCAGCGGCGTGGTGCGGTGCGAGTGGGGCTACGCCCTGACCGTGCACAAGGCCCAGGGCTCGGAGTGGGACCGCGTGCTGGTCCTCGACGACGCCGCGAGCGACGAGCGCATGGACCCGCGGCGCCGCGATTACACTGCCTTCACGCGGGCCCGGTCGACGTTGACCGTGCTCGCCCTCGCGACGCCCAGCCGGCTGCTCGCCGAGTGGGATCGCTGAACGCCCGGCCCGAGGAAACCGCCATGCGCCGCCTTTCGCTTTTCGCGATGTCCGCGTCCTGCCTGCTTGCACTCGCCGCCTGCTCGGGCGGCGGCGGTGGCGGCGGCGAGCGCATCACCGGCGAGGACGCCGGCGAGACCACCGCCGAGGCCGCGGGCGAGGACGTCGGCCTCGAGCAGATGGAGGCGGCGTCGGACATCCAGGGCAACGAGATCAACCAGGATCCGACGTTCGATGATCCGGCGTTGCCGTGAGGCGGTGACCGGTGAGCTCCCCGCTCGCCATCGACCGCACCCCGCGCATGGAGCGTCGGTCCGCGACCGACGCCTGACGCCACCGGCGTTCGTCAATCACCGAAACTTCGAATGGCCACCGCGTCCATCCGCGACGGGGCATGGCCCCGTCGTTCCGGGCCGGGGCGCGGGACGGCCGCGGGGTTCATCGATGCCGGCCGCAGGCCGGCACTCCACGCGCAGGACGCGGAAGGCGACGCTTCTCGCGAATCACCCCGAACGCAGCGGGCCGGGAACGTCGGCCTTGGCCGACGCGTGACAAGGAGGGCGAACGCCGCAGCAACAGATCGCCGGACGGCCCCCGCCTTCATTCCCGACGAGTCAGGGCCTCGTCGTTCCGGGCCAGGGAAGCGGACAGCTGAGGTGACGGCCGCCGCCGGCCGAAGGCCGGCACTCGGCGGGGGGGTTTGCACCCACGATCGCCCGTCGACCGCCTCCACGCGTGGTGCATCGACCGGCAGCAGACGCGTGACGAGGCACGTGATTTCATCCGCACCGTGCCGGCAAACGAACCCAGCCTCCGGTGCGGACGGCCAGACTGCCACTTCCCGCGTTTCAGGACCTCGAGGATCGCTGCCCGGAAGCGGATACCTCTCGATTTCCCCAATCATCACATTCCGACGATTGGATATCCCCGCTTCTGCGCGTAACCTGCAATTCGCCGGTCGATCTCGATCGCCCGGCCCAGGAGTTCCCAATGAAGGTCGGCACTGTGGCTCGCGCGATCGCCATTCCGTTCCCGTTCCCTTCGACAGCACGGCCAGGCCGCGTGACGCCTCGGCGAATGAAGGCTACGTGGCCTGGTCATCAGTGTCGCGCGGCGGCGATAGCACCGCTCGTGACCCGATCCGCGGCCGAACCGGCATTCCCGTCGCCCTTCGACGCTCTTGCGTCGACCGCGCAGTCCGGCGATCGGCCGAACCTCGACGTGGAATGCCAACTCAAGGAAAGGCCGAACATCCCGCATGGCCTCCGGAGCCTGCGAAAGATGCTGGCGGCGTTTGCGACCGCATGCACGTTGTTCACGAACGCGGCGGGGTGGGCGGATAAGGTCGGGGACAATGCAGCAGTCGATGCAGATCAGTTTGGCTTCTCGGTATCGACAGCGGGCAATGTGGTGGTAGCGGGTGCTCCGGCGTCCTCGACTTTCACGTACGGAGGGGCAGTGCCGAACGGCCGAGCTTTCATCTACAGGCGAAACGCTGACGGCGTACTGACGCTCGAGAGCTCGCTCATCGTTCCGAGTGCCGCCAGTTCGGATTCCCGCTTCGGAACCAGTGTGGCGACCGATGGGGTGAGGGTCGCAGTAGGCTGCCCTAATCTCGATGTGCTCGACATGACCTCGGCGGGCAAGGCGTTCGTCTACGTCCAGTCCTCGCCGGGCAACTGGGTGCTCGAGCAGACCCTGCAGGCGTCCGATGCCCAGCGGGAAGCGGACTTCGGCTGGTCGGTCTCGATCGAGGGCGATCGCGTCGCCGTCGGTGCCCGCCGCGCGTCGATCGGAACCAGCGGCAGCTCGGTGCCCCCGACGTCCAGCCGTTGGCACGGCGCCGTCTACATGTTCTCCCGCTCGGAGGGCTCGGGCTGGACGCAGCAGGCCAAGCTGCAGCCGTCCACCCTCGTGACCGAGGCCCGATTCGGCTACAGCGTGGCGCTTTCGGGCGACACCCTCGTGGTCGGGGCCCCCCGCGACAACGCGACCCTCGGCGCGACCACCAATCGATACGGGGCGGCGTGGGCCTACCGTTGGGATGGTTCCGCGTGGCAGTACGAGGCGAAGTTCACCGGTACCGGCGGATTCCGCAAGTTCGTCTCCACCAACCTCGACTGGTTCGGACGTTCGATCGACGTCGACGGCCGTTTCGCGGTGGTGGGCGCTCCGGGCATTGACGGCGCGACCGGCATCACCCCCGGCGTGAATACCGGAAACATCGGTGGGGCGTGGGTCTTCGAACGCAATGACTCGACGGGCGCGTGGACGCAGCGGGCCAAGTTGACCCGGACCGGCACCGGCGCCGGCGACGTCTTCGGAACGGCGGTCTCGATCCAGGGTGACCTGGTGCTCGTCGGTGCGCCGGGCGACAATCCCACCGGCAACGGTTCGGTTCCCTACAACCAGAACACCTTTGACTACGGCCAGTACGGCCAGGGCAGCGTTTGGGCGTGGCGGCGGAGTGCGGCCACGACCTGGAGCGAGATCTCGG
>JBIKVN010000186.1:0-6621 GCA_044356865.1 Phycisphaerales bacterium | reverse complement strand
CTGCCGGTGTCAAACCGGAGGAAGGTGGGGATGACGTCAAGTCCTCATGGCCTTTATGCCTAGGGCTGCACACGTGCTACAATGGCGGATACAGAACGATGCAAGACCGCAAGGTGGAGCAAATCGCATAAAGTCCGCCCCAGTTCGGATTGGAGGCTGCAACTCGCCTCCATGAAGTCGGAATCGCTAGTAATCGCGGATCAGCTACGCCGCGGTGAATATGTTCCTGAGCCTTGTACACACCGCCCGTCAAGTCATGGGAGCTGGCAGTGCCCGAAGTCGCCTCGATTCAGGGGTGCCCACGGCAAGGCTGGTGACTGGGACTAAGTCGTAACAAGGTAGCCGTAGGGGAACCTGCGGCTGGATCACCTCCTTTCTACGGGAAATAACTGTAGACGGACGCCAGGGAGACCTGGCCCCGAAATCGTCAGCACACTCTCGCCCGTCTCCGTCGTCTCACGACGACCTGACGGATAGCCGCCCGGTAACGGTCGGCGAAGGCACCCAACTGCTTCTTGATATAAACGCAACCGCCCCGGCCTCACACCGGGGCGGTTGTGCTTTTTCCCTTGGAACCGGTTGGGGACGACAACAGGCTTCCACATCGGCTCGGGTGTTGCTGGGCTCGTGGTCGCTTGCCCTCGGCGGAAGCGGACTTCTCTTGCCTCTTTGGCCGTCGGGCGGCGGGGCGGCCGGCCTCCAGAGTCTTAGGAGCGGCGTGGTCGGGACGGAATTGGTGGGAATCCCGTCGATGCGTGCTTTGGATCCCATCCGTCCGGGGCTAGATTCGATGGGTCGGCGGAGTGCTTTGCATGCCGCACCGTTCGTGGGTCCACATCTTGTTTCTTTCGTCGGCCTTCGTCGGCCCGGCGATGGCCTGCGCCCAGGTCACGCTTGTGGACGTGACGACCGCAGCCGGCGTGGCGATGAACCACGTCCCGAACGGGGGCATGATCCCGGGCACGAACGAGTGGATCACGAGCGGCGTGGCGGTTGGCGACTTCAACCGCGACGGGTGGCCCGACCTCTTCGTCGTCCGTGGCGGGACCGGCTACGACCGCCTCTTCATCAACCAGGGGAACGGGACCTTCGTCGACCGGGCCGCCGCGTGGGGGGTAGCCGCCGCCCACGGCGGTTGCGGCGTCGCGGTCGGTGACCTCGACGGCGACCGCTGGCCGGACCTGTACGTCGCGAGTTATGGCAGCGGCAACAACAACGCCGGGCAACTCGGGAAGAACCGGCTCTATCGCAACAACGGGAACGGCTCGTTCACCGAGATCGCGATGGCTGCGGGAGTGGCGTTTACCTCGCAGATCGCGAGCGCGGGAAACGGTCCTGCGTGGGGCGACTACGACCTCGACGGGGATCTCGATCTTGCCGTGGCCGCGTGGAGCGCCACCGCGGCGGGCAATCGCCTCTTCCGGAACGACGGCGGACAGTTCGCCGATGTCACCGGCACGGCCGTCCCGATGCCGCCGGCGACGTGGGGCTTCCAAGCCTCGTTCGCCGATCTCGACGGCGATCGGTACCCGGAGCTGCTCTGGGCGGCCGACTTCGGTACCAGTCGGCTCTTCGGCAACGATCGCGGCGGCGGGTTCGTCGACGCGACCCTCGCGGCGGGCGTCGGGCTCGACGAGAACGGCATGGGCCAATGCGTCGGCGACTTCGACGGAGACGGCGATCTCGACTGGTTCGTCACGTCTATCTTCCTGGATCGGCCTCCTTCCGCTGGCCTGAACGGGAACGCCCTCTATCGCAACGATGGGGGCCTCGTCTTCACCGAGATCGCCGCCGTCGCCGGCGTGGCCGACGGCGGCTGGGGCTGGGGGGCGCAGGCGGCCGATCTCGACCACGACGGCTGGCTCGACATCGTCGAGGTGAACGGACGGGCCGCGGGACAGTGGCTCGACGAGCCCGAGTACATCTACCGCAATCTCGGGGGCGGGGCGTTTCTTCGCGACCCGGTCGCCTCGTCTTCGCTGCTGGCCCGGGACGGCCGGGCCGTGGTCACCCTCGACTTCGACCGCGACGGCGACCTTGACGTCGCGATCGCCTACAACGCGGGACCTTTCAAGCTGTACCGCAACGAAGCGCCGGCCGGTCGGAAGTGGTTGACGGTCGCGATCGACTCGCCGCCGGGGTCCCGCGTCCCTTCCTTCGGACTCGGGACCCGGGTCGAAGTGACGACGCTCGAGGGCGCCGGTCCGGTGACTCGGGTCCGCGTGATCGACGGTGGAAACGGCTACCTCGGCTCGAGCGAGCCGCTCGCCCACTTCGGCCTCGGGGAGGCCTTCGAGATCCTCTCGGTTCGCGTGCAGTGGCCACGGGGAAACGACACCGTCCTGACCGGGGTGATACTGAACCGCCGGCTGGTTGTTCCGGCCCCGGTCGCGGCCGATCTCGACGCCGACGGGACGGTCGGGGCCGCCGACCTGTCGGTGCTGCTCGCGGGCTGGGGGCCGGCAGATCCGCTGGCCCGTTTCCTCGACATCAACAACGACGGCGAGGTTGGATCAGCCGACCTCGCCGTCCTGTTGTCGTCGTGGGGTCCGTGACCGCCGGGCTTCAGTCCGACCAGTAGGTCCGGCCCGATCCGCCCCTCGCGTACGGGTTGAAGACGCCGTTCCGGGCATCGGCGGCGCGGAACTGGGCGTTGGTGTTCATCTGGTAGGTGCGGCCGTACGCGCCGGCCCCGCCGTAGTAGTTCACGCCGCCCCGATACCCACCGCCGTATCCACCGCCGTACCCGCCGCCAGACCCACCACCGTACCCGCCGCGGGCCATGCCGTAGTTGCCGCGAAAGGTGCCCGTGTTCTGCGGCGGGATGACGTAGTTGGCCGTGCCGTATCCGTCAGCGCCGCCCCCGTAGTAGTGGTTGTGGTAGTGGATCCCGCCGCCGTTCAAGGCCTGGGCCTCGAGCGACGCCGAGTCCATCATGCCGCCGCGGTTGTCGTAGCCGACGCCGGGCAGGTTGCCGCGGGTCGTGGTGTCGCCGGGCTTGCCGGGCACCTGCATGTCTTCGCCGGTCGAGCCGTCGCCGACCTTGGGCGGGCCCTTGACCTGAACATCGCTGTCCTGGGCGGCGGCGGGAGCGGTGAGGGTGATGAGGGTCGCAAGGAGATGGGCGGAGAGGATCGTCATGGGGACCTCGGCAGGGTGGCGAACGGCCCAGGGGCCGATCGTCGAGGATCGGCGGTTCGAGCGGGGGGGAACCAAACTTTGGCCTCGGGTCTCCCCGGGATCAAGCGTTCACCGGAAAAATCGTCCGTATGATCCGGCCCGACCGGTCGTCCCGGAGCCGTGCTCCGCGATCCCCGCCTCTCGACCCGGAGCCACTCGTGCGCGTCGCCATCGGATCCGATCACGCGGGATTCCCCCTCAAGCAGCACCTGGTTCCGTTTGTCCGTGCGCTCGGCCATGAGGTGGAAGATCTCGGTACCCACGACGAGCGGCCCGTCGACTACCCGGATTTTGCGGCGAGCGTGGGTTTCGCGGTGGTGAACGGCGAGGCCGACCGGGGCATCGTCCTGTGCGGCTCGGGTCTCGGGGCAAGCATTGCGGCCAACAAGATCCCCGGCGTGCGGGCGGGGAACGTCGTCGACCACTACTCGGCCCACCAGGGCGTCGAGCACGACGACATGAACGTGCTCGTCCTCGGCGGACGGATCATCGGGATCGCGGTCGCCGAGGAACTCGTGCGGGCGTTCCTCGCGGCCCGGTTCAGCGGCGAGGAACGGCACCTAAGGCGGCTGAACAAGGTTTTGGCCCTCGAGGCGGGTGGCGTCCGGACCTGAAACGAGCGAGGGCCCGCCGGAGCGGGCCCTCGGGGTTCACGTAAAGGTGGCCGATCACTTCGGGGCCGGAGCCCTCGGCGGGGCCGCGGGGGCCGGGGCCGGCATCGGCGCCTCGGCATCCGCCTCCAGCAATTCGACATCGAAGATGAGCGTGGCCTTCGGAGGGATCACCGGGGGCCGCCCGCGCTCGCCGTAGGCGAGTTCGTACGGGATGATCAGTTTCCGCTTGCCGCCGACCTTCATCGAGCCGACGCCTTCGGTCCAGCCGCGGATCACGCCCCCGAGGAAGAACTCGGCGGGCTGGCCGCGATCGACCGACGAGTCGAACTTCGTTCCGTCGGTGAGATAGCCGGTGTAGTGGACCTTGACCTTGCTGTTCGGGCCCTGCGGCATCGGACCGCTGCCCTCCACCAGGTCGATGTACATGAGGCCGTCCGCCAGCTCCTCGACCTCGCCGGGGGTCTGCTCGCCGGGGAAGCGCAGGACCACCTCGTTCGCGAGGATCGCACCATCGATGGCGTTGAGCACGACCTTGTGGCCTCTGCCGCCTTCGTAGGTCATCACGGTCACGGTCGGGGGCGTCGCATTCATCTCGAAGGTCGCGGTCTTCGCGACGCCCTTGGTGGCGGCGGCGGCCTTGGCGAGCGCGTCGCGAAGGGAGAGCGTCGGGGCGGTGACCGCGCCGGTCGCGCCGTCGACGAGGATGATCCGGTCCATTCCATTCGCGTTCACGCGAATCTCGTAGACGATCGTCTCGCCCATCCGCGTACGGGCCTCGACCGCGGTTCCGCCGGCCTGCTTCTCGGCGGCGGCGACCGCCTGCTCGAGGGTGACCGCGGCGGCGGCGATCTTCGCCTCGACCTCGGCGGGCTCGGGCGGGATCGTGGTGTAGTCGGGCGGGGAAACGGCCAGCCCCGGGCCGGCGAGCAGCCCGGCGAGGCCGGTGACGAGAAGGGTTCGTTGCAGGTGGGAAATCATGGCCTGAAGCATATCGGTCCGCCCCCGGCGATAGCATGCGGCCGGAGGCCCTTCATCATGCGATCACCGATCTCGATTCTCGCGCTCACGGCAGCGACCTTGGCCGGCTGCGAAGTGCAGGTCAATCCGCCCGCGACCGCGCCCTCCGCCCCCGCGGCGGCCACCACCGGCGGTGGCCAGACCATGCAGCAGGGCGGAGGCTCGTCGCTCGGGAAGGCCAAGCAGTCCGCCCAGCGGATCGAGGACCAGGTCGATCTCCACAATCGGAGGATCGAGGAGGCAGCCGAGGGGATCAACGATCCGTGAGGGGCCTGCCCGGGCTTTCTTGCGATCGCATGAAGGCCTCGGAGGCCGCCGTTTCGGCCAAAGCCGGTGGCGACGCGAATCCGTCGCTCCGGCCGCTTCGACTCGCATGGGCAACCCGCATGGAGGAGCCCATGATCCTGCCCCACGAACCGCGACGCGCGGATTCCGCCGACCTCGGACTCACCTATTCCTGCGGCTTCGAGGAGTATCCCCTCGAGGCGGATGCGGGCATCGATTTCCCCCGGCTCGAGCGGGCGGTGCGGGAGATGCTGATCGCGGTGGGCGAGGATCCCGAGCGTGACGGCCTCCTCGACACGCCGCGGCGGGTCGCGAAGGCCTACGGCGAGCTCTTCGCCGGACTGCGGGATGACCCCGCCCGTCACCTCGGCCGCGTCTTCGAGCAGCGGCACGACGAGCTCATCACCGTCACCGGCATCGACTTCTTCTCGGTGTGCGAGCACCACCTGCTGCCGTTCATCGGGAAGGCCCACGTCTCGTACCTGCCGCGTGGCGGAAAGGTCGTCGGGCTCTCGAAGCTCGCCCGCACCGTCGAGGTGTTCGCGCGGCGCCCGCAGATCCAGGAGCGGCTGACCGACCAGGTCGCCGACGCGATCATGGACCATCTCGACGCCCGCGGGGCGGTGGTGATGGTCGAGGCCGAGCATCTCTGCATGCGGATGCGGGGCGTGAAGTGTGCCGACTCGCTCATGACCACCGTCGCCCGTCGCGGGGTCTTCCGTGGCGAGGGCGGCGAGGCGACGGCCCGCGGGCGCGAGGCGCTCGAACTGGTTCGCTCGCAGGCCGCCAAGCACCGCGACTGAGCTTCAGGCGAGCCGGTCGGGGTTCAGGCCCTGCAGCTCGCCCGGCACGAACAGGCCGTCCTTGCGGATGAGCTCGTCGTCGAACCGGATCTCGCCGCCGCCGTTCTCGGGCCGCTGCGAGCAGACAAGGTCCCAGTGGATCTCGCTGCGGTTCCCGTTCTCGGTTTCCGCGTAGCAGCGGCCGGGCGTGAAGTGGAAGCTGCCCGCGATCTTCTCGTCGAAGAGGATGTCCTTCATCGCGGTCGTGATGTGCGGGTTGAAGCCGATCGCGAACTCGCCGACGTACCGGGCCCCCTCGTCGGTGTCGAAGATCGCGTTGAGTTCCTTCGTCCCCGAGTCGGCCGACGCCTCGACGATCTTCCCCTTGCGGAAGACCAGCCGCACGTTGCTGAAGCTCTGGCCCTGGTAGATCGTCGGCGTGTTGTATTGCACGGTGCCCTCGACCGAGTCGCGGACCGGCGCGGTGAAGCACTCGCCGTCGGGGATGTTCCGGTCGCCGCAGCAGGGGACCACGCCGATGCCCTTGATCGAGAACGAGAGGTCGGTGCCCGACGGCCCCGTGATACGCACGCGGTCGGTGCGCCGCATGCGGGCGGCGAGCGGGGCGCACGCGGCGTCCATCTTGGCGTAGTCGAGCGTGCAGACGCGGAAGTAGAAGTCCTCGAACGCTTCCGTCGACATCTGGGCGAGCTGGGCCATGCTCGGCGTCGGCCAGCGGAGCA
>JBIKVN010000185.1:0-6741 GCA_044356865.1 Phycisphaerales bacterium | reverse complement strand
TTGATTCGCGCCGGCAGTTCCCGCGCCCTCAGCGGCGGGCGGCGCCGGCGAGGCGGGCAGCGTCGGCGATCGCGCGGTGGACCAGCCCGCCGCAGAGGGCGGTCATCCCGATGCCGGCGTGCCGCGCTGCCTTGGGCACGAGCGAGTGGGTGGTCATGCCCGGCATGGTGTTGATCTCGAGGAACCACGGCACGTGCGGGGCCGTGGAGTCGACCAGGAAGTCGGCGCGGGCCAGGTGGCGGCAGCCGAGCCGGTTCCAGACCGCGAGGGTGTGGCGGCGGAGGGCGTCGGCGACGCCGGGCGGCAGCTCGGGATCGAGGAGGTACGCGGTGTCCTCGCGGGTGTACTTCGCCTCGTAGTCGTAGAACTCGACCGCGGGACGGATCTCGATGATCGGCAGCGTCTCGCCGTTCACCACGCCCACCGTCACTTCGCGGCCGCGGACGTACCGCTCGGCCATGAGCCGCGGCGTGACCGGCTCGAGCTCGCGGCGGGCGGCCTCGGCGGCAGCCCGGTCGTGGCAGATCCGCAGGCCGACCGACGAGCCCTCGTTCGCGGGCTTCAGGACCAGCGGCGGCTCGAGGTCGAGCGGCTCGCCCGGCCGCAGCTCGCGGGAGGGCGGCGTCGGCACGCCCACGCCGTCGGCGAGCATCTTCGTCGCGAGCTTGTCCATCGCGAGGGCCGCGGCCCGCGGCCGGCAGCCGACGTACGGCAGCCCGGTCGACTCGAGGATCTCCTGCAGCGGCCCGCCCTCGCCGAACGGGCCGTGCAGCACCGGGAAGATCGCGTCGGCGCCCAACTCGAGCAACTCGGCGGCTCCCGGCCGGTCGACCGTGCGGCGGATCACCTCGAACCCCGCGTCCTGCTCGAGGGCCAGCGCCACCTGCTCGCCGCTTGCGAGGCTGACCTCCCGTTCGGCGTCGGGGCCGCCCATGAGCACCGCGACCCGGATCCCGTCCGTTTCCCGTCCCATCAGCGTGACTCCCCGTCGCCGCCCCCGCGGCTCCAGAAGACGACCTCGCGCACGAGCTCGACGCCGTGCGTCTCCTTCACCCGGGCCTGCACCCGCCGCACCAGCTCGAGCACGTCGGCGGTGCGGGTGCCGCGCTCGACGGTCACGAAGTTCCCGTGCCGCGGCGAGATCGACGCCCCGCCGACCTTCAGGCCCTTCAGGCCCGCCTCGTCGATGAGCTTGCCGGCGCTGGTGCGCTCGCCGCCCGGCGGCGTCGGGTTGCGGAACATGCAGCCGGCTGAATTCTCGGCGAGCGGTTGCGTGCCCTTCTTGTAGTTCATGATTTCCATCACGCGGGCCCGCAGGGCCACCGGGTCGACCTGCTGCAGCCGGAAGGCCGCCCAGAGCACGATCGGATCCGGTATGTTCGTCTCGCGGTAGCCGAACCGCAGTTCCGACGCCGGGTAGACGCGGATCTCGCCCGAGCGGGAGAGGCAGCCGACCGAGTGCACCGAGTCGCCGGTCGCGCCGTAGCGGCCGCCGGCGTTCATGCGGATCGCGCCGCCGATCGACGAGGGGATGCCGGCGAGATGCGAAAGGCCCTCGAGGCCGCGGCGGGTCGCGTCGTTCAGGGTCTTCGCGAGGTCCGCGCCCGCCCCGACCCGCAGGGCCTCGACCTCGCCCTTGGCGTTGTGGAGGCTCTCGGTGAAGCACGGGGCGTCGAGCTTCACCACGATGCCGTCGACGCCCTCGTCGGCGACGAGCAGGTTCGCCCCCGAGCCGAGGACCCGTACTGGCGTTTCCTGGCGCCACGCCCGCTTCACCAGCGTCGCAAGGGCCTCGACGGTACGGGGCCGCACCAGGACGTCGGCCCGGCCGCCGATGCCGTACCAGGTGAGCTCGCCGAGCGGCGCGTCGGGCGTCGCGTCAACCTCGAGATCGGCGAAGAGGCTCGAGAGGCCGCGGTCGCTCATGACGGGCATCAGGGGCATTCCATCAGGGGCACGCCGCGGCGCCTTCGGCGGCGCCGCCGGAAGCGGGCCGCGACTCGTGGGCGCTGCCCCGGGCCCCGGCCGCCCCGCGGGCGAGGAACTCGTGGGCGATCGAGCCGACCGGCCCCGCCCCCATCACGACGACAAGGTCGCCGGGCCGGCAGAGCACCTCGAGGTGGTCGAGGATCGCCGCAAACGGATAGAGGTGCATCGCCGTCGTGCCGCGCTGCCGCAGCCGGTCGACGAGGTCGCCCGCCGAAACCCGCGTCTTCTCGATCTCGCTGTCGCGGACGAAGTAGATGTGCGGCACGAGAACCACGTCGGCGGTCTCGAAACTGGCGGCGAACTGGTCGAGGAGGAACCGCGTGCGGCTGTGCTGGTGCGGCTGGAAGACGCAGATGAGCCGCTTGGGCTGTTCGGCGGCCCGCAGGGCCTTGAGGGTCCGCTCGCACTCGGTCGGGTGGTGGGCGTAGTCGTCGTAGACGGTGACCTCGCCGCCCGCGACCGGCCGGGTACCCAGCCGCTGCATCCGCCGCTCGACGCCGCGGAACCGGGCGATCGCCGCGGCGATGTCCTCCCACTCGGCCCCGAACCAATGGGCGATGATCGCCGCCGCCGCCGAGTTCAGGGCCATGTGGTCGCCGTGGAGCTTGAGGTCCCACTGGGCGACCCAGTGCCCGTCGCGCAGCACGCCCGCCCGCGACGAGCGGGCGTCGTAGACGACCTGCCAGTCGGCGCTCGGCGAGAAGCCGAAGGTCTCGACCCGGCAGGCGAGCCCGGCCGCGATCTCGCGGCGGTGGGCCCCCTCGTGGGCGATGAGCAGCTTGCCGCCGATCGCCGCGTCGGTGCCGGTCGCGAGCCCGATCGGATCGGCCGGGGGCAGGAGCTCGGCGAAGGTCCGGAAGCTCTGCACGATCTCGTCGAGCGAGCCGTAGCAGTCGAGGTGGTCTTCCTCGACGTTGTTGATGAGGGCGAAGGTCGGCCGGTGGTGGTGGAACGAGCGGTTGAACTCGCACGCCTCGCAGACGAACGCGCCGGGGGCCCCGGTGAAGGGCCCGCTCGGCAGGCGGGCCGCGCCGCTCCGCGAGCCGCCGCCGGTGTCGCCGGCGATCTGCGGCACGTTCGCCCCGACGATGATCGAGGGGTCGAGCCCGCACCGCTCGAGGATGAAGCCGAGGAGGGCGGAGGTCGAACTCTTGCCGTGGGTGCCGGCGATCGAGACCGTGGTCCGTCCGGTCTGGGCGAACCCGAGGGCCTCGGCGTAGGTCACATGGCGGATCCCGCGCGATTCGGCCTCGAGGATCTGCGGGTGGTCGTCGCGGATCGCCGCGCTGCGGATGACCAGGTCGCACTCGGCCGGCAGCGGCCCGGGCGATCCGACCTCGACGGCGATCCCCCCGGCCGCGAGGCCGTCGGTCACCTCGGAGGCGTTCGCGTCGGAGCCGCTGCAGCGGGCCCCGCGGCGGGCGAGCATGCGGGCGAGGCCGTTCATCCCCGATCCGCCGATGCCGACGAAGTGGAGGCTCTTTCCGGCGAGATCGAGTTCGGCGAGGTCGCGGGTGGCCGCGTGCGGCATGTGGCGTGTTCCCGTGCGTGGGGCCGTTGACCCGGAATCCGTTCCGGGCGAATGCGTGGAGCGGGAGTCTATCGACTCGCGCCCGCAGCGCCGATGCAATTTCGCCGCACGTTCACTCCCCCGATTTTCCCCGCGCGTTCCCGTGGAAAGCGCGGCACACCGGATCGGTCGCGCACGATCCGCCGCGGGCCTTGCACGCCCGGCGGCCGTGGAAGATCAAGAGGTGGCTGAGCTGCCCCCACCGCTCGTTCGGGAAGAGGGCCATCAGGTCGGGCTCGACCTTCGCGGGCTCGTCGTGGCGGGTGAGGCCGAAGCGCTTCGCGAGCCGTCCGACGTGGGTGTCGACGACGACGCCGGCGTGGATGCCGAAGGCGTTGCTCAGGACGACGTTGGCGGTCTTGCGGGCGACGCCGCGCAGCTCGAGGAGTTCCTCCATCGAGCGGGGCACCTCGCCGCCGTGCCGCTCGACCAGCGTCACCATCGAGGCGTGGACGGCCTTCGCCTTGGTGCGGAAGAAGTTGAGGGTCGCGAGCAGGGGCTCGATCGCCTCGGGCGAGGCCTTCGCGTAGTCGGCCGGGGTCCGGAAGCGGCGGAAGAGGGCCGGGGTGGCCCGGTTCACCGCGACGTCGGTGCACTGGGCCGAAAGGATCGTCGCGATGAGCAGCTCGTGCGGCCGCGACCACTCGAGCTCGCACTTCGCGTCGGGATGGCGGGCCGACAGGGCGTCGTAGAGGGCTGCCGCCCGGGCCCGCTGGGCGTCGCTCTTGCGGGGCGGCTTCGGGGCCGGCTTGGGGGGCGGGCGGCCGGCCATCACCGCATCCCGACGAAGCCGGGGGCGGCCATGAGGCCGCGTTGGGGCAGGCGGCGCGGCGTCAGCGTCCAGGCGCTCGTCGCGGCGGCGACGATGAGGGCGAAACCCTCGATGCGCAACAGCCGGTCGGCCCAACGGTGGCCGGCGTCGAAGGCCGCGGAGCGCTCGGCGGCGATCGCGGCGTCCCCGAGGGCGACCGCCTCGCGGAAGGCGGCGAGCTCGCGGGCCATGCCGGGGGCGAAGACGAGCAGGTGGATCATGGCGATCGCGATCGCGACCACGAGCGAGGCGACCCGGATCCGGTTCGCCCAGCTCGAGGCGGGCCAGGCCAGCACGCGGGACTGGGCGAAGAGCAGGGCGGTCATGGCCGGGGCCAGCAGGAGCGACCACCGCTCGTAGCTGCGGAACGCCGGATCGGCGACGAAGCCCGCGAGGTAGCGGCCCGTCGAGTGGTCGGGCGGCAGTCCCGCGACGTCGGGCATCGAGATCGTCAGGTCCTTCATCGTGCCGAACGCGTTCATCGCGACGCTGGCGGCCGAGAAGAGGGTCACGATCCAGAGGATCAGCACGAGCCAATAGGCGGTGGTCACGAGTCGGATCACGGGACCGGGAGGCTAGCAGGGGGGCGGCCGTGGCGGATCCTCCACCGGATCCACACCCGTTCCGCCCTACACTCCGCGCTTGATGGCGACTACCGGTTCCGGCCTACACGAATCTTCCGTCGGCTCCGGCGACCCCCGTCCGCGGCTGTCGGCGACGGTCGGCAGCCTCGTCGAGGCGGGGCTTGCCGTGGACGAGGCGATGGCCCGGCTCTCGGCCCTCGGCTACCGGGCGTGCCAGTGGCCGGGGACCGCGCCGGGCTGCCGGGCGAAGGACCTCGACCGGAGCGGGCGGCGGGGGGTCGCGGCGGCGCTTCGGCGGCGCGAACTTGGCCTGTCCGGGATCGACTTCTGGATCCCCGCGGCGCATTTCCTCGACGCGACCACCGTCGACCGGGCCGTCGCCGCGGTCGGCGAGGCGGTGACGCTGGCCTCGGACCTCGCCGAGCCCGGCCGCCCGCGGCCGACGGTGAGCGTGCTGCTGCCGATCGAGTCGGATCTCGCGAAGGACGCCACGCTCGTCGCCCGCCTGAACGAGGTCGTCGCCGAGCTTGGTCGCCTCGCCGGCCGCGAGGGCGTCGCCGTCGCCGACCACTCTTCGGACGCCCCGGCCCGCACCGCCGCCGGCCTCGCGATCGGCCTCGACCCGGTCGCCGAACTCGCCGCGGGCCGCGACCCGGCCCTTGCCGCGATCCGCGCCGGTTCCCACCTCGCTTCCGCGCGGCTCGCCGACCTGTCGCGGTCGGGCCTGCGGATGCCGCCGCTCGAGCCGCGCGAGGCCCGGCTCGACCTCGACGCCTACCTCGCGGCCCTCGATGCCGGCGGCTACCGGCGCGAGCTCGTGGTCGATGCCCGGCAATGGCGCGACGCGGGCGCCGGCCTCGCGGCGACGGTCGAACGGTGCGGAAGCCGGCTCGCCCCGGCGGGAGGCCTGCGATGAGCCGTACGGACGCGATCCTCGGCCACGGCGTCGACATCGTCGAGATCGATCGCATCGCCCGGGCCCTCGCCGACCATCCGCAGCGGTTTCCCGAGCGGATCTTCACCCTCACCGAGCGGGCCTACTGCGACCTCGCCCCGCGCCGCCGGGCCGAGCGCTACGCCGCCCGCTTCGCCGTGAAGGAAGCGGTCCTGAAAGCCCTCGGCACCGGCTGGACCGAAGGCATCGCCTGGACCGACCTCGAGGTGCTGCGGCTGGCCTCGGGCGAGCCGCGGCTGCTCGTGACCGGCCGCGCCGCCGAGGTCGCGGCGTCGCGCGGCATCGGCCGCTGGCTCGTGAGCATGAGCCACTCGGGTACCCACGCGATCGGCAGTGCGATCGCCCTCTCGGCGTAGACTCCCCAGCCCGCGCATGCGAACCGAACGCGAACAACCCGGGAAGGCCGCCGAGCGGACGGACGCTGCGGTCGTCGACATCCGCGGCCTGCGCAAGGTCTACTACAAGCCCGACGGCAGCGTCCTCGTCGAGGCCCTCAAGGGCGTCGACGTGGTGATTCCCCGCGGCCAGTACGTGGCGATCATGGGCGCCTCGGGCTCGGGCAAGAGCACGCTCATGAACCTCCTCGGCTGCCTCGACCGGCCGACGAGCGGCTCGTACGTCCTCGACGGCCACGATGTCGCGACGCTGCCCGACGACGACCTGAGCGCGATCCGCGGCCGCCGCATCGGCTTCGTCTTCCAGGCGTTCAACCTGATCACCGAGCTGACCATCGTCGAGAACGTCGAGGTGCCGCTCTTTTACCAAGGCATCGCCGCCGACGAGCGCCGCCGCCGCGCGGTCGCGAGCCTCACCCGCGTCGGGCTCGGCGACC
>JBIKVN010000184.1:0-6746 GCA_044356865.1 Phycisphaerales bacterium | reverse complement strand
CGATGGCGACCACCTCGTCGGGGTTGATGCTCTTGTCGAGCTCCTGGGTCTTGAAGATCTCCTTGGCGATCTCCTGGACCTTCGGCATGCGGGTCGAGCCGCCGACGAGCACGACCTCCTGGATGTCCGAGGCCTTGAGCTTCGCGTCGACGAGGCACTTCTCGCACGGGCCGCGCAGGCGGGCGAAGAGATCGTCGCACATCCGCTCGAACTGCGAGCGGTTCACCGTGACCTGGAGGTGCTTCGGCCCGTTCTGGTCGGCGGTGATGAAGGGCAGGTTGACCGCGGTTTCCATCTGGGTCGAGAGCTCGATCTTGGCCCGCTCGGCCGCCTCCTTGAGCCGCTGGAGGGCCATCGCGTCCTTGCGGATGTCAATGCCTTCCTTCTTGCGGAACTCCTCCGCGAGGTGGTCGATGAGCCGCTGGTCGAAGTCGTCGCCGCCGAGGTGGCCGTCGCCGCTCGTCGAGAGCACCTCGAACACGCCGTCGCCGACATCGAGGATCGACACGTCAAACGTGCCGCCGCCGAGGTCGAAGACCGCGATGCGGGCGTTCTTCTTCTTCTCGAGGCCGTACGCGAGGGCCGCGGCGGTCGGCTCGTTGATGATGCGCTCGACCTTGAGGCCGGCGATCTCGCCGGCGTCCTTGGTCGCCTGCCGCTGGCTGTCGTTGAAGTAGGCCGGCACGGTGATGACCGCCCGCTCGACCTTCTCGCCGAGGTAGTCCTCGGCGACCTTCTTGAGTTCCTGCAGGATCATGGCCGAGATCTCGGGAGGCGTGTACGCCTTGCCGCGGATGTCGACCGTGACCAGCTCATCCGGTCCGCCGGTGACGGCGTAGGGGACGTTCTTCTCCTCGTTCATGACCTCGTGGTGCCGGCGGCCCATGAAGCGCTTGATCGAGAAGACGGTGTTCTTGGGATTCGTGACCTGCTGGTGCTTGGCGGCCTGGCCCACCAGCCGCTCGCCCTTGTCGGTGAAGCCGACGACGGACGGGGTGGTGCGGGTGCCGGCGGTGTTGATGAGGACCTTCGGCTGGCCGCCTTCCATGACCGCGACGACCGAGTTGGTGGTGCCGAGGTCGATGCCGATGATCTTGGAGTTGGTGGTGGTCATGGGGGTGGATGTCCTTCCTGGAGAGAGTGTCCGTCGCTCCGGGCCCGGAGCCGGAGGGACGAAGGGGGCCGGGAAAGCAACGGGGATGCCAATCGCCGGGGAGTTTCGTTCGGACGCATCGATCGGCGGCGGTCTGCGGCGGTCTGCGGCGGTCGGAGCGGCGGGAGGGGGCGAGCGGCGGGCGCTTCGGCCTGCCGTTCTGGCATGGCGGGGCGGGTACAGTCCTCGGCCCGTGACCGAACCGCCGCCATGCCCGCGCCCGGAACTCCCGTTGGGCCTCCGCTGGCAGGAGTGGCAGCCCGCCCTCGAGGCGGTTTCGATCGCTTCCCGGGCGGCGGTCCGGTTCGCCGAGCGGCTGCAGGATGACCCGGCGGGCCGAGCCGACAAGTCGGACGCGAGTCCGGTGACCGCGGCAGACCTGGCCTTGCAGGCGATCCTGAACATCCTCCTGGCCGAGCGGTACGGGGCGCGGTCGGCGGTCGGCGAGGAGTCGACCGCGGTCTTCTCGGGCGACTCGCGGCTCCGGGAGGTCGTCCACGAGCTCGTCCGCACCGAGCGGCCCGGCCTCGCGGCCGCCGCCATCGATGCGGCGATCGACGCGGCCGATGGCGACGGCACCGAGCCGCGTCATTGGGTCATGGACCCGATCGACGGGACCCGCGGCTACCTCCGGGGGCAGCAGTACTGCATCTGCCTCGCCTTCATCGACGAGGGCGTACCGGTGTTCGGGGCCGCGGGTTGTCCGCGGCTCGGCGCGGCGGGGCGCGTCGTCGCGGCGGTGCGGCAGGGCGGGACATGGGAGTGGGAAGGGCTGGCGATGGCGGAACGGCCGGTCGCGGTACGGGTGCGGGAGGCGGGGGGGGACGGCGAGCCGCTTCGGGCCTGCGTCTCGCCCGATCTCGGACCGAGGTCCCGGGCCCGACTCGAGTCGCTCGCCGACGGCCTGGTGGCCGCGGTTCCCGCGTTGAAGACCGCGGGCATGGAGAGCCAAGTCAAGTTCGTGCTCGTGGCTCGCGGCGAGGCCGATCTCGCGGTGCGATTTCCCGTCGGCGACCCGACCCGCGACCGCGACATGATCTGGGATTACGCCGGCGCCGTGACGATGGTCGAGGAAGCGGGCGGCCGGATGACCGACTGCCGCGGCGGGCCGCTGCGGTTCGGTCGCGGCCGGGCGATCGACCGGAACGCGGGCGTGCTCTGCGCCGCCGAGTGGGCGTGGCGACCCGCGGTCGAGCGGCTGGCCGCCGTCGATCCGGTCCTCGCGGGATGGCGAGGATGAGGCGCCTCGCCGGGTGGTTGGCGGTCGTCCTGTATCTGGCCGCGATCGCGAGCGGAGCGGTCTGGGCGGTGGCGTGGACGGTGACCGACCGCTGGCCGTGGTCGCAGTGGATCTGGTGGTTCCCGTGGCTCGGATACGCCTTGGCGTGCCTGCCCGCGGCCGTCGCGTCGCTGTTCGACCGGAGGCCCGATTGTCGCGGCCTGCGGGTCGGGGCGCTCGGTACGGGGCTTCTGGTCGCCGGCTTCGGTGCGTACCGGGACATCGGCTGGCGAAGCCGCCCGATCCCGGACCGTTCGACGATCCGCATCGTGCAGTGGAACGCTCCGTCGCCCGACCCCGCACAGTCCGTGGAGCCGGCGGCGGCGCTCCTGGCCCTCGACGCCGATCTCGTGGTCCTCTCGAATCCCTGGCGGTTCTTCCAGCGGCAGCGTTCGGATTGGACCGAGCGGGGCTACGACCTCGTGCAGACCGGGATCTTCGCCTTCGCGAGCCGGCTGCCCGTGCTCGAGGCGAGACCATTGCGATCCCCGCCCGGCTCGTACCTCGCGCTGGTGCGGATCGATGCCCGGGCCACCTGGGGCCGGCCGATCTCGCTGCTCGCGGTCGACTTCCCTTCCGATCCGAAATCCTCGCGGATGGCCTTCGCCGCCCGCATGGCCGAGGCGATCGCCGGTCTCGACCTGCCGCCGCTCGACGCGATCGTCGGCGACTTCAACATCACCCGCGGCAGCGCCTCGCTCGGGGTGGTCTTTCCCCGGCATCGCGAGGCGTTTGCCGAGGCCGGCTCGGGATGGGGCGCGAGTTTCGACGAGCCGCGGCCGCTCTTCCACATCGATCTGCTGCTGGCCGGTCCCGACGTGGAAGTGACCTGGTGTCGGCTCTGGCCGGTTGGACCGAGACACCGGGCCCAGGAAACCTGGATCAGCGGGCCTCGCGGCCGAGCCGATCGATGAACCCGTTGAAGAGTTGCTCGAACGAGGTGTCGGGGCCGTCGCCCGCGGGGATCACCGGCAAGGACCGCAGGAATGATCCTTCGGCGTCGTGCCACCAGCGGACGCTGCCGTCGGAGCGAAGCAGGTTGGTGCCGGTCAAGTGGCTGAAGTCCGACCGGGTCCGGAGCCCGTCGGTCAGCAGGACCAGACGATCCCCTTCCGAACCCAGCCTGAGGATCGTCTCTCCATTGAGATGCCCGCGATAGTGGTAGTTCCCGAAGATCCGCATCGGGCCCGGGCGATGGAGCCGAGGCAGGTTCGCCTCCGCCTCGTGCTCGCCGCAGTGGCTCGGGCAGAAGAAGCAGGCCCGGTTGTCGACATACCCGCGGCCCTGGTAGGGCAGCAAGAGGCCGAGGCCGTCGAATGCCGGTTCAGGATCGGAGACCGTGAGGGCCATCAGGTCATGGAACGACTTCCGCTCGGCGTGGCGGCTGTAGGGCAACCGCTCGAGCTGGTCGACCCCGTAGGCGAGGATGCCGACGCCGATCATCCGCATGTGATTGCCGCACTGCAGCCGACGCGCCGCTTCGCGGACCTCGCGAAGGCCGGGCATCAGCATTCCAAGCAGCAGCACCACGATGCCGAGGACGACCAGAAGTTCGACCAGGCTGAAACCCGGGGCGGGGCGGCCGCCGGAACGATGTCCGGCCCGCGGCTGCGGGATCGCGCTCGGCCTGGATGCGCCTGCGGCTCTCGGCACGGCGTACCCCTCGAGATCGCGTCGGCCGGCAGGGCACCGCACGCGAAACGGACTCCCGCCCGGACCGGGCGGCCCGCGGCGGGAGACCGTGGGAGTCTAACCCGTTCCTCCGGGAATTCACGGGAATATCGCCCAGTTCCCGGAAAGACCCGTACATTGGGGTGGTGCCCTCGCGGGGACGCTCCCCGCGACCGCCGCCCCCTGGAGGTTCCGCGTCGTGGCCGACGAGGACTGGACGCTCATGCAGAGGATCGCCGCCGGCGACGAGGTCGCCATGGCGACCCTGTACGACCGTTTCGGGGCTCTCGTCTACAAGGCCGCCCGGCAAGTCCTCTCGTCCCGGGCGGAGGCCGACGACGCGGTGCAGGATGTCTTCATCCGGCTCTGGCGGACCGCCGACAAGTACGACCCGCGGCGGGCCAAGCTGGTCACCTGGGTCATGCTCATCACCCGCCGGAACCTGATCGACCGGCTCCGCCGGAAGGTCTCGCGGCTGGACACGCTTCCCCTCGTCGGAGACCCCGGAGTGGCCGATCGCGGCGGCCGCCCCGGCGAGGCGGGAGTCGACGAGGACCAGCGGAAGAAACTTCGCGAGCGGCTTCGGGAGCTTCCGGAGATCCAGCGGACGGTCATCGAGCGGACCTACTTCCAGGGCTATTCGCTGCGGGAGGTGAGCGAGCAACTCAACGCCCCGCTCGGTACGGTGAAGAGCGCGCTCAGCCGCGGCCTGCATCGCCTTCGCGACCGTTTCGGCGGCGATCGGGCCCACGGATGAGAGGTGTGCGGTGCGGGGTTTCCGGCCGGGTCGGGCAGGTTCCCTGCCCGAGCGTTGGAGCGGAATCTGCCGAGGGCTGCAACCGATCGGCGCGGGCTGCGTACGGTGGCCGGTTCCCCCGGCGGACCGGGGCAATCGGCCGGGGCCCGCAAGCGCCCGGGCCGCGAGAGGATGCCGGACACTGCCCGACGACGGGGATCGGATTGAACCTGCGATGCACGGACTGGAATCGATGACTCGAGAAAAGCTGCTCGAACTCGCCCCGCTCGATGCTTTCGGGCTGCTCGACGAGGTCGAGGCGGCGCTTTTCCACCGCGCATTCCACGAGGCGCCGGTCTCCCTGCAGGCCGAGGTGGTCGCCCTGCAGGCCGAGTTGGCTGCGGCCGACCATTTCCTCGCCGACGAGGAGCCGCGGCCGATCCTGCGTCGCAAGGTGCTGCTTCGGCTCGAGGAGGTGATGGACGAGTCGACGGAAGGCTTGCAGCCGATCGCCCACATCGGCCAGATCGGCAGCCGCGACTCCGAGGCGGCGGCCCCATCGGCGGGGGAGGAAAACCGTCTCACCCCCGAGCGCCTGGCCGAGTTCCGGATGCTGATGGAAGAGTTCACCGCCCGGAACGCCCGGGCCGCGGAGCGGTCCACGCCCTTCTGGCGGGCGGCGGCCATCGTGCTCGGTTCGGCGCTGGTCGTTTCGCTCTACACGCTCGGCCAGACCAGCGGTCAGGCCACCAAGATCGCCCAGCAGGTGATCTCGCAAGGGGTCGAGCAGCAGATCGGGGTTCTCGTGCCCAACCTCTCGGCCTTCTCGGCCGTCGAGGACCGGACCTTCCCGATGGCGCCCGTCGACGCGAGGCACCGGGGTCTCGCCTCGGCGATCCTCCTGGTCGATTCGGTCCGGGGTCAGGTGGTGGTGGCGGCGTTCGGGCTCGGTCGGATCGGCCAAGGCGGATACTCGCTCAAGGCCGTCGATCGAGACGGGCGCTCGGCGGAAATCGTGCAGCTCGCGGCCGATCGCTTCCTCGCCGGGGCGGCGGGAGCCCTTCCGAAGGGATTCGAGCCGATCCGTTACGAACTGCTCGGTCCGGACGGGGCGGTGGCTTTCACGGTCGAGACGGCCATGCTGGCTTCGTGAACCCGTCAGCCGCCCTCGGCCCGGCGTGACCATTCGAATTCGAGCGGCTGCAGTTCGCCGGCGAAGCGCTCGCGGTCGCTGGCGAGCTTTCGGCTCTTCGCCTGATCGGCCCAGTTCCCCGCCTCGAGCAGGGCGGCGTCGATCCGCTTGATCTCGGACTCGCAGCGCTCGATGCGCGACTCGAGTTCCTCGAGGGTGAGTCGCGAAAGCGGACCGGGCTTCGACTTTGGGGCGGGAGCGGCTTTCGCGCTCGCGGGGGCCTTGGTCGACGACGGAGCTTCCCGGGCACCCTTGACGGTCGCCGCGGGCGCGTCCTTCGCCTTCTTCGCGAGCCACTCGCGGTAGCCGCCTTCGAAGATCGTCGCGCCGCCCTCGCCGTCGAGGATCACCAGCCGTTCGCAGACCGCGTCGAGCAGGGCCCGGTCGTGCGTGATGAGCAGGATCGCCCCGCCGTGGCCGCCCGCGTCGCGGCCCGATCCGTAGTCGAGCAGGCACTGCTCGAGCCGCTCGCCGCTGGGAATGTCGAGGTGGTTCGTGGGCTCGTCCAGCACGAGCAGGTTCTTCGCGCTCGCGACCAGCCCCGCCAGCACCGCCCGGGCCCGTTCGCCGCCCGAGAGCACCCGCAGGACCTTGTCCTGCTCCTTGCCGGTGAAGAGGAACGCGCCGGCGAGGTCGCGGGCCTGCTGCTCGCTGGCCTGCGTCGAGCCGTCGAGGCCGATGATCACCTGCTGGAGGTACTCCCAGACCGCCAGCG
>JBIKVN010000183.1:0-6774 GCA_044356865.1 Phycisphaerales bacterium | reverse complement strand
GCAGATCTTCTCCCTGCGACTTCGCGAAGCCCAATCCGATCAACGGATGTTGGGTCGGAAGCGCGAGGAAGTTGACGACGCTGTCGGAGTTCCAGTCGATCTGGTTCGAGTTGTTGATGGCGGTAAAAGCACCCCGCTGAAACTCGAGTGCGGGAACGCATGGCAAGATCTCGGTCGTGTATACGCCGGTCACCTCGAGGACTTCGAGTTGAATCGCAATGAGCCGTTGATTGGCGGATAGGGTGAACGTGACCAAGTCGGTGTAGGACTCATGGTTTGGATAGTACGACACGCCCGCCGGGGGACTTCCGGGGAAGATCGCACACTGCCCGCCCGGGGCTGGCGTCGAGGTCCCGATGATGCGGTTGGCTCCGACCTGGAAGAAAACCACCGTGGGTGCTGCCATGTTTCCCGACAACGGCCCATCGATCGATTCCGCCCACGCGTTTCCATCCGAACAACTGCGTCCCGTGGTGGGTGTCTGACCCCAGTTGCCGAGCGCCATGACGAGGTCGACACCATCCACGACACGGTTGCCGTCCAGGTCTGCGGGGCCCTTTCCGGGCCCCCACGCGTTCAGGATGACCGTGAGATCATCGGCCCACACCCCGCCGTCGAGGTTGAAGTCGCCTCTGGCCTTCTCGCAGGAGTCAACGACTCCGTTGTCGTTGGCATCCGCCGCGCCGGCCGCGATCTCGAAGCAGTCGGAACGACCATCGCCATCGCAGTCGTTGGCCATGGCGTGTGTCGTCAGCATCGAGGCAGACACGAGGAACACGGCGTGCGCGAGCGTGGAGCGGACATGCCTGAGAGATGCTTGAGACATACTGGGGGTCCTGTGGTCCACGCGCAAAACGAATTGATACGCAACCCGAAATCCGGCGGCCGTTCGGTTGAGAAGTCCGAGCCACGGTAGCGGACGCCTAAGGCAGTTACAACGGCTGCACTGTCCTTTCTGGCGAGTCAGGAGAGTTCCCGGCTTCGCACCTGCGCCGGAACGCGCCCTTTCGGATGTTGTTCCGTGATCCTCGGTCGGACGGAAGGGGACAGGCAAGCCGCGTCGTGGCGCGTTATCGGCATGGAGCGTGGGGCTGATGCCCGGGATGGGCAAGTCGGCGAACCCCTGTCCTTTCCCGGAGCGAGTGCGGGTGGTCGGCGGCGTTCCGCCCAGTCGCATCGACCTCGACCTCGTCCTCGCTTTCGCCATCGACAGGCCCACGACGGCGGAGGAATCGACCGGGGCGCGCGGGTGGGAGATCGGCTCCGACGAGCCGTTCTCGTTTCGCACCGTCACGCCGCAGGGCTGTTCGGCGAGCATGATCGAGCCGCCGGTCCTGCCGTCGCCGAAGCCTTCACTTCCACCCCGCCGATGCGGCCCGAGCCGCGTCCGATCACGATGTCGACCGTGACGGGGTCGCCCTCATCGGTCCAACCCGCCTGGGAGTTGGGGCATGGTAGCCGCCCCCTCCATGCCTGTCGGAGCGGAGGTGACAGGGGTTCGCTGAACAGGTCCATGCATTGTGAGAGACTTGATCGGCCCGAAGGGCCAGGAGAAGTCTCTTATCGATGCGTCCGAACAGGAAGCGTCACCGTCCGGAAGAGATCGTCGCGAAGTTGAGGCAGGCTGACGAGGCGCTCGCCAAGGGCGTCACGATCGCGGAGGTCGCCCGCTCGTTGGGGGTGTCCGAGGTCACGTCCTGTCCATGGTGGGGCACCGCTGGCGGGCCGAGTGCGGGGCGGTCGACCGCGACGCGGTGCGTCGGCTGAAGGATCTCGAGAAGGAGAACGCCCGGCTGAAGCGTCTGGTGGCGGACCAGCAGCTGGACATCCAGATCCTCAAGGAGGTGGCCAAGGGGGAACTCTGAGCGCCACCGACAGTTTGGGCGGCGGCGCCGGGCGATCGAGCGCGTGACGATGGTGATGGCCGTGTCCGAACGGCGTGCCTGCCGGGCGGTGGGCCAGCACCGGAGCACGCAACGCCGCCCGGTGCCGCCGAACCCCTACCGGGACCGGCTGCATCGCGAGGGCTGGACGGTCGGGAACCGCCTGATGAAGCGTGTGTGGCGTGCGGAGCGGCGGTTGGTGCCCCCAAGCAACGCCAAGCAACGAAGGAAACGCCGGCGTATCGGCACGGGCGAGAACGGGATCAAGCGTCGCCGTGCGACGAGGAAGAACGAGGTCTGCGGCATGGACTTCGTGCAGGACCGCACGGCGGACGGCCGTTCCTTCCGGATGCTGGTGGTTCTGGACGAGTACACGCGGGAGTGCCTGACGATCGAGGTGCAGCGGAACTTCGGCGGCGAGGACGTCGTGGCGTTCCTGGACGAGCTGACGGCGATCCGGGGTGCGCCGGCGCACGTCCGCAGCGACAACGGCCCGGAGTTCATCTCGGCGGCAGTGAAGAAGTGGTGCGAGGAGAGCGGCACGGAGACGCTCTACATCGATCCGGCATCGATCCGGCATCACCGCGGCAGAACGGGATCGTGGAGAGCTTCAACGGCCGCCTGCGGGACGAGTTGCGGTCCTCGGAGATCTTCGACACCTTGGCGGAGGCGAAACACCTCGTCGAACGATGGATTCTCCACTACAAACACCGTCGCATCCAGAGGGTGTTGGGCAGGCTGGCCCCTGCGGCCTTCGCGGCGAGATGCCCAGCGGAGCCTCCGCTCCGGCTCGCGGGCACGCGTGCGCTTCGGCACCGCCGATCGAAGGAGAGGTCGTTACCAAGCTCAGTCTCTCACAACGGGTGGACCGATGAGAGCGACCCGGTCGAGATCATCGACGAGACCGGTGCGTCTACGGTGGCGACGATCACCGTCCAGGACGAATGCGTCGCCGCCGATCTCGCCTGCGACGGGGCGGTGAACGCCGCCGACCTCGCGAACCTGCTCACGAACTGGGGCGGATCGGGCGCGGGCGACATCGACGGGAACGGCACGGTGGAGCCCGGTGACCTGACCTCGCTGCTCGCGGCGTGGACGGGCTGACGGGACGAGGCGCCGGTCCGTCGATTTCCGGTTTCCTCGGCGAAACTCCGACGACTGTTGGGAAGCGACTCCGTTTTCCGGGGTAAGGGTCCGTCGTGGATCGACGGGCCGACCCGCCCTGAGCCATCGCACGGAGTCCCCATGAACCGCCTGAGCCTTCCCCTCGTCGCCCTGCTCGCCCTCGCCGCCCCGCTTCCCGCAACGGCCTCGGCCGAACCGCCGGTCGTGCCGGCCGACGCCGCCCCCGCCACGCTCCGCTTCAGCCCCGCCACCATCGACATGGGCGAGATGATCGCCGGCCAGCAGAAGACCGTGACGCTGACCGTCACCAACGCGAGCGACGCGCCGGTCACCATCGAGTCGATGAAGGGCGGCTGCGGCTGCACGACCCTCGGGGCGTTCCCGAAGGATCCGATCGCGCCCAGGGCATCGTTCGACGTCACCGTCACCATGGATCCCGGCAAGCGCACCGGCATCGACCTCAAGAAGCCGGTGCACGTGGCGCTGGCGGGCGGGAAGGTCGAGACCATGTTCATCGTCGCCACGGTGAAGACCGTGATCCGCGTCTCGCCCGAGGCGGTCGACGCGATCGAGCCGCTCGTCGGCCCGGCCCCGACCATCACCCTCGCGAACGTCGACGGCAAGCCGTTCACGGTGACCGGCGTCGTGCCCGAGGGCGCCGTGAAGCTGCCGGCCGACGCGAAGCCCGCGGCGACGTTCGACCTCGCGTTCGAGATGGACGCGTGGGTGAAGGCCGGACGGCCGGCGACCATCGTGGTCACGACCGACCGGGCCGACGCGAAGGAACTCACCGTGCCGGTGAAGGTGGCGCAGGCGGTGTCGATGTTCCGCCTGCCCGCGGCGAACGAGGCCGCGGATCGGGACGCAGCCGAGCGGGTCGAAGTCGAGCGGATCCAGGACTCGCTCCTCCGCGAGATCGATGCGAAGATCGACGCCCCGGCCCGATCCGGGCAGTTCCGCGTGCGGCTCCACCGCGAGTCCGGCATGCTCTTCGTGTACGGGACCGACGAGGATCTCGCCGCGATGCGGGCCGCGGTCCGGGCCCTGCCAGCCGAGCGCGGGGTGCGCGAGTCGTCGACCCTGCCGAGCGGCTGAGTGTCGCGATCCGCGCCACACTCCAGCCGTGTTCCGAGCCCATTGCCCCGATTGCCTTCGATGAACGACCGCTGCGTCGCCATCCCGCAACCGTCCGCGACGGGATCCGGGGCCAACGAAGCCCCGGATCGCTTCGACGATGCCGCCGCCGCCGCGTGCACGGCCCGAATGGTCGCGGGCGACCGCACCGCGTTCGAGGCGCTCTTCCGCCGTCGCTGCGTCCTCGTCGAGTCCGAGTCGCTCCGGCGGCTCGGGCGACGGCGGGACCTCGCCGACGATGCCGCGCAAGAGACCTGGTTGCGGGTGGCCCGGACCCCGCGGGCCTGCCCCGACCTCGCGCGGCTCGACGCGTGGCTCCGAAAGATCGTCGCGAGCGCCGCGATCGACCTTCTCCGCGGCGAACTCGCCCGCCGCACCCGCGAGCGCCGCGTCGCCGGATCGCGGCCCGAGGCCGTCGCTTTCCTCGAGGATTTCGCCCTGCTCGAGGAGATCCGCCACGAGGCCGCGCGACTCCCGGGCCTAACCGCCGACGAGCGATCGATGTTCGAACTGAGGGTCCGCACCGGCGCCACCGTCGAACGCCTTGCGGGCTGGCTCGGCCTCGGACGGGCGGCGCTCGACAGCACGCTGAGAAGGGCCGCCGAACGGGCCCGGAGGATGACCCCATGAACCACCGGAACGACGAGAACGAACGGCGGAACGAGATCCTCGCCCGCGGCCTCGCCGCGTTCGACGAGGCGGCCCGACGACGGCGGACGCGGCGCGGTGCCGCACGGGTCGCGCTGGCGGCGCTCCTAATCAGCGCCACGGGCCTGGTCGTACTGCGTGCCACGCGGCCCGCAGCCTCGACGCTTCCGCCCTACGTCGAGATCCTTGTCGACGACCGCCAGCTCACCGCCGAGCTCGAACTCGCGAACGCCTGCGAGCGGATCGGCCGCATCGAGGGACGCCTCGTCGTGGTCGAGTGCGCGGTGCCGCACCCGGCCGGGCCGCGGTCGTAGCGGGACGGCGCGTCGCCGGAAGTCGTCAACGGACTGCCGCCGGGCCCCTTCTGCATTCGCAGCAGGGCCGGATCGATGACGCGTTCGGGCGACATCGCCCGGGTTTTGTATGCGAGCCAGCGAGGCCCCGCATCCAGGGCGAATCCTGCCGCGAAGATAGGCCTCCAGGAAGGCCGCCTTCGCGGTCCTGCCGGTCAGTCCCCACGCGGTCCCTCACTTTGGCCAGGAGATTTGCCATGCTTCGCCAGCTCACCGTCGTCGCCTCGTCCGTCGTCTGCCTCGCCGTCTCGCCCGTATCGGCCGAAGTCCCCTTCCAGCCGCTCGCCGATTTCGGCTTCGGCGGCAGCCCCTTCGACGTGAACGCCGCAGGCCTGATCGTCGGCGCCGTCAACACCAATGAGCCCGGCACCTCCGTCCCGGTCGTCTGGGATGCGGCCACCGCCACCCCCGTCGAGCTGCCCAACGAGTTCGGCGGCTACGCGGTCGCGATCAACTCGAACGGCGACATCGCCGGCACCGAGTTCCAGGAGTTCGGCATCTACGGCACGCCGGTGGTCTGGCTCGGCGGCGAGCGGTTTGAACTGCCCGACCTCGGCGAAGGCGGGTACGCCAACGACATCAACGAGTCGGGCGTCGTCGTCGGGTCGGTCATCTCGAAGGGCCAGTACCGGGCCGCCCGCTGGGTCGATCGGGAGCTCGAGCTGCTTCCGCTGCCCGAGTTCGAGGTCGACGATGGGGTCATCTGGAGCTTCGCCAACAGCATCAACTCCTCGGGCGTGGTCACCGGCACCATCCAGGCCCCGTCGGGAACCCCGTCGGCCGCGCTGCGGTGGGATTCCGAGGGCGTCTCGCTCGTTCCGAGCGACGGCCTCGAGACGAAGGGCGTCTCGATCGACAACCTCGGCGGGGTGCTCATCAACGGCTACTTCGACGGCGGTTGGTCCCGGGCGCCCGCGGTGGTGATGCCGGACGGCGAGGTGAACGTGCTGCCCGTACCGGCCGGTCTCTTCGGCGGCGCCTCTGGCCTGTCCATGAGCCGGAACGGCATCGTCGCGGGCTACTACTACGGGTCCGGGCCCGGTGGCTTCCAGATCAAGGCCGTCGCGTGGCCGAACGGCGTCTTCACGCCGCTCGCCATGCCGGAGGGCCAGCGGTACGCGTTCCCGGGCGGCGTCGGCGTCAACGGAATCGTCTTCGGATCGGCCACCGACGGGGTGAGCGCGGTCTCGGTGCCCGGCTTCTGGCAGCTTGACGTCGAGGACAACCTCGTCGAGACCGGCAGCCTCGTCGCCGGGCCGGGCGAGACCGTCGAGCTCTCGGCCGTCAGCCGCCGCACTTCCGGCGTCAACGTCGGCCACAGCGTCGCCGTGACGGTCGACGGGAACCCGGTCGGACAGGCGATCACCGACGCGAAGGGCGTCGCCCGCCTCGCCTTCACCGTTCCCGCGGACTTCACCGGCTCGCAGCTGACCGTGCAGTACGTCGACGAGAACGGCGCCGCGGCGACGGGCGTCATCGACGTCGAGACGGGATGCGTTCCGGTCGACCTGAACTGCGACGGTGCGGTGAACCCCGCCGACCTCGCGAACCTGCTCGCGAACTGGGGCAGTCCGGGCCCGGGCGACATCGACGGGAACGGCGCGGTGGGGTCCGGCGACCTGACCGCCCTG
>JBIKVN010000182.1:0-6789 GCA_044356865.1 Phycisphaerales bacterium | reverse complement strand
TGGTGCTGACCGTCGACACGCCGAAGTGGGGCACCCGCGAGCGCGACATCCACAACGGCTTCCGCGTGCCGGACGGCATCGAGGTCGCGAACCTCGTGCGGCCCGGCGGGCCGACCGGGCACTCGGGCCGCGGCATCGGCGAGAGCCTCGGCTGGACGATCAGCGAGAGCCTCTCGTGGAAGGATCTCGAGTGGCTGGCCGCCCAGACGCCGCTGCCGGTGCTCGTGAAGGGCGTCTGCCGCGACGACGACGCGCTGCGGTCGATCGACCATGGGGCGCGGGGCATCTTCGTCTCGAACCACGGCGGTCGGCAGCTCGACGGCGCCCCGCCGACGGCCGAAAGCCTGCCGGAGGTCGCGGCGGCCGTGAACGGCCGCGTGCCGGTCCTCGTCGACGGCGGGATCCGCCGCGGCGTGGACATCCTGCGGGCCCTCGCCCTCGGCGCCGACGCGGTCGCGATCGGCCGGCCGGTGCTGTGGGGCCTCGGGGCCGGCGGCGAGGCGGGCGTGCGGCGGGTGCTCGAGATCCTGCACGGCGAGTTCGACCTCGCGATGGCGCTGGCGGGGTGCACGAGCGTTCGGGACGTGGGCGGAGACTTGGTGCGGAACCCGCGTTGAACGCCGCCGCCGATCACTCCCCGAACGTCACGAAACCCCACCGCGCGGGCTCGTGCATGTCGATGACCCACTGCGGGCTCCACGTCCAGTTGTCCTCGGGGGTGTTCGGCTTCTTGGCGTAGGCCGGCGGCGGCGCCTGGCGGATCGAGTCGTTCATCGGCGGCGTCGGGCCGCGCTTCGGGCCGATCCGCTTCCCGTCGGCGTCGAGCTCCTCGTGATCGTGCTTCCACTGCACGCGCGAGAAGTTCACCCGCCAGGTGTCGCCCGGCTTCGGGACCGCACCGTTGCGGGCCTTCTCCTCGTCGCACGGGCAGTTCTCGACGCCTTCGGGCGGCACCAGCGCCGACCACGGGATCGCCCATTCCAGCGTCCAGCCGCGGTCGTCGTCGCGCGGGTCGTTCGCCGAGCCCTGCACGTCGATCGCGGTGACCAGGCCCTTCGCGTCCCACGCGTGCACCGCAGGCCCGCCGTCCTTGTAGCGGCGGCAGAGGAAGAGGTCGAAGATCGTCCCGAGGCAATTCACCTCGAGCTCGTAGTACTGCTTGGTGTCGCCGTCCGGGTCGATGAAGACCTCGAAGTCGTTCTCGTGGAAGACGATCATGTCCCGCTCGCGATAGGTCGCCCAGACGTCGGGCTCCTCCATCTCGGCGGCGATGTAGAAGTACCGGTCGTCCCAGAGCATCTTGGCCCGCGTGCGGTACCGGGGCCGCGGCTTGCGGTCGCCCTCGATGTCGGCGAAGTCGTCGGTCCACGCCGCCTTGGCCCACGCGGCGTCGTCGAGCTTGCCGTCGAGCTTCAACGGGCCTTCGGCGCGGGCGACCGAGTAGCGCTTGGGCGGCGCGGGCAGTCCGGCCGGGGCCGCCGGCTTCGGCGGGTCGGCCTTCGTCGGTTCCGACGCCTGGGGCGGATCGACCGGCAAGGACGCGAGCGAGACGACGGCGAGCGCGACGGCGTGGATCACGGACGGACCTCCGGAAACGAACTCACTTCGACTTCTTCTTGCCCTTCTTGTCCTTCTTGTCGGCCTTGGCCTTGGCCTTGGCCTTGTTCTTGCCCTTGCCGCCCTTCCCCGTGAGGGCCGGGCTGGTGCCGTTCACGATCGCCCACTTCGCCGCGGCGAGGCGGGCGACCGGCACGCGGAACGGCGAGCACGAGACGTACGCGAGGCCGACCTCGTCAAAGAACTTGATGCTGGTCGGATCGCCGCCGTGCTCGCCGCAGATGCCGAGCTTGAGGTCGCTCCGCGTCGCCCGACCGCGTTCGCACGCGATGCGGACGAGCTGCCCGACGCCGCCCACGTCGATGGTCGCGAAGGGATTGTCCTTCACGATCTCGCGCTCCTGGTAGCCCGGGAGGAACGAGCCCGAGTCGTCGCGGCTCATGCCGAGGGCGGTCTGCGTCAGGTCGTTCGTGCCGAACGAGAAGAACTCGGCGGTCTCGGCGATCTCGTCGGCGGTCAGGGCGCCGCGCGGGATCTCGATCATGGTCCCGACCTGGTAGTCGAACTTGACGCCCTTCTCCTTCATGACCTCGGCGGCGGTGCGGCGGATCGCCTCGACCTGCAGCTCGAGCTCCTTGCGGAAGCCGACGAGCGGCACCATGACCTCGGGCTTGACCTTGACGCCGTCGCGCTGCACGTCGGCCGCGGCCTCGAAGATCGCCCGGGCCTGCATCTCGGTGATCTCGGCGAAGAGGATGCCGAGACGGCAGCCGCGGAAGCCGAGCATCGGGTTGAACTCGTGCAGCTCGGCGACGCGGCGGGCGATCTCCTCGGCGGGCACGCCGATCTTCTTGCCGAGATCGCGCTGGGCCTCGCCGTCGTGCGGGAGGAACTCGTGCAGCGGCGGGTCGAGCAGGCGGATGCACGCCGGACGCCCCTCGAGGGCCCGGAAGATGCCGTCGAAGTCGCTCCGCTGGTACGGCAGCAGCTTCGCGAGGGCGCGGCGGCGGCCGGCCTCGTCGCGGGCGAGGATCATCTCGCGCATCGCGTCGATGCGATCGCCCTCGAAGAACATGTGCTCGGTGCGGCAGAGGCCGATGCCTTCCGCCCCGAACGCGACCGCGTTGCGGACCTGCCCCGGCGTGTCGGCGTTGGTGCGGATGCCCAGCCGGCGGAACTTGTCGGCGAGGCCCATGATGAAGTCGTAGTACTTGAAGGTCTTCGAGTCCGACGGCTTCATCGTGCCCGCGACCAGCACCTGCTTCAGCTCGCTGTCGGCCGTGGCGATCTGGCCGGCGAAGACCTCGCCGGTGGTGCCGTTGACCGAGATGCGGTCGCCCTCGCGCAGCGTCATGCCGCCGCAAGTGAGCGTGCCGTGGTGGTAGTCGATGCGGATCTCGCCGGCGCCGGCGACGCAGACCTTGCCCATCTGGCGGGCGACGAGGGCCGCGTGGCTCGACACGCCGCCGCGGGTGGTGAGGATGCCGTCGGCGGCGATCATGCCGCGGAGGTCCTCGGGGCTGGTCTCGACGCGGCAGAGCACCACGTGCTTGCCCTGCTTCACCAGCTGCTCGGCCTTCTCGGCGGTGAAGGCGATCTCGCCGGTCGCGGCCCCCGGGCCCGCGGGCAGGCCCTTGGTGAGCAGGCGGCCCTCGCCGCGGGCCGCCTCGTACGCCTTCACATCGAAGACCGGCTGCAGCAGCTGGTTCATCGCCTCGGGGTCGGCGCTCGCGATCGCGTGCCGCGGGCTCATGAGCCCTTCCTTCACCATGTCGTGGGCGATCCTCACGTACGCGAGGGCGGTCCGCTTCCCGTTACGGGTCTGCAGCATGTAGAGCTTGCCGCTCTCGATCGTGAACTCGAAATCCTGGACGTCGCCGAACCTCTTCTCGAGCGTCGCCCGGACCTTCTCGAGCTGCCGGAAGGCCTTCGCGATCGCCTTGTTGTCGTGGGCCATCTCGGCCACCGGCTTCGGCGTGCGGACGCCGGCGACGACGTCCTCGCCCTGGGCGTTCACGAGGTACTCGCCGTAGAAGACGTTCTCGCCGTTCGCCGGGTCGCGGGTGAAGGCCACGCCGGTCGCGCAGTCCTCGCCCATGTTGCCGAAGACCATCGCCTGCACGTTCACCGCGGTGCCCCACTCGTCGGGAATGCGGTACTTCTGGCGGTAGACGATCGCCCGCGGGTTCATCCACGAGCTGAAGACGGCGCCGATCGCCCCGTCGAGCTGGTCGAGCGGATCGGTCGGGAAGCCCTTGCCGGTGCGCTGCTTGATGAGCCGCTTGAACCGGTCGACGAGTTCACGCAGGTGGCCCTCGGAGAGGTCGGTGTCGTCGGGGGCGTTGACCTCGCGCTTGAGTGCGTCCATCACGTCGTCGAACGGCTCGTGCTCGTTCTCGTGCCGCTTCTGCACGCCCATCACCACGTCGCCGTACATCTGCACGAAGCGGCGGTAGCAGTCCCAGGCGAAGCGCGGGTTGCCGGTCGACCGGGCGAGGGCGTCGACGGTGCGGTCGTTGAGGCCGAGGTTGAGGATGGTGTCCATCATGCCCGGCATCGAGTCGCGGGCGCCCGAGCGCACCGAGACGAGCAGCGGGTTCTTCGCGTCGCCGAAGCGCTTGCCCGTCTCCTTCTCGAGCCGCTTGACCGCGGCGCGGATCTCGTCCATCAGGCCCTTCGGCATCCTCTTGCCGAGCGTGTAGAACGCGGTGCAGACCTCGGTGGTGATGGTGAAGCCGGGCGGCACCGGCAGGCCCATCGCGGTCATGGCGTGCAGGTTCGCGCCCTTGCCGCCGAGCAGCGACTTCATCGAACCGTCGCCCTCGCAGCGGTCGGCGCCGAAGTAGTAGGTCATCCGGCCGAGCTTCGCGGCCTTCGGCGGCGGGCCCTTCTTCTCGCTCTTCTTGGACTTCTGCCGGGAGCCGGACTGGGAACGGGAAGCGTCGCGCGTGGCCGTGGCCATCGTCAATCCTTCGGTGAGGCGTGCGGGTTCCGATCGAGGGCCGCGGAGTGTACCGGTGGCCCGCGTCCGCGGACCTATCATCGCGACCATGTCCCGTGGGTCCCGAGCCGCGACGGCGCCCGTCCGACCGCTCGATGCGGTGCGGCTCTGGCCGGCGACCCGGCCGCTCGCGGCCCTGGTTTCGGGGCCCGCGGGCGACGGCGGCGGGACCTGGGCCCGCCGGTCGATTCTCGCCGAGCCGAAGGAGATTCGCTGCGTCCGCGTGCCTCCCGGCACGCCCGAGCGCGAGGCCCGTCGCGCGATCGAGGCCGAGTTGCGCGGGGCGTTCCGCCGCCGCGTGCCCGGTGGCACGCCGAACGCGGGCTGGATCGTCTCGCTGTCGTACGACCTCGGCCGCATCCTCGAGCCCGCGGCGCAGGCCCCGATCGGGGCTCGCGACGACCGCGACTGGCCGCTCGCCCTGCTCGCGTGGTGCCCGGACACGCTGGTCTTCGACCACGCGACGGGCGAGTGGTCGATCGCGGGCGATCCGGCCGGCGTTCCGCTGGACGCCCGCCGGCTGGCGGAGGCCGCGCCGGGCGACCTTTCGTTCCGCGCGGGACCGGTCGAGTCGCCGATCGGCCGCGACGGCTACGAGTGGGCGGTCTCGCGCACCGTCGAGCTCATCCATGCGGGCGACCTCTTCCAGGCGAATCTCGCGCGGCGGCTCGAGGCGCCGTTCACCGGAAGCGTGCGCGGTTTCGCCGCCGCCGCCCTCGAGGCGAGCGGGGCGTGGTTCGGCGGCCTGATCGAGGACGAGGGCCGGGCGATCGTCTCGATGAGCCCCGAGCTCTTCCTCGACCTCGACGCCCGCCGTCGCGTGGTCACCCGGCCCATCAAGGGAACGCTTCCGGCCTCCGCCGATCCCGCCCGGCTGCTCGCGAGCGAGAAGGACGCGGCCGAACTGGCGATGATCGTCGACCTGATGCGGAACGACCTCGGACGGGTCTGCGAGATCGGGTCGATCCGCGTCGAGAGCGGCCGCACCATCGAGTCGCACCCCACGGTGCACCACGGCGTCGCCGAGGTCTCGGGCCGGCTCCGCGACGGTCTCGACCGCTTCGACCTGCTGGCCGCGACCTTCCCGCCCGGCAGCGTGACCGGGGCCCCCAAGATCCGGGCGATGCAGGTCATCGACGAGCTCGAGCCGGCCCGGCGGGGCGCGTACTGCGGGGCGATGGGCCTGCTCGGCGGCGACGGCTCGATGACGCTCAACGTCTCGATCCGTACCGCATCGATCGCCGGCCGCGGCGTGCCGCACCGCGTCGACCACCTCGAGGGCACGCTCGACTACTGGGCCGGCTGCGGCATCGTGGCCGACTCGCGGCCCGACGAGGAGTGGCGCGAGAGCGAGACGAAGTCGGAGGTCCTCCGCCTCGCCGTCCAGCCGCGTGACCGATAACCAATCGGCCTTTCGTCGCGATTCCGGAACTTCATGCGGGAAATGTCGGCCGCTCGTTTGATTCTTCCGGCTCCTCCATTACTTTCCTACTGGTCCGCGGTCTTCCCTGTCGTCCGCGGCGATCGGTTCGTTCCCCCCGGTTTCCCCCTTACGGAGAGAAAGACATGAAGACCCTCGGTTCCCTCATGGCCATGGCCGTCGCCTCGTCGGCCCTCGCCAGCCACGGCACGACGTACACCGACGCCACCGGTGACCTGTTCGACAACGGGTTCACCAACCTCGACATCAGCGGCGTCTATCTCGAGAACGACGCGACCAACCTGTACATCTCGGTCACCACCGTGGCCTTCCAGAACTGGACGAAGTACATGATGTACTTCGACACCGAGACCACCGGCGGCACCTCGACCAACGCCTGGAGTCGCCCGGTCGACCTCTCGGGCGCCTCGATCGAGTACTACCTCGGTTCGTGGGTCGACCAGCCCACCGACAACTCGCAGTTCGTCTCGTGGACGGGCTCGGAGTGGGACTGGGGCAACGTGATGATGTCCACCAACGTGGTGAACGGGAACACCGTCACCTGGACCATCTCCCTCGCCTCGATGGGTCTCGCCGTCGGCGACACCTTCTACTTCGACGTGGCGACCTCGGGCGGCGGCAACGACCCCGGCGTCGATCACCTCAGCCGGTTCGATCCGGCGACCCCGGGTTGGAGCTCGCCGTCGGTGGCCGGCCCCTTCCTCGCGTACACCGTCGTCCCGGCTCCGGGCGCGGTGGCCCTCCTCGGCCTCGCCGGCCTCGCCGGCCGTCGCCGCCGGGCCTGATCGCG
>JBIKVN010000181.1:0-6814 GCA_044356865.1 Phycisphaerales bacterium | reverse complement strand
CGCCCCGCCGGTCACCGTGCCCGAGCGGGGAGCGGTCGACGTCGACGGCACGATCTCGGGCGAGTTCGCCGACATGGACGAGTTCATCGTCCAGGAGGTGCCGATCGCCGGCACCGAGAGCTTCCAGTTGAAGCTCCGGCTCGAGAGTCCGGCGCTGCTTGATTCGGTGAGCTCGGAACTCATCAACCGGGCCGGGGCGAGCGACGCCGCGGCGGCCCTGGTCCTCGTGTCGGGCGCCAGCGTCGAGGACGGCAAGTTCGCGGTCATCCGCGGTCTGCCCGACCGCTACGTGACGGCGCTCCTGAACGGCGTCCGCATCCCGACCGCCGACGAGGAGAAACGGGCCGTCCAGCTCGACCAGTTCCCCTCGGCGGTGATCCAGAGCGTGAACGTCACCAAGACCTTCACGCCTGACCAGCAGGGCGACAGCTCGGGTGGCTCGGTGAACGTGGTGCTCAAGGGCATCCCCGAACAGACCCAGATCCAGTTCAAGTCGCAGGTCGGGTTCAACTCGCAGGTCGCCGGGGCGGGGAACTCGGCGGTGCTCGATCCCAACGGCATCTCGACCTGGGGCTCCGACGGCGGCCGCCGCGACATCCCGGCGCCGGTCGAAACCAATTGGCCCGGACCGGACGGGGTCGGGTTCGGTTCGCTGCCCGCTCTCGACTACAAGTGGTCGCTCTCGGGCGGCGGGAAGTGGGATCTCGACGACGACGTCCGGGTCGGCGGATTCGCCAGCTTCTTCTACGAGCGCGACACGAGCTACTTCGACAACGGCGTCGACGATTCGCTCTGGGTGCTCGGGCCCGGCCCCGGAAACCCGATGACGCCGCAGCAGCTGCAGTACGAGCCAGGCGATCCGCCTGCTTTCTACACCGAGCTGCTGGATGTCGAGCAGAGCACCCAGTCGGTGCAGTGGGGCGGGCTCGGCACCTTCGGGATCGAGACCGAGAACCACGAGGTCCGGGGAACCTACCTCTACACCCGCAGCACCGACGACACCGCGACGCTGGCCGAGGACACCCGCGGCAAGGAGTTCTACTTCCCCGGATACGACCCGGCGGTCCCGGGCAGTCCCGGCTCGACCGGCAACGAGGTGAACACCGCGCCGTGGCTGCGGCTCGAGACCCTCGACTACACCGAGCGCGAGACGAGCACCGTCATCCTGAACGGCGACCACACCCTCGACTTCCTCGGCGACGGCGAGATCTTCCTCGCCCCGAAGTTCGACTGGACCGTTTCGCTCAGCTCGGCCAGCCTCGACCAGCCCGACAAGACCCAGTTCGGGGCCTCGTGGGTCGCGGACCAGGAGCTCTTGCCGGACTTCACCCTGCCGGCGTATTGGCAGGGCTACCGCCCGGCCGCCAATTTCAACCTCGGCTGGCTGCAGCGGATCTGGAAGGAGATCGACGAGGACAGCACCCAGTGGGCCTTCAACGCGACCCTGCCGTTCAAGCAGTGGTCCGACAGCGAGGGCTACCTCAAGACCGGCTACTTCAACGACCAGACCTCGCGGACCTACACCCAGGAGACGTTCGCCAACAACGGCGACCCGAACGGGACCTGGGAGGGGGACTGGAACGAGTACTGGAGCCAGGTCTTCCCGTCGCAGGACCACCCGATCGACGACGGTCCGCCCTTCGTCGACGTGAACTACCAGGGCGAGCAGCGGATCGATGCGGTCTACCTGATGGCCGACCTGCCCATCGTCGAGACCTTCAAGCTCGTCGGCGGCGTGCGTTTCGAGAACACCTTCCTCAGCATCGTCAACGATCCGGAACCCGACGCCCCGTACTTCCCGCCCGGGGCGACCACGCCGATCGCCTTCAACGAGTCGGCCAACGTCGACTACTCGCAGGACGACGTGCTGCCCGCGATCGCCTTCGAATGGGAAGCCCTCGAGTGGCTCACCCTCCGGGGCTCGTACACCCAGACCGTGGCCCGCCAGACCTTCCGCGAGCTCAGCCCCATCCTCCAGCAGGAATTCCTCGGCGGCCCGATCTTCATCGGGAACCCCGACCTCACGATGAGCGAGCTCCAGAACTGGGACGTGCGGCTCGACCTCACGCCGTTCGAGGGCGGCCTGATCTCGTTCTCGTGGTTCTACAAGGAGATCACCGATCCGATCGAGACCGTCCAGGAGGTCGCCCCGGAGTTCACCTACACCACGGTGCAGAACTATCCGAAGGGCACGATCAACGGCATCGAGATCGACCTGCGGCAGGACTTCTCGACGGTGGCCGACTGGATGACCGGCTTCAAGGCGGGCATGAACACCACCCTCATGGACGCGTCGGTCGACCTGCCGACGGGGCCGGGGTCGCTGTCGCAGGAGCTGGCCGCGATCGGGTTCCCGACGACCAGCCGGGACATGACGAACACGCCCGAGTACCTCTTCAACATCTACTTCACGCAGGATCTCGTCGAGACCGGCACCCAGTTCGGGCTCTTCTACAGCCTGACCGGCGACACGCTCGTCGAGGGCGCCGGCTACAAGGACCAGCCGTTCATCGCCTACGTGCCCGACGTCTACGCGCTGCCGATCGGGACCTTGAACTTCACGCTCCAGCAGGAGCTGTTCCTGCCCGGCTTCAAGTTCTTCTTCCAGGCCAAGAACCTGCTGAACCCCGAGATCCAGACCGTCTATCGCTCGCAGTACATTTCGGGCGACGTGCTCAACAGTTCCTACACCGCCGGCGTCGACTTCGCCTTCGGCCTTTCCCTCCAGCTTGACTTCTGAGGTTTCCATGATCTACCTCCGGAACCGATTCCTGCCCGTCCTGGCCCTGGCCCTCGTGGCCGGCGCCTCCTTCGCCGACGACGCCTTCGACACGACCCGCGCCCTCCTCGAGCGCTGGGTCGAGACCCGCAAGGCGATCGCGACCGAGAAGCGCGACTGGAAGCTCGCGAAGGAGATGCTCGAGGACCGGGCCGAGCTCGTCCGCGGCGAGATCGCGGCCGTCGAGGCGAAGATCGCCGAGACCGAGCGCGGCGTCGGCGAGGCCGACAAGGTCCGCGCCGCCCTGGTGGCCGAGGCCGACGCCTTGAAACTCGAGGGCGACGTCCTCGCCGGGACGGTCGCCGGGCTCGAGGCCCGCACCCGCACGCTGCTGGCCAGGCTGCCGGCGCCGATCCGCGAGAAAGTCAAGCCGCTGAGCGCCCGCCTGCCCGAGGATCCGGCGACCACCGCGCTCCCGCCGAGCGTCCGTTTCCAGAACGTGGTCGGCATCCTCAACGAGATCAACAAGTTCGCCCGCGAGATCCTCGTCACGAGCGAGATCCGCGAACTTCCCGGCGGCCGCTCGGTCGAGGTGACCGCGGTCTACCTCGGCATCGGGCAGGGCTACTACGTCGGGGCCGGCAACACCGTCGCCGGGATCGGCACCGCCGGCAAGGACGCCTGGGAGTGGACGCCCGCCGACGCGAGCGCCGAGGCGATCGCCCGCACCGTGGCGATCCTGAAGAACGAGCGTCCCGCCGAGTACGTGGCGCTGCCCGTGAAGATCGACTGACCCGCGCCGAGAGGAACTTCCCATGAAGACCATGACCACCGCCCTCGTCCTCCTCGCGACCGGTCTCCTCGCCGCCGGACAGGATGCCGCGCCGCCGCCGCCGGCCGTCGCCCCCGAGCCGCCCGCCGCCGCCCCGACCTTCAACGACGCGGGCAAGGGCATCGAGCGCCAGCTCGAGGAGAGCGTCCGCGAGCTCTCCGCCCTCCGCGAGTCGATCGCCGGCGAGAAGATCCCGCGTGCGAAGGCCCTTGCCGATCTCGAGACCCGTCTCGTCGAGGTCCGCCGCGAGCTCTCGCAGGCCGGACGCACCCTCGACGACCGGACCCGCGGCCAGGGCGACCTCCGCAACGACATCAAGGCCCGCAACGAGCAGGTCGGCTACCTCGCCTCGCTCCTCGGCGAGTTCCGCCGTAACTGGGAGTCGGGCCTGCACATCGCCGAGCTGCAGCGATTCCGCTCGCCGCTCGAGGCCGCCCGGCTGGTCGCCGAGGACGACGCGAAGGGCGAGCGCGAGATCCTCGCGGTCGAGAGCGCGGTCCTCGCGGCCAGCCTCGACCGGCTGGAGGAGATCGCCGGCGGGGCCCGCTTCGACGGTAAGGCGGTCGACGCCGACGGCATGGTCAGCGACGGCACCTTCGTCCTCGTCGGCCCGGTCGCGATCTTCCGGTCGAAGGAAGGCACCCGCAGCGGCATGGCGGTGCAACGGCTCGGCTCGCTCGAGGCGGGGCTCGCCCCGTTCTCCGACCCAGCCGTGGCCGAGGCGGCGTCGACGCTCGTGGCCGGGCTCGGCACGACCTTCCCCTTCGACCCCTCGCTCGGCGATGCCCAGAAGATCGCCGAGACGCAGGAGACCTGGACCGAGCATGTCCTGAAGGGCGGCCCGGTCATGTGGCCGATCTTCGGCCTCGCCGGCCTGGCCCTCGTCGTGGCTCTCGTGAAGTGGGTCAGCTTCCTCCTCGTCCGCAGTCCCTCGAACCGGTCGCTCAAGAAGCTGCTCGAGGCGATGGCGAGGGGCGACCGGGCGGAGGCCGAGTCGATCGCCCGGAAGATGCCCGGACCGGCCGGGAAGATGCTGCGGGCGGGCGTCGAGCATCTCGGCGAGCCCCGCGACCTGATCGAGGAAGTCATGTACGAGACGGTGCTCAAGGCGAAGCTGAGCCTGAACCGGCTCGTCCCCTTCATCGGCATCTGCGCCGCCGCGGCGCCGCTCCTCGGCCTCCTCGGCACGGTGACCGGCATCATGAACACCTTCAAGCTCATCACGGTCTTCGGCACCGGCGACGTGCGGACGCTCTCGAGCGGCATCTCGGAGGCCCTCATCACGACCGAGTACGGCCTCATCGTGGCGATCCCGGCCCTCCTGCTGCACGCCTACCTCTCGCGGAAGGCGAAGGCGATCGTCGACGGCATGGAGACCTACGGCATCGCGTTCATGAACCAGGTGAGCCGCATGCCGGCCCCGGCCGCCGCCGTGGCCGCCGAGACCCCGAAGCCCTGAGGCCCGCCCCGGGACCGGACCATCCGAATGGAAAGCGTCGAACCCATCCTCTCCACGCTGCCCGCGGGCGCCCGCGCCTTCGTCGAGAAGGCCGTCGCGATCTGGATCGCCGGCGACTGGGCGATGATCGGGATCGCGGCGGTCGCGTTCTTCCTGTTCGGGCTCGGGATGCGGGTCTGGGTGCGGCTGCTGTTCAAGCGCTACGCGATCCCGCGCGACCGCAAGGTCCGCCGGTGGATCGCCGACCGCTCGCTCCGCCGCGGCGAGGTCGGCCGGCTCCTCGACGAGGTCGACGGCATCGACGACGTGCACGCGATCGGCACGGTCTTCGAGGCGCTGCACGCCCAGGAGATCGCGCCGTTCTCGCGCGACCTCAAGATCATCCGGGTCTGCGTCACCGCGGCCCCGCTGCTGGGGCTCTTCGGCACGGTCACGGGCATGCTCGCGACCTTCGACGCCCTTGCGAGCGGCTCGGGCGGCGAGCAGACGATGGGCAAGATCGCCGCGGGCATCTCGGAGGCCCTCATCACCACCGAGACCGGCCTCGTCGTCGCCCTCCCGGGCGTCTTCTTCCAGTACCTCATCTCGCGCGGGGTCGCCCGGTACGAGGCCTCGTTCGAGCATCTCGAGAGCCTGTGCATGCAGGCGGCCTGGCGGCGGACGCACCCGTCGCCGCGCGGCAAGGACCCCGACACGGCCATGATTCCCCACACGACGGAAACCCGGAGCTGACCATGGGACGCTTCCGCAACAGCGGCTCGGACGAGGGCGGCGACACGGCGATCGACCTGTCGCCCATGATCGACTGCGTGTTCATCCTGCTCATCTTCTTCATCGTCACCACGACCTTCGTCGAGGAGACGGGCGTCGAGGTCGACAAGCCGCAGGCCGCCTCGGCGGTCAAGCTCGAGAAGACGAGCGTGCTGATCGCGATCACCGCCGAGGGCGACGTGGTGTACGGCGGCAAGGCGATCGGGATCGGCGGCGTCCAGCCGGTCGTGAAGCGGATGATCGCCAAGGAAGACCTGCCGGTCATCATCCAGGCCGACGCGAAGGCGCCGGCGGGCATGCTGGTCCGCGTGATCGACGAGTGCAAGCTGGCCGGCGCCGCCAAGGTCAGCATCGCGGGGCTGAAGCCCAAGGGCTGATCCGATGCCGTCCGCCCTCGCCATCGTCCGCTGGATCGCCGTGAACGCCGCCGCCGTCGTCGGCGGCTTCGCGATCACCCTCGGGCTCTTCCTGATCCTGCCCGTCCTCGAGGCGATCAGCGCCCCGGCCGACGCCGACCTCCTCGTGCGCGACGCCGACGTCGCGGCGCTGCCGCCGCCGCCCCCTCCGCCGCCCCCCGAGGAGAAGGAGGAGGAGAAGGCCGAGGACGAGCCGCCGCCGCCCCCGAAGCTCGCCGAGGAGACGCCGCCGCTCGATCTGTCGCAACTCGAGATGGCCCTCAACGTCGGTACGGGCGGCGCGGGAGTCGCCGGCGACTTCGCGGTCAAGCTGCAGGTCGACACCAAGGCGGCGGCCGGCGCCGGCGGCGGCGACGAGGCCCTCTTCTCGCTCTCCGACCTCGACCAGAAGCCGCGGGCGATCTTCCAGCCGAGCCCGAGCATCGCCCCGAAGCTCCGCAAGAAGACCCCGGCCACCGTCTACGTCATCTTCACCGTCGACCCGCGCGGGCGGGTCGAGAATCCCCTCGTGCAGAGCTCGAGCAATCCCGAGTTCGACGCCGCGGCTCTCGCCGCCGTCAGGCAGTGGAAGTTCGAGCCCGGCAAGCGGGGGGGCCAGTCCGTCCGCTTCCGCATGC
>JBIKVN010000180.1:0-6820 GCA_044356865.1 Phycisphaerales bacterium | reverse complement strand
GGCGCGGGACAAGGACGACCAGCGTTCACGCCACCAAGCCCGAAACTCGTTGGGGCGGAGGGGACCAAGATCGGTCGCAGGTCAAGACATCCTCACTCCTCAGAAGAAGTCCTATAACGCCTCAGATTCGGCTTCTCATCGCTTCTTTCAGGCTCTACCCGACTGGAAGCCGCGGCCAGCCACCGATGAACTGTCAGAAAACGTGCTATATTCTCCGACGCTTTCGCTTTCCGATGTCCCCCACCCAAGCCCTCATCTCCTCCCGCATCAACCGCCGCCTCGGAGGCCCCGGCGCCGTGGTGACTCCCAAGGACTTTCTCGATCTCGCCGGTCGGGCCGCGGTCGACCAGGCACTGTGCCGGCTCGTTCGCGACGGCGTCCTCGTCCGCATTCGCCGCGGGCTCTACCACCTGCCCCGCCGGAACCCGAAGCTCGACCTCGACGTGCCCCCCGATCCTGACGCGATCGCCGCCGCCATCGGCCGGCAGACCGGAAGCCCCGTCGCTCCGTCCGACGCCACGGTGGCGAACCGCTTGGGGCTCAGCACGCAGATCTCCGCAAAGCCCGTGTATCTGACCACCGGCCGCAGTCGGACCATGCAGATCGGAACCCGCACCTTCCGCTTCAAGCGGGTGTCGCCCCGGCGAATGCCCGCCGAGGACGACGCGGTGTCCCGGGCGATCCAGGCCCTGCACGCCGCGGGCCCCGATCCCGACGAGGCGACGATCGGCGCGTTGCGCGGGATTCTGACCTCTCGCCAGCGCCGCGACCTGCTCGAGCGGGCGAAGTACGACGTCGGCTGGCTGGCTCGGTCGGCTCGGCGGGTGGCGGCCGATGGATGAGGTGGCCCGGCTCGCTCCGCGCGATCGCTCCGACCTCTTCCGGGCCGCGGCCGAGGCGAGGGGCGTCACCGTCCCGATCATCGAGAAGGACTTCTGGATCTGCTGGATCCTGCGGCAGCTCTTCACGTTCGACGACCTGCCCGCGGAGCTGACATTCAAGGGCGGCACCTCGCTTTCCAAGGTCTTCGGCATCATCGATCGGATGTCGGAGGACATCGATCTCGTGATCGATCGGGCCGGCTTGGGTTTCGCGGGCGAGCGTGATCCGGCGACCAAAGGCCTCGGCACGAAGGAACGCGAGCGGCGAATCGAGGCGCTGAAGCGAGCGGCGGCGGAGTTCATCGAAAGGACGCTCGCCGACCGCCTGCGGCGACGCATCTCGGACATCCTCACGCCCTCAGATGCCTGGTCGCTTCGGTCCGACGTCTCGCACCTCGACAACCCGCTCGTGCTGTTCGCCTATCCCTCGGTCGAGGCCCCCTCGAGGTACCTGCAACCCTCGGTCCGGCTCGAGCTCGGCGCCCGCGGCGACACGTGGCCGTCGATCGAGGGAACGGTCACGCCCTACGCCGCCGAGATTTTTCCCGCGAGCTTTGGCGATGCCACGATCCGCGTGCGGGCCCTCGCCGCCGAACGGACCTTTTGGGAGAAGGCGACGATCCTGCATGCGATCGCCCATCAGGAAGCGGCGAAGGCGCGTCGCATGAAACCCGCTCGCCACTACTACGACGTCCATCGACTGTGGCGCCACGAGACCGGCCGGCGGGCGGCGAGCGATCGCACGCTGCTCGCGGAGGTCGTGCGACACAAGAGCACTTTCTTCCCGGATCGGAAGGCACGCTACGACCTCGCGGTCCCCGGCTCGCTGCGGCTGGTGCCTCCCGAAGCCGTCGCCGCCGCGATCCGGGCGGAGTACGCGACGATGGCCGCGGAGATGGTCTTCGGCGAGGCGCCCTCGTTCGAGGAGGTGCTCGAAGGGCTGGGCGAGATCGAGGCGGCGGTGAATGGGTAGGTGGGGCGGGTGTCGCGGTGAGATCAGGCCGGGGCGGCGGACGGCTGAGGCGTTCATCGCTGCCGGCCGCAGGCCGGCACTCCATGCGCCCAGTCCGGCACGCGACGATTCGCGCGACCAGCCGCCGACCGCACCCCGCGCATGGAGCGTCGGTCCGCGACCGACGCGGGACGAGGACGGCGACCGCTCGCCCGCCCGGCCGTCGAACGGCATCGGAGTTCATCAGCGCCGGCCAAGGCCGGCGTTCCCAGGCCGGGGCGGCGGACGGCTGCGGCATTCATCGCTGCCGGCCGCAGGCCGGCACTCCATGCGCGGGGTTTAGAAGGCGACGATTCGCGCGACCAGCCGCCGACTGCACCCCGCGCATGGAGCGTCGGTCCGCGACCGACGCGGGACGAGGACGGCGACCGCACGCACGCCCGGCCGTTGAACGGCATCGGAGTTCATCAACGCCGGCCAAGGCCGGCGTTCCCAGGCCGGGGCAACGGACGGCTGCAGCGTTCATCGCTGCCGACCGCAGGCCGGCACTCCATGCGCGGGGTGCAGCAGGCGACGATTCGCGCGAATCACCCCGAACGCGGCAGGCCGGGAACGTCGGCCTCGGCCGACGCCTGACGAGGACGGCGAACGCTCGCGACCAGCCGCCGTCCAGCCCCCGCTTCCGACCTGGCCCTCCGCGTTTCGGGACCTCGCTAAACGCCGCGCCGCCTCCAGAAAGTTCTCGATTGGCACAATAAACTCCCGGATGATTGGATATCTCCACCCCACGCCGTACCCTGCAATTCACCGGCCGGGCCCTCGCCCATCCGCCCCAGGAGTCCCCCATGAAGATCGGCCCCGCGGCTCTCGCGATCGCGATTTCGGTTTCGTCGGCGGCGCTGGCCCAGCAGGCCGTACAGTGGCGCGTACAGGATGGGGGAAATGGGCATTGGTACTGTGGTTTTGTCCAAACGGGCATCAACTGGACTCAGTCAAGAACTCTCGCTCTTGCGAAGGGTGGCGATCTTGCGTCGCTCACTTCCTTGGCCGAAAGTAACTTCGTATTCGTCAACGTCGCCAGCAGTGCCTCGCTTTGGAACTACCGCATCGGACCATGGATTGGCCTCTACCAGTTACCAGGATCGCCGGAGCCAGCGGGCGGCTGGGTCTGGGTTGACGGTACGCCACTAGGTTACGCGCCATGGTTTCCCGACCATCCGCACAATGGATTTGGCGGCGGGCCCCCGTGCAACGTCGTCCACTACACCGCATGGCCAGCAGTACCGACCAATACTTGGGGCGTCGACCCTGACTTTCACTACCCGAGTTACCACTGGGAAACTTTCAAGTCCTATATCGTCGAATGGTCCGCCGACTGCAACAACGACGGCATCGTTGACTATGGCCAAATCCGCGACGGCCTTTTGCCGGATGTCAACTCGAACGGCATTCCCGATTGCTGCGAACAGGACTCAGACTCCGACGGTACGCCCAATTGCCTCGACGGCTGTCCGAATGACTCCGGCAAAGTGGCTCCTGGAATCTGCGGGTGCGGCGTCGCAGATGCCGACTCTGACTCTGACGGAACACCTAACTGTCTCGACGGTTGCCCAAATGATCCGAACAAGACCGGAGCCGCTCAGTGCGGCTGTGGCATAGCGGACGTGGACTCGGATGCGGACGGAACAGCGAACTGCAACGACGGTTGTCCGAGTGATCCCGGTAAAGTACTGCCCGGCCTCTGCGGCTGTGGCGTCGCCGATACCGACTCAGATTCAGATGGAACACCGAACTGCCTCGACGGCTGCCCGAACGATCCCGGGAAAATCGCCGCCGGAGCTTGCGGATGCGGCGTATCCGACACCGACTCCGACTCGGACGGCACGCCAGACTGCACCGACGCCTGCCCCACCGACCCGCACAAGATCGCCCCTGGCATCTGCGGCTGCGGCGTGCTCGACGCCGACGCCGACGGCGACGGCATCCTCGATTGCCTGCTGCCGGAATCCCTCGCCACGCTCGCCACGCTTTCGCCGACCTCTCCAGCCACCAACGACGACTTCGGCACCTCCGTCGCCCTCACCTCGAACTTCGCCGCCGTCGGCGCTCCGCTCGACGACCTGCCGGGCAAGACCGACGCGGGCTCGGTGCGGGTGTTCACGCGCGGCGCTTCCGGATGGAGCCAGACCGCGCTTGTCCAAGCCCCCGACGCGATCGCCGCCGACCGGTTCGGCGCTTCGGTCGCGCTCCACGGCGATGTGCTCGTCGTCGGCGCCCCCCTTGCGAACCTCACCGGCGCGACCGACGCCGGCGCCGCCTACGTCTTCCGACGGACCGGCTCGTCGTGGGCGTTCGAGCAGAAGCTCGTCCGCCCTGCCCCCGCGGCGACCGACAAGTTCGGTACTTCGGTCGCCATCCGCGGCTCGCTCATCGCCGTCGGAGCGCCCCTCGCCAACCGTTTGGGCGTCGCCGACTCCGGCGAAGTCGCCATCTTCCGCTTCGACGGCTCGAGCTGGCTGGTTGCGGGCACGCTCGGATCCTCACCGCTCGCCGCATCGGACCAGTTCGGCGCCTCCGTCTCGCTCGGCGGGGACGCCGAGACCCCCCTGCTCGCGGTCGGCACGCCCGGCGACGACGAGACCGGGAAGCTCAACTGCGGTGCGGTCTACACGTTCAACCTGAACTCCAACGGTTCGATGTCGGAACCGGTGCGCCACGTCGGCAATCCGGCGATCACCTCGGCCGGTCTCGGAACGAGCGTCGCCGTCGACGGCTCGGGCACCCGCGTCGCCGCGGGCGCCCCCCTCGCCGACTTCACCGGCATGGCTGATCGCGGCTCGGTCACGGCCTGGACCCGAACGGGTTCGACCTGGACCGGCACCAACCTCGCCCACTCGCTGCTTACCGCCGCCGACCGCTTCGGCGCGAGCCTCGCCTGGAGCACCGACGACGCCTGCCTCGTGATCGGCAGCCCCGGCGACAAGATCGGCGGGCTCACGAATCGCGGCTCGGCCGCGGTGCTGTCGCGGCGCGGCGACGGTTCGTACCAGCTGCACGATCTGCTCGTGCTGCCCGCCTCCGGTACGTCGAGTTCGCTCTTCGGGACCTCGGTCGCCGCGAGTGACGCGGGCGTCCTGATCGGGGCTCCGAAGCACACCCCGCCCGCCGGCGGCACCGCGCGGCTCTTCGCCGCTCCGGCCCCCTGCTCGGGCGTCGACACCGATGGCGACGGCACCGACGACTGCACCGACGCCGACGACGACAACGACGGCACGCAGGACGGCTCGGACCTCTGCGGACGCGACGCGAACAAGGTCGCTCCCGGCAGCTGCGGCTGCGGCGTGGCCGACACCGATTCCGATTCCGACGGGACCCCCAACTGCCATGACGGCTGCCCGAACGACGCCGCGAAGCTCGCGCCGGGCCAGTGCGGCTGCGGCGTCGCCGACACCGACAGCGATGCCGACGGCACCGCCAACTGCAACGATGGGTGTCCGAACGATGCGGCGAAGACCGCGCCCGGCGTCTGCGGCTGCGGCACGCCCGAGACGGGCGACACCGACGGCGACGAGCTGCCCGATTGTCTCGATTTCGACGACGACAACGACGGCACGAACGACACCGGCGACCTCTGCCCGCTCGACGCGGGCAAGACCGCCCCGGGCCAGTGCGGCTGCGGCGTCGCCGACACCGACGGCGATTCCGACGGCACCGCCAACTGCAACGACGGCTGCCCGAGCGATCCGGCGAAGATCGCGCCGGGCGCTTGCGGCTGCGGCACCGCCGATGTCGACGCCGATGCCGACGGCCTGGTCGACTGCCTCGGCAGCGGCACGCTCGAGGAGGTCGCGACGCTCGATTCGACCGGCGTGCTGAACGGCGACGACTTCGGCGCCGCCGTCGCGGCCGACGGCGACACGATCGTGGTTGGCATCCCGCTCGACGACCTGCCGGGGAAAGCCGACGCGGGTTCCGCGCGGGTCTACCGGCGGACCGGCGGAACGTGGACGCAGGAGGCCCAACTGCTGGCCCCGAGCGTCGACGCGAAGACGAAGGACTACTTCGGAACCAGCGTCGCGGTGCACGGCGATGTCGCGGTCGTGGGGACGCCGAGCTCCGATCCGTCGGCCATCACCGACGCGGGCGCCGTCTATGTCTTCCGCCGCACGGGCTCGACCTGGAACTACGAGGCGAAGCTCACCCGTCCGGGCCTCGCGTCGACCGATCGCTTCGGCCTGTCGGTCGCGGTGCGCGGCGAGATGATCGCCGTCGGCGCCCCGCAGGCGAACGCCGGCGGGCTGGCCGACTCGGGCGAGGTGACGATCTTCCTGCGGACCGCGGGTGTCTGGACTCCGGCCGAGATCCTCACGAGCGGGCCGGTGACCGGCGGCGACCGCTTCGGCCAGGCGGTGGCTCTGGGCGGAACCGTCGCGACGCCGACGCTGGCGGTCGGGGCGACCGGCGACGACCAGACCGGGAAGACCAACTGCGGTGCGTTGTACGCGCACACGCTCAACGCCGACGGCACGCTCGCGACGGTCGCGAGGCTCGTGGCGGCCGCGCCCGTCGCGAACGCCGGACTCGGGGCGAGCGTGGCGGCAAGCGAGGATGGGACGCGCGTCGCGTCGGGCGCCCCGCTCGGCGATCGCGTCGGCGTGGGAACGGATTCAGGGCTGGCGACGGTGTGGACCCTCGACGCGAGCGCGTGGACGGCGACCGACGTGAACCCGCCCGATCATGCGGCGGGCGAGCGGTTCGGGACGAGCGTGGCGTTCGCGTCGTATGGGACGTCGCTCGTCGTGGGTTCGCCGTACGACACCGTCGGCGGAATTGCCCAACGCGGCTCGGTCGCGGTGTTCACGCGAAGCGGGGCGGGCTGGGTGATGCACGACCGGTTGGCGATTGCGGGCGGGACGGCCGCGTCGCGGTGCGGGACGGCGGTGGCGGGGCTGAACGATGCCGTCATCGTGGGCGCCCCGAAGCACAC
>JBIKVN010000179.1:0-6881 GCA_044356865.1 Phycisphaerales bacterium | reverse complement strand
GGCGCGATGCCCGACCTGGTCGTGCCGCAGACGCCCGAGGACGAGGCGGCCGGGAACGACGCCCAGCTGAAGGCCGCGACCGAGGATCTCCTGAAGCGGATCGGCGGCTGACCCGATGGCCCGCGACGGCTACTTCCCGTGGCGGCCGCATCCGTGGCACGGCGTCTCGGCGGGCGAGGCGGCGCCCGAAACGGTGACCGCGTTCATCGAGATCACGCCGTACGACCTCGTGAAGTACGAGATCGACAAGCGGACCGGCTACCTGCGGGTCGACCGGCCGCAGCGCACGAGTTCGACGCCGCCGACGCTGTACGGATTCATCCCGCGGACGCTGTGTGCCGCCCGCGTGGCGGGACTTTCCCCGGAAGCCTCGCGCGGCGACGGCGATCCGCTCGACGTCTGCGTCATCTCCGAGCGACCGATCGAGCGGGCCGAGATCCTCGTCGATGCCCGGCCGGTCGGCGGGCTGCGGATGCTCGACGGCGACGAGGCCGACGACAAGATCGTGGCGGTGCTGCGCGACGATCCGGTGTGGGCGGGGGTGCGCGACCTCTCCGAGCTGCCCGAGGCGCACGTGAACCGCTTGCGGCACTACTTCTCGACCTACAAGCTCGGGCCGGGCGAGGCGATCGGGCGGCCGATCCGCGCCGTGTACGGACGCGAGCGGGCGCTCGAAGTCATCGCCGCGGCGTGCGACGATTACCGCGCGGCGTTCGGCGAGTCGTTCCCGTCGCCGGCCTGATCGGGCGACGGTTCGGGGCCTTCTTCGGCCGGACCGGCGTCGCGGAGCTCGCCGGCGGCCGTCGCGACCGAGTCATAGATGCTCGCGAGCAGTCCGACGAGCGGGAAACGCGAGACCGGCGGCGCGGACTCGGGAGCGATGGTGGGAACGGTGCGACCGTGCCGCGGGCCGACGTCGGCCGAGGGTCGCAGGCCCGCCTGGAACGGGGTCGGACCGAGCCGCCGCAGCAGGGCGTGCGGGATCCGCTCCTCGGCGTCGAGCCCGCCCAGCTCGTCGAGCCGCTGGCCCGGTCGCCAGAAGTCGCGCAGGCAGCGCTCGAGCGGCGGCGGCGCGGGAATCGCCTCGGAGATCGACGGGTTCGAGTGGGCGGTCGACGTACCGCGGGTCGCGATGGTGCGGGCTTCCTGCAGCCGCTCGAGCAGGCGCTGGCCGTCGAGGCCGCGCAGCGTGAAACAGAGCAGCGGGTCGAGTTCAACCCGCTCGGCGAGCAGGCATGCGACCGCGACGAGATGTTTGCAGGGGACCTCGGGTCGCTCGGTGCGGTCGGGGCACGAGCATCGGGCGGCGAGTTCGGCGGGCACCGGCAGCAGCGAACGCCCGACGCCCAGGAACACCGACTCGATCGCCGTCGGCAGTTCGCCGGTCAGCAGCTTGGCCGACCAGAGCGCCTCCCCGGCCATGGTCGCGATGACGCGATCCCACTCGGAGGGCGAGAGCGGCAGCACGTCGATCGTCGTCTCGTAGGGCCGCGGCGACCGGCCCTGCACCGAGGCCACGATCCGACCGGGCTCGACGCTGAACGCCCCGACCTGGCCCGCCCGGGCGTAATCGAGCCCTTCCGCCAGATTCGCGTCGGGAGCGCCGGCGATCGCCGCGAACCACGGCTGCGCCGGCCAGCGGAGGTTCTCGTACCCCTCCTTGCGGCGCAGCCGGATGCCGGCCTTGAGCCGCCGAGGCCCGTCGCGGCGGACGACCCGGGTCGGTTCGCGGGGGATCACGCGTCGTCCTCCATGGCGTTGCGGCGCAGCGAGAGCAGCTCGCGGAGCTGGCCGGTCGAGAGTTCGGTGAGGCCCGAATCTCCGGCGCTGATGATCTGCGAGGCCAGCTCGGTCTTCTGCTCGATCATCTGGTCGATCCGTTCCTCGAGCGAATCGGCCGAGATCATCTTGTGCACGTTCACGGTGCGGGTCTGCCCGATGCGGAAGGCCCGGTCGGTCGCCTGGTTCTCGACCGCGGGGTTCCACCAGCGGTCGTAGTGGAAGACGTGGTTGGCGCTCGTGAGGTTGAGGCCCACGCCGCCGGCCTTCAGGCTGAGCACGAAGATCGGCACCGCCGGATCGCCCGACTGGAAGCGGTCGACGAGCTCCTCGCGGCGGACCTGCGGCGTGCCGCCGTGGAGGAAGAGGGCCTCGGTGTCGAGCTCGCGGCGGATCATCGAGACGAGCAGGTGGCCCATCTGCCGGTACTGCGTGAAGATGAGGGCGCGGTTGCCGCCGGCGAGCAGCTCCTCGAGCATCTCGATCAGGCGGATCGACTTGCCCGAGCGGGCCGAGACCGACGCGTCCGCGGCCAGCCCGCCGACCCCGTCGTCCGCCTCGGCGATCGCCTTGGCCGTCGCGGCGGTCGCGGCTTCTTCCTTCAGGAAGTGGGCCGGGTGATTGCAGATCTGCTTGAGCTTCACGAGGGCCGACAGCACCAGGCCGCGGCGGCGGATGCCTTCGGCCATGTCGACCCGCTTGAGCATGTCGTTCACCACGCCCGAATAGAGCCGGGTCTGCTCGTCGGTGAGGGGCACGATCTGGCGGCTCTCGACCAGCGGCGGAAGGTCGGTGATGACCTTCGGGTCGGTCTTGACGCGGCGCAGCACGAAGGGCCGCACCAGGGCCCGCAGCCGCTCGGCCTGGCGGCGGTCGCGGTGGCGCTCGATCGGCACCGCGAAGCGGCGGCGGAAGTCGCCCTGCGTGCCGAGGTAGCCGGGCGAGCAGAACTCCATGATCGACCAGAGCTCGGTGAGGCGGTTCTCGACCGGCGTGCCGGTGAGGGCGATCCGCTGCGAGCAGCGGAGCGAGCGGATCGCCGCGGTCTGCTTGGTCGGCGGGTTCTTGATGTGCTGGGCCTCGTCGAGCACCACACGGCGCCAGTGGAGGCGGGCGAGGGCCTCGCGGTCGCGGGTGACGAGGGCGTAGGTCGTGATGGTGACGTCGGCGGACTTCGCGATCTCCTCGAAGCGGGCCCCGCTCGGCCGCTCGAGCCCGTGGTGGACATGGGTCGAGAGTTCCGGCGCGAACCGACCGAGCTCGCGGGCCCAGTTGCCGACGACCGACATCGGCGCGACCAGCAGTGTCGGGCCGGGCTTCTCGCCCGGGGCGAGCAGCGAGCGCTCGTGCTGGAGCAGGGCGATGAGCTGGATGGTCTTGCCGAGGCCCATGTCGTCGGCGAGGCACGCCCCGAGCCCGAAGCGGTCGAGGAACGCCATCCACGAGAGTCCCGCCCGCTGGTAGGGCCGGAGCTCGCCACGGAAGTTCGCGGGCTGCTCGACGAGGTTGAGCTTCTCGTCGACGCCGCCCGAGCGCAGCAGGTCACCGACCCAGCCGGTCGCGTCGAGGCCGAGGATCGGCAGGCTGCCGGTCGAGCCCTCGAGCCCGTGGGCAAGCCGCAGGGCCTCGAGCAGCGTCATCTGCCCGCCGGGATGCTCGGCGAGGAACTTGCTCGCGCCCTGCAGGTCGTCGGGCCGGATCTCGACCCACTGCCCGTTGAGCTTCACCAGCGGCGAGCCGGTCGCGGCCAGCGCCCGCAGCTCGTCGAGCGAGATCGGGCGATCGCCGAGCGCGACCTGCCAGGTGTAGCCGACGAGCGCGTTCAGCCCGAGCTCGCCGCGACGCTCGCCGCCGGTCGAGCCTCCGTCCGACGGCTCGCTCTCGATGAGCAGCCGCGCCCCGAGCCGGCTGGCCGACTGGCCCCACCAGCTCGGCACGAGGATCTCGAAGCCGGCCTCAGCCAGGATCGCCCGGTACTCGCGCAGGAAGTGGTACGCCTCGGCGGTGGTGAGGTCGAGGCCGGTCGGTGTACTCTCGTCGAGGGCCTTCTCGATGCGCGAGTAGATGCGGCCGGCCCGCGCGAGCTCGGCCAGCAGCAGGTCGCTCGCGGTGTCGCCGTCGCCGCCGAGCGAGGCGAGCAGTCCCTTGAGCGAACTTCCGCCCTGTTCCCACACCTGCTCGGCGTCGATGAAGACCGGCGGCTCGTCGGTCGTGACCAGCTTGAAGCGAAGCCGCCAGGTTGCGGCCATGGCCTGCTCGGGCGTGAGGACGTCCGCGTCGGGCTCGTTGAGCTCGAGGCAGAGCCGGACCAGGCGACCTTCGGTGACGTCGTCGAGCTGGGCGAGCCAGCTGCGGGCGCCGCGCAGCAGGGCGAGGTTGGCCGGGGCGGATCCCGGGAGGCCCGTCGAGCCGTTGAGGAGTCCGGCGAGCCACGCGACGTGCGGATCGCCCGTCGGGTCGCGATCCTCGATCGCCTCGCCGAAGTTTTCCGCCGCCAGCACCTGCCGCACATAGGCGTCGGTCATCGCGTGCAGGGCCGACTCGAGGATCGGCCACGGCTGCCCGCGGGCGTCGTCGACGGCGGCCCGGCTGGCCGCGGGCATCGACTCGATCAGCACGCCGAGGCGGCCTTCGGTCTTGGCGTCGGAAAGCCACGGGATCCATTGGGCCCGCGCCTCGCCGTCGCGATCCTGGACCAGCGTCGGGACGAACCGTTGGTCGACGAGGAGATCGGCGAGGAATCGTGCGGTGGCCGTCCAGTACCGCACATCGACGCCGATCGCGAGTCCGCCGGAGACGCCGGGTACGGGCACCGCGTGATCGGCGGTCGACATCCGCACCAGCGTCGCGAGGGCCGCGGCCGGCGGCAGCGTCACGCAGGGCACTCGCGAAGTCGCCGCGTGCGCCTCGAGCCGGAGGTCCTCGTCGATCGCGAGGATGCCCGCGAGCCGGTCACCCGGCATCGGGAGGCTGGTGCCGCGCTCGCGGGCCTGCGGCGGAACCCAGAACGGCAGCGTCAGGGTTTCGACTCCGTCGGGCCCGAAGTCGCGCTCGCCGGCGAACCCGCCCGCGACGAGGGCGGCGCGGATCGCCGCCGGTTCCGCCGCATAGGGATGGACGAGCGGAGCCGTCGAGTCGTCGGTGTCGGTCGCCAAAGCCCGCGCGGAATCCTCCGCCCACAGGTTGAGGCGGTTCCGGCTCCAGAAGGCGTGCAGGACGAGCATCCGAGGTTCGGCGGGGGAAGTGCCGGACGCCCCGTCGGGGGTCCGGAGGGTGGTCGGAGAATCCGGGGAAGTGCCCGGATCCACTGATTGCGGTGGGACTCGAACCCACGACCTAGCGGTTAAAAGCCGCTTGCTCTACCGACTGAGCTACGCAATCGGGGATCGGCAAGTGTAGTTCAGGGCCGGGTTATTGGAAGACTCACGGTCGATTCGGCCGAAGGGAACCGCGATGGGGGAGGAGTGCGGCGGCTGCTGGGACCGATTGTGCCTGTCCAATTCGAAGTCCTATAAGCCACATGGGATTGCCGAGTCCATCCTCGTCCGGAGCGAATCGTGAACGATCCTCGACCTGTCGGACCTACCTCGTTTCCGCAAGTTTCGGGCTTCTCCCGTCCGCTTGCCGTCGCATCGCTGGCCTGTCTCTGCATCCTCGCCTGCGACTCTCCGCCTGAGCCGGCCCCGGTCGAAACCGTCTGGATCCCGACTGCTGCGGACGCGGAATCGGCGGCGGGTGGACCCATGCCGTTTGCCGAGTCGTTCTCGACGGGCCCGCGGACTTCGACGGGGTCGGCTCCCGCCCCCGACCCGGCAGCCATCGCCGAGGCCGACGAGGTCGAGCGCGACCTGCGCCGCCTCTCGGGGCTCACGACCACCGGGGACTTCATGCCCGAGGTCGATCGGGCCGGCACCTTCGTCGCCTTCGCCTCGCGGCAGCAGCGGCAGGATTTCGACCTCTACCGCCGCTCGCTTCTCGGTCGCGACGTCGCGCCGTTGGTGACGATGCCCGGCGACCAGATCATGCCGGCGATCTCGCCCGACGGGCGATCCGTGGCGTTCGCGAGCGATTCGGACGGGAATTGGAACGTGCTCGTCGCCCCGGTGGCCGGCGGGACGCCCGTGCAGATCACCGACGACGCCGCCGACGAGATCCACCCGACCTGGTCACCCGACGGCCAGCGGCTGGCGTTCTCGCGGCGCGGACCGAGCGGGGAGTGGGAAATCTGGACCGTCGACGCCACGCGGCCTGGACAGGCCAAGTTCCTCGCCGCGGGGTTCCTGCCCCGCTGGAGCCCGGTCGCGACGGGGCGGAACGGCCGCTCGACGATCCTCGTGCAGCGGGCCGGCGACGGCCAGTCTCCGCGGTGGGGCCTTTGGGCGATCGATGTGCACGGGTCGCGACTCATCGACGAACGTCCGCTGGTCGTGGCTCGGAACGCCGCCACGATCCAGCCGTGCTGGTCGCCTGACGCCGAGCGGATCGCCTTCGTGACCGTGGTCGAAACCGCTGACGCGGGCCGCGACGGCCGCAGCGACCTGTGGGCGGCCCGCGCCGACGGGTCCGACCGCCGGCTCCTGACCTCGGGGGTCGCCCGGAACATGCAGCCGGCTTGGCTCCGCGGCCGCGCCGGCGACCGGATCCTGTTCGTGACCGATCGGGGTGGCATCGACGCCCTTTGGAGCCTGCGGCCGCCGAGCCTCGGGAGCGGCGAGGCCCGCCTCGCCGACGGCAAGCCGGCCGACGAGTGAACCCCGTTCCTCCGTTTCTCTTGGGCAAAAAGAGCCCTTCCCCGCGCGGATTTCGCCCGGCCGCCGCGAACCTCGGCCCTTTCCGGGTCGTCTCCGGTCAGGTCCGGGGTAAACACCGGGAAGTCCCGGAACTCTTCGCAACTGCCATTCAACCGGCGACCGCGAACGGCCGATAGCCGTAGAGCCCGGGAGAAAGGAGCGTTCCCGAAGGGACGTTCCCGCACCCCGTTCGACGAGACGAGTCCATGCAGCAAGATCACCTTCCCATCGTCCGGCAGTTCCTCTCGTACCTCACCGACGAGCGGCACTTCAGCCCCTACACGTCGCGCTGCTACGGACTCGACCTCCGTC
>JBIKVN010000020.1:0-22719 GCA_044356865.1 Phycisphaerales bacterium | reverse complement strand
GCGCCGGTTCCCGTGCGGACCGCTTCCCTTCGCCGCCGCCGCTTCCCAAGGTGTCTCTCACGGCTCGCGTCGGGTCCCGCAAGGACCGCCGCGACCGGGAGGGAACCGAATGCACACCGACCGACGACTCACGACCTTGTCCCTTGGCCTCGCGCTGGCCGCACCGGCGCTCGCCCAGAACTCCGACACCCCGATCCGGCTGCTGTACTCGACGCCGGGCTTCAGCGATTCGCGGCAGGCGATCAACTCCGATGTCCTGCTCGACCGGATCGAGTTTCCCGACGGCGCGGTCGTCGAGAGCCCGCAGTTCGTCTTTCCGGCCGAGGTCCGGCAACTCGGCTACTCGGGAACCGTCGGCTGTTTCCGCACGGTGAACGGCCTTGCAGCCTCGGTCGGCCTGCCCGGCTGCCACCGGCTCGAGGCCTGCGACGGCAACGCCAGCACCATCTCGGTGAACGACCTCAAGCTCTTCCCGGCGAAGCTGAAGCAGACCCTCGCCAACCACAACCTGAACAACCGCACGGAACTCAAGGCGAACGTGCAGTTCTCGATGACCGTCTCGCTCGCGACGCGGGTCTGGGACTCGAACTTCGAGTTCGACCCGCGGCCCGAGCTCTTCATCTTCGAGGAGCAGGGAAACAGCGTGCTTCGGGTGCAGGCGTGCACCGAGACGGGATCGCTCCTCGGGACGCCGGTCGAGGTCCGGGCGGTCGATCTCCGCAGCGTCGTGCCGGACAAGATCTGGGTCGGCCGCTTCACGAGCGCCGGGCAGCCCGCCGCGGGGCCCTATGAACTGAAAGTGGCGACGATCGACCTGACCCAGCTCGGGGTGACCAGCGTCAAGTGGCTGCGGATCACGAACGTCGGCTCGGGCGGCAACGGCTCGGCCGACGTGAAGCTTCTCGCCGTCGACACCTCGCCCGGCCCGGCCGCGCAGACCATGACCTTCGACTGAACCGGCTCTTCCCGCGGCCCGATGCCGCGGACACGGACCTTCTGTTCCCTTACGGACCTCCGGGCGCGCAGGAAGCGCGCCCGTCGGTCTTTTTCGACCTCGTATGCTGCAGCCATGCGGATCGACGCGATCGATCTTGGGTACCTCGGGCTGGCCGGGGCGGCAAGCGCGTTCCTCGTGCGCGACGCGGGCGCGACGGCGCTGGTCGAGTGCGGCCCGGCGGCGTGCCTCGCGACGCTCGAGGCGGCGCTCGGGCGGCTCGGGGCGGCGAGGATCGACGAGCTGGTCCTGACCCACATCCACCTCGACCACGCCGGGGCCGCCGGGCATCTGGCGCGGCGGTTCCCGGCGATGCGGATCCGGGTGCATCCCCTCGGGCTGCGGCATCTGGCCGACCCGAAGCGGCTCGTCGCAAGTTCGCGGCTCGTGCACGGCGAGCGGTACGAGCGGGAGTACGGGGATCCGCATCCGGTCGAGGGTCCGATCGACGCCGTCGAGGACCGCGCATGCGTCCCCTTCGGCCGCGGCCGGTTCCGGGCGATCGCCACGCCCGGCCACGCGAAACACCACCACGCCTGGATGCTCGAGGACGCCTCGGGCGGTCGCACGCTTTTCACCGGCGACGCGGCGGGCATGCGGGTGCCGGGCAGCGACTGGATCTCGATCCCGATGCCGCCGCCCGACCTCGACCGCGACGCGTGGCGCGACTCGCTCGGGCGGCTCGCGGCCGAGGCGTCGGGCGGGCCGTTTCGCGTCGCCCTGACCCACGGCGGGATCGTCGAGGACGGGTCGGCGCACCTCGCGCTCGTCCGGGCCCGGCTCGAGGAGGAGCTCGCGCTCTTCACGCCGCTCGCCGAGGGCGTCGAGGGCGGCGAACTGTCCGTCGAGGCGGCCCTGGCCGCGGCACGGGAGCGGCTGGCACCCGCGGCCCGCGCGGCGGGCGTCGACGACGGGCGGCTCTCGTCGTTTCTCGGTCGGGCGTACCGGGCGATGAACCTCGCCGGGGTCCGGCACGAGCTCGCGCGGCGTTCGCGCTCGCCGGGTGCGGTACCCTGACCGGCTTCGCGTGTCCCCGCCCGACCTGCCGCACGACCCGTATCTTGCCCTCCGCGAGCCGAACTACCGGCGCTTCGCGGTCGCGTTCCTGGCCTCGGGCATCGGCCTGCAGGCGATGAACACCGCGGTGCTCTGGGGAGTGTGGGAGTCGACCCGCGACGCCCTCGCCCTCGGCTGGACCGGCGTGGCGCGGGCCCTGCCGGTGGTGGCCCTCACCCTGGTGGCCGGGCAGGCCATCGACCGGCTCGACCGGCGACGGGTCTTCACCGTCACGCAAAGCCTCTTCGTCCTCGTCTCGCTCGGGCTCGGGGCGGCGAGCCTCCTCGGGGCGGGCGTCTCGAGCGTCTACCTGCTGCTGGCCGCGGGCGGCGCGGTGCGGGCGTTCAACGCCCCGGCCCGGGCGGCGATGCTGCCCTCGCTCGTGCCGCCCGGCAGCTTCGAGAACGCGATCGCCTGGAACAGCGGCCTCTTCCAGCTTGCCGCGATCACCGGGCCGTTGCTGGCCGGCGGCCTCATCCAGGGGACCGGTTCGACCTGGCCGGCGTTCGCGGCGGCGACGCTGCTGCTGACGACGGCGGCGATCGTCTCGACGGGGCTGCGTCCGCGGCCGGTCGAACGCGAGCGCGAGCCGATCTCGTTCGCCTCGTTTCTCGCGGGCTTCGGGCACATCTACGGAGAGCGGACGGTCTTCGCCGCGATCCTGCTCGACCTGCTTGCGGTGCTCTTCGGCGGGGCGACGGCGCTCCTGCCGATCTTCGCCGAGGAGATCCTCGAGGTCGGTCCGGCCGGGCTCGGGGCCCTGCGGGCGGCGCCGTACCTCGGGGCGGGCCTCATGGCCGGCTACCTCGCCTTCCGCCCGAAGATCCAGCGGGCGGGCCCGGCGCTCCTCTGGTCGGTGGTGGCGTTCGGCATCGCGATGATCGGCTTCGGGCTCTCGCAGTCTTTCCTCCTGTCGCTCGCGGCGCTCGCGATCTCGGGCGCGGTCGACAACATCAGCGTCGTGGTGCGGCATGTGCTGGTCCAGACGCGGACGCCCGACCGGCTGCGGGGACGGGTCTCGGCGGTGAACTCGGTCTTCATCGAGTGCTCGAACGAGCTCGGCAGTTTCGAGAGCGGCCTCGTCGCCCGCTGGATGGGACCGGTCTTCTCGGTCGTTTCGGGCGGCGTCGGCACCGTCGCGATCACCGGCCTGATCGCGTGGAAGTTCCCCGAGCTGCGGCGCCTCCGCGAATTGCGCGAACAGCAGCCCGACCTGCCGGCGTGAGCGACGGACGGTCATCCCCTACCTTGCCCCGATCCCCATGCCCGACCGCCCGCCTCCGCCCTCGGATACCGACCTCCAGTCGCTCGGCCGCGCCGGCGACCGCTACCACGGCTTCGTGAACGTGCCGATCTTCCGCGGCTCGACGGTGACCTTCCGCACCGTGGCGGAAATGAAGGCGGCGCCCTTCGCGGACCCCGCCGCCGAGGCGTACGCCTACGGGCTGCTCGGGAACCCGAACACCCGGGCCCTCGAGTCGACCGTCGCGGCGCTCGACCGCTGCCACGGGGCGGTCGCGGTGGGCAGCGGGCTGGCCGCGTGCACGATCCCGCTGCTGGCGTACCTGTCGGCGGGCGACCACCTGCTCATGGTCGACTCCTGCTACGGGCCCACGCGGTTCTTCTGCGAGAAGGTCCTGTCGCGGATGGGCGTCGCGACGACCTTCTACGACCCGGGCGTCGGAGCGTCGATCGAAGGGCTCTTCCGCCCGAACACCCGCGTCGCGTTCCTCGAGACGCCCGGCTCGCTCACCTTCGAGATGCAGGACGTACCGGCCATCGCGGCGGCCTGCCGGGCCCGCGGCGTCGTGACCATGATCGACAACACCTGGGCGACGCCGCTCTTCTTCCGGCCCGCCGAACACGGCGTCGACGTGACGATCCACGCCGCGACCAAGTACCTCTCGGGCCACAGCGACCTGCTCGCCGGCGTGGTCTCGTGCCGCGAGGAGAGCACGTGGCGCCGCGTGCGGGAGATGACCGACCTCCTCGGACCCGGCGTGAATCCCGAGGATTGCTTCCTCGTGCAGCGCGGGATCCGCTCGCTCGGGGTGCGGCTCGGGCGGCACGGCGAGAGCGCCCTCGAGATCGCCCGGTGGCTGCGGGGCCGGAGCGAGGTCAGCGACGTGCTTTTCCCGCCGCTCGAGGGCGATCCGGGGCACTCGATCTGGAAGCGCGACTTCGACGGGGCCGCGGGGCTCTTGGGCATCACGCTGCATCCGCGCGGTCCCGGCCGGCTCGAGGCGTTCCTCGAGGGACTCGAGCTCTTCCGCCTCGGCTACAGCTGGGGAGGTTTCGAGAGCCTCGTCGTCGCAAGCGAGCCGTGGACCTGGCGCACCAGCCCGCTGCGGCCGACGCTCGCGGCGCGGCATCCGCTCGTGCGGCTCCAGGTCGGGCTGGAAGACCCGCGCGATCTCGTCGCGGATCTCGAGCGCGGGCTCGCGCGGTACGTAGTGGGGTGAGGCGGGATGAGGCGGAAAAAGTTCCCGGCCGGCGGGATGCGTCGCGAACCGTGCTACCGTGGCCTCGGGAGGAACGACGTGCGACTACCCCGACTTCAGGCAACGCTGGCCCTCGGGGATTGGGATCGGCTCGAACTCACCGGATCCGACGGCAGGACCGTGTTTCTCGAGAGGGACCACGAGTGGTACTTCGAGCGGTCCGACCGGGTTCTTGGCCTCGTCGTCGGTGCTTTCGAACTGATCGAGCTCGATACCGCCCAGATCGTGGCCGTCCGACTCCACGAGCACCGGCCTGCTTCGCAAGCTCCAGGAGTTGACCCCGATGCCGACGCGCAAGACCATGGTGGTTCCGAAGGAGGATCCGATGGAGATTCCGGCTGAGATCTCGCGAATTCACGCCCACTTCAAGCAGGATTGGCGGAGGCCGTTTCGCCCCATTCGAGTGCGTTTCCGGAACGCGAGCGGGGTCCAGATCTATGAGCTGTCCGAGGTCGGCCAAGGCGTCTTCATGCCCTACCTCGGCAAGTTCATCCTCGTCCCGCCCGGGGTGCCGCGTGCCGACTTCTACATGAAGGATTTCATCGACGTCGGCTTCATCGACGAGCTCGACGCCCGCGAGCGGCGCCGCGAGGCGTCGTGAAGTTCAGAGCGGATCCCGCTTCGGCTCGCCGGCGCGGCGCGGGTACATCTTGGGGGTCGGGCGCCGCTTGAGTATGGCCACGATCGTCCCGGTCGGGGTCCGCACCGGCTCGAGGGCCTCGACGTGCAGGGCGTGGATCGCCTTCTTCGCCTCCGCGATCTCCTCGGCGGCCCGCTCGCCCTTGATCGCGAGCACGTGCCCCTCGACCTTCGCGAAGGGCACGGTGAGCTCGAGCAGCGTCCGCAGCGGCCCGACCGCCCGGCTCGTCACCGCGTCGAAGCGCTCGCGGAACCGTTCGCGGTCCTGCCCCGCGTCCTCGGCCCGGGCCGCGACGACCGTGACATTCGCGAGTCCGAGCGCCGCCGCCACCGCCTCGAGGAACCGGACCTTCTTCCCGGTCGCCTCGAGCAGCGTGAACCGCACCTCGGGCATCGCGATCGCGAGCGGGATCGCCGGCAGTCCCCCGCCGCTCCCGACATCGAGCACGTCCTTGGCCTCGAGCGAGGCCAGCACCGGCAGGAGGGTGAGGCTGTCGGCCGCGTGCCGGATCCACATCGCCTCCGGCTCATCGACCCCGGTCAGGTTGAACTTCCGGTTCGCGTCGGCGAGGAACGCGAGGTAGCGGCCGAGGCGCTCGAGTTCGGCCGGCTCGAGCTCGAGGCCGGAGTCCCGGATTCGATCAAGGAACTCGGCCGGCGGCACGAGCGGCGGCAACGTCGCGTCGAAGGCCGGCGCGTCGGCGTGCTTCGGCCGTTCCGACGGGATGTTCTCGCGACGCTCGACCACGGGCCGCGGAGTCTACGCGACCTCCCCGTAGGCCGGTCCCTCGCGATCGCCCGGCCTCGGCCGGCGCAATCCCACCCCGAGCAGCAGCCCGATGTTGATCCAGCTCGCCACCAGGCTCGTCCCGCCGTAGCTCACGAAGGGCAGCGTGATGCCGGTGATCGGCAGGAGCCCGATGGTCATCCCGATGTTGATCGAGGCCTGGCTCAGGGTGAGCCCCGCGATGCCGACCGCGACGAGGCGCCCGAACCCGTCGCGGCCGAGAAGGGCCGTCGCAAGGGCCGCGACCACGATCGCGAGGTAGCCCGCCACCGTCGCGAGCGCCCCGATCGCTCCCCACCGCACCGCGACCACCGCGAAGATCATGTCGTTGTGCTCTTCCGGCAGGGCGTTCAGCCGCACGAGCGAACGGGCGTGCTCCTCGCCGACGCCGGCGACGCCGCCGCTGCCGACGAGCCGCATCGCCCGCCAGCCCTGGAAGCCTTCCCGCTGCTCGAAGCGGGTGTCGCCTTGCCACTGGGCGACGATCGCGTCGATCCGGGCCCGCTGGTAGGGCTGCAGCGCCGTGACGTACGCGACCGGCCCGAGCACCGCGGTCAGCAGCACGCCGGCGAGAAGGTGGCTCAGCCGCCCCCGTGCCGCGACCAGCATCGCGGCCAGCGTCGGCAGGAAGAGGAGCGCCGAGCCGAGGTCGGGCTCGAGCACGATGAGCCCGACCGGCACCGCCGCGAGCCCGAGCGTCACGAGGAACCCCCACCACTTCCGGTGCACCGCCGTCGACGAGAGCCACGCCGCCATCGCGAGGATGAAGACCGTCTTCGCGAGTTCACTCGGCTGGAAGTCGAGCCCGCCGAGGCTGATCCACGAGCGGGCGCCGTTGCGGGGCCGCACGATCGAGTCGGGAACCCCCGGCAGCAGCACGAACACGAGGAGGAAAACCACGCCCGCCGCCAGCAGCGGCACCAGCGTGCGGTAGCGGCGGTAGTCGGGCGTTGCGACGACGATCGCCGCGACGAGGCCGATCGGCAGGAACGCCCACTGGCGGGCCGCCGAATCCGGGCGGGTGGTCGCGATCGCCTCGACCCCGAGCAGGCTCAGCCCGAGCGCCGCCGCCGCCGCGATCCACGCCGGCGTGAGCCACCCGAGCGTGAGATCGCGACGCCCGTCACGCGAACGGGCGAACGCCGCGGGGTTCCACCGGATGCCGCCGTCCGGTCGGCTCAACGCCCGGCCCCGGCGCGAAGGTACCCCTCGGCGACGAGCGCCCGCAGGATCTCGGCCGCCACCGGCCCCGCCGCCTTCCCGCCGCTGCCGCCGTGCTCGAGCAGTACCGCGACCGCGTACCGGGGGCGATCCGGACCGGCGTCGCCGGCAAGACCGACGAACCACGAATGATCGAGGTCCACGCGGCGTTCGACCGTCCCGTCGCCATCCTCGTCCAGCGCGAGAGGCGGCGCCTCGGCCGTGCCGGTCTTCCCCCACACCCGCACGCCCGGCATGGTGAAGAGGTCCTCGCGCGAACCGTCGGCGAAACTCAGGTGGTGCCCCGTGCCGTAGGGACGCTCGACCGCGTCGCGCAGGCCCGCGAGCGCGACCTCGACCCCGCGCGGATCGAGCCCGATCCGCCCGCGAACTCGCCCCCGTTCCGCTCGATCAAGGAAGAGCGACGGCGCGATCACCTCGCCGCCGCGGGCGAGGGTCGCGTACGCCTGCGCCGCCTGCACCGGTGACCAGAGGAGCGGCCCCTGGCCGATCCCGATCGCGGCGATCGCCGCGGCGTTGCCCGCAAGCGGCCCGTCCGGATCGGGCACGCTGCCCGCCGCTTCGCCCTCGAACTCGATCCGGCCGTCGCCGTCGCGGTCGCTCTCGCGGCCGATCCCGATCCCGGGCGGCCGCCCCATGCCGAATCGCCCGAGCCACTCGACGGTCCGCGACAGCCCGAGTCGCCGGGCGAGCTCGTAGAAATAGATGTTGCAGCTGCGGGCGATCGCCTCGGGACCGCCGAGCGGACCGTGGGTCAGGTCGCGGCCGCGATCGGGCCGCCAGATCCAGCAGCGGGTGTTCGTGGTCACGTTCGGGAAGAAATGCCCCCGGCACTCGATGACCGTCTCGGGCGAGGCCTCGCCCTCGGTGATCGCCGCCGCCAGCACCAGCGGCTTGACGATCGAACCGGGCGGATAGCTCCCCGCGGCCGCCCGGTCGATCGACGACTCGCCGGCGGCTCCGGCCAGCGTCGGACTCGAGACCAGCGCGAGAATGTCGCCGGTGTCGATCTCGATCACCGCGGCGGCACCCGCGAGCGGCCGGCCCGGCGGGAGCGGCGGCGGATCGTTGCCCCACTGCCAGGCCTGCACCGAGGCGAGCCCGAGCCGGGGGTCGAGCGCCGCCTGCACCCGGGCCTGCAGCCGGATGTCGATCGTGAGCCGCACATCCTCGCCACGGTCGCTCTCGATCCGCTCGGCGGTGCCCTTCTCGAGATCGCGTTCGAGCCGCCCGCGCCGCCCGCGGAGGCGATCCTCGAGCGTCCGCTCGAGCCCACTCGAACCGACGACATCGCGATCCGCGAGATACCCGCCCGGATCGAGCGTCTCGCCGGTCTCGGCGTCCCGGAACGGCCGCCGCTCGAGATCCTCCCGGTGCACCGCGGTGCGGGTCGTGCCGAGCAGGTGATCGGCCACGCCCGAAAGCCGCATCGGCAACGCAACCTCCGACCGCAACGGCCCGGGCAGGCGGTCGCGGGCGATCTCCAGCTCGACCTCCTGCCACGGCCGGGTGCGGCGGGTCGCGGGCACGATCTCGAACAGGCCCGGCTCGCGCTCGGCGAACGCGGCAAGCCGCAGCGCCGTCGCGTCGTCGAGGTCGGCCAAGATGAGGTGCGATTCCGACTGCTCGCGGATCGGCTCGTCCTCCGGCACCGGCTCCGGCGGGAGGCCGGTCGCCTCGGCCTTACGCGTCGCCGCGGCCCGGCGCCGCTCGCGCAGCGCATCGGCCCGGGCCGCGACCGTCCGCACGATCCGGTCGAACCTCCGCCCGAGCTCGTCGCGATCGAACCCGCCCGCCGCGCCGATCGCCGCGAGCGCCCCCTCGACCTCGGCGTCGCAGGCCGGCAGCTCGCGCTCGATCGCCGCCTGCCGCCCGGCCTCGCCGAGCGCCGCCCACGCCGTCGGTCCCGCGGCGCGGCGGGCCCGTTCGGTCGCCCGCCCGATCGCGTGGCGGCCGGTGATCACCTCGTACTCGACCCGCAGGTCCCAGCTCGCGGCATCCACCGCGAGCGGCTCGCCCCGCCGGTCGAGGATCGATCCCCGCACGAACGGCAGCCACGCGGTCCGCCGCAGGGCCCGCGCCGTCCGCGCCGCGTGCTCGTCGTGCTCGACGATCGCCAGCCGCACCACTTGCGCCGCAAGCGTCCCCGTGGCGACCGTGGCGATCGCCAGCAGGATCGCCAGCCGCGCCGGGAAGCTCCCGAGGTTGTCGCGAGATCCGGCCATCGGGCGGCCGGAGTGTACGGCCCTTCAGCGGAGCTTGAGGAGCGACAGCGTCACCAGCGCCAGGAGCGCCGCCCCGATCCACATCCGGATCGTGACCTTCGTCTCGACCAGCCCGCCCATCTGGAAGTGATGGTGGATCGGCGCGCAGCGGAAAATCCGCTTCCCGCCGGTCAGCTTGAAGAACCCGACCTGCATCGCCACGCTTGCCGCCTCGAGCAGGAAGATCCCGCCGAGGACCAGAAGCAGCGCCTCCGCCCGGATCGCGACCGCGAGGTAGGCCAGCAGCCCACCGAGCGAGAGCGACCCGGTGTCGCCCATGAAGACCGAGGCCGGATGGGCGTTGAACCAGAGGAACCCCAGGCACGCCCCCACCATCGCCCCGGCGATCACCATGAGTTCCTTCCCGCCCGGCACGTACGGCACCATCAGGAACCCCGCCGCGGCCTGGTTGCTCGCCGTGAAGCAGAGGACGACCATCACGAGGGCCGCGATGGTCACCGTGCCGGCCGAGAGCCCGTCGAGGCCGTCGGTCAGGTTCACCGCGTTGCTGAAGAGGGCGATCACGAACGCCCCGATCGCCGTGAACGCGACCACGCCGAGGGTGATCACCGCGGGATTCAGCACCGCGAGCTCGGCGGCGGTACGGGTCTCGGGCGAGTAGGTCCGCTGGAACGGCAGGTTGAGCGAGATCGCCGCCGGGCTGCCGCTTGCGGCGTTCAGCCGCCAGAGCATCCACGAGACCAGGATCCCGAGCCCGAACTGGAAGAGGAGCTTCTCCCAGGCGTAGAGCCCCTCCCGCGTCCCCGGTCCGCGTCGGGCGGCGTTCAACTTGAGCCAATCGTCGAAGCCGCCGACCGCGGCGAGCCAGAGCAGGACCACGATCGCCAGATGCACATAGCGGCTCCAGACGAAGTCGCAGAGGAGGAGCATCGTGAGCAGGATCGAGCCGACGATCAGGATCCCGCCCATGGTGGGCGTGCCCCGCTTCGACTCGCTCTTCTCGTTGAGTTCCTTCACGTAGAACTCGGGTTGGTCACCCACCTTGCGGCGGGTCAGCCACGCGATGGTCCGCGGCCCGGCCAGGAGGACGAGCGTGAACGCGACCAGGGCCGCGGCGACGGCCCGGAACTCGACCTGGGTGAACACCTGGACGATGCGGAAGAGCCCCACATCGTCCAGCCACTGCTGGAAGTGCTGCGTCAGGATGTAGAGCATCGGTCGGCGGCCGGCGGGAGGGAAGCCGGCGCGGGCGACCGCCGGCCGCAATTCATCGGCGAAGCGGCGAACGGTTCACCACACGCCCGAGGATCGTTTCAGGCGCTGGCCGCGAGTTCGCCCCACCGGGCCCCGGCCGCCGCAAGCACCCGCTCCATGGCCGAGCCGCGGCTGCCCTTGAGCAGCACCGCGTCGCCGGGCCGGAGGCCGTCGAGGATCGCCGCCAGCTCGGGCTCGCCGAGCCCCGCGTGGAACCGGGCCTCGCCGCGGAAGCCGGCCGCCGCCGCCCCCCGCAGCGTCGCCGGGGCGAACCGGCCGACCGCCTCGATCCGCCCGAGGCCGGGCAGCGACCCGGCCGCCCGTCCGACCTCCTCGTGCAGGGCCTCGCTGGCCGGGCCGAGCTCGAGCATGTCGCCGAGGATCGCGACCCGCCGGTCCGCACCGGCCGCGAGCTCGGCGAAGGTCGCGAGGGACGCGAGCACCGCGTCGGGATTGGCGTTGTAGGCGTCGTTCAGGAAGCCGATGCCGCCGAGCTCGACCCGTTCGAGCCGCATCGCCTCGGGACGGACGCCCGGCAGGGCCGCGGCGATCTCGGCGTCGACGAACCCGAGGTGGCGGGCGGCGGCGATCGCGGCCAGGGCGTTCACCGCGTTGTGCTCGCCGGGCAGCGAAAGCTCGGCGACGAGGCCGTCCGAGGTCTCGATCCGCTGGCCGGAACCGCCGGCCCGGCGGCCCGCGAGGCGCAGGTGGTTCCCCGGCCCGCGGCCGAAGCGAAGCACCGGGCAGCGCAGCCCGAGCCGCTCGACCGCCGCGAGCAGTTCCGCCCGGTCGCCGTTCACGATCGCGAGGCCGTTCGCGGGCAGGGCCGCCAGGATCGAGGCCTTCTCGGTCGCGATCGCCTCGACCGAGCCGAGTCCCTCGAGGTGGGCCCGGCCGACCATGGTGACGATCGCGACCTCGGGCCGGGCCAGCTCGGCCAGCGGGCGGATCTCGCCGGGCCGGTTCATCCCGATCTCGATCGCGAGAAACCGGTCGTCGGGCCGCGCCGACAGCAGCGTGAGCGGCACGCCGAGGTCGTTGTTGAAGCTCTTCGGGCTCGCGGTGCCCCGCCAGCGACGGCCGAGGATGCCCTCGACGAGGCGGCGGGTCGTGGTCTTGCCGCTCGAACCGGTGATCGCGACGCAGCGGGCCACGGGCAGCCGCGACCGCCACGCCCGGGCGAGGTCGGCGAGGGCCCGGCGCGAGTCGGGCACGACGAGGACCGGCACCTCGCCGATCGCCGCCGGGTCGGGCACCCGTTCGACCAGCAGCGCCGCCGCCCCCGCCGCAACCGCCGCCGCGAGGTGGTCGTGGGCGTCGTGGCGATCGCCGCGCAGGGCCACGAAGAGCCGGCCCGCGAGGTCCACCCGCGTGTCGGTGCCGACGCCGACGAGGGCTCCGCTTCCCGGCCCGGCGGCAAGCCGGGCCCCGGTCGCGGCGACGATCTCGGCCAGCGAGAGGAACTGCGGTCGCGATTCCCGTGGGGCCTCAACCTTGCCTTCACTCATGGCTTCACCTCGGCGATCCGGTTCCGCAGCGCCCCCTCGGCCTCGGCCCGGTCGTCGAAGCGACGCTTCTCGGTGCCGACGATCTGGTAGTCCTCGTGGCCCTTGCCGGCGATGAGCACGACATCGCCGCGGCGGGCGGCCCGGACCGCGAGGGCGATCGCCGCCGAACGGTCGGGCTCGACCCGGACCTTGCCGCGCGAATCCTCGGGCACGCCCGCGAGGATGTCGGCGATGATCGCCTGCGGGTCTTCCGTGCGGGGGTTGTCGCTCGTGACCACCACCTCGTCGGCGTGGTCGCAGGCGACCTTCGCCATCCGCGGCCGCTTGGTCCGGTCGCGGTCGCCGCCGCAGCCGAAGACGACGCGGAGCGCCCCGCCCTCGGGCACCACCGGCCGAAGCGCGGTGAGCACATTCAGGAGCGCATCGTCGGTGTGGGCGTAATCGACGAGCACCGAGAAGCCGCCGCCGTCGCGCTCGGCCCGCACCGGCTGCAGCCGACCGGGCGGGGCCGAGCACCGCTCGAGTCCGCTCCGGAGCGAGGCCTCGTCGACGCCGAGGCACCAGGCGGCGGCCGCGGCCTCGAGGGCGTTCATCGCGTTGTGCCGCCCGACCAGCGGCAGGTCGATCGTGAACTCGCCCCAGGGCCCGCGGAAACGGCAGCGCATCGCCTCGAGGCGGACTTCCTCGATCGACACCGCGCACTCGGCCCCGGGATCGCCCTTCGCCGTGCAGGTGAGCCGCCGCGCGGGCCCCTTCGCCATCGCGGTCCACCACGGGTCGTCGCGGTTGAGGATCGCGGTGCCGCTCGCGGGCAGCCGCGCGAAGAGCCGGGCCTTCGCCTCGGCGTAGCGCTCCATCGTGCCGTGGTAGTCGAGATGGTCGCCGGTCAGGTTCGTGAAGATGCCGACCTCGAAGCGCACGCGGTCGACGCGGCCCTGGTCGAGGGCATGGCTCGAGGCTTCCATGGCGACCGCGGCGCAGCCATGGTCGAGCATGCGGGCGAAGAGTTCGCTCAGCTCGACCGCGCCGGGCGTGGTCAGCGAACTCGGCACGCGGCGCAGGCCGTCGTCGATCTCGACCGTCCCGATCAGCCCGGCCCGCTTGCCGCCGGCGGCGAGCAGCTGGTGGACGAGGTAGGCGATCGTGGTCTTGCCGTTCGTGCCGGTGACGCCGACGGTGGGCAGCGTCGCGCAGGCATTCCCGTGGAAGCGATCGGCGATCGCGGCGACCAGCGCCGCGGGATCGTCGCAGCGGACCACGGCGCCGTCGCCGAAGGCCCCGGCGCTGGCATCGCGCGAGACCAGCGCCGCCACCGCGCCCCGGGCCTTCGCGTCGGCGAGGAAGTCGCGGCCGTCGCGGGCGCTGCCGCCGCGGGCCACGAAGAGCGCCCCCGGCCGCACCGTGCGGCTGTCGTCGGCGACCGTCCAGATCTCGACGCCTTCGCCGCCCACCGGCAGCGTCGCGTCCATGCCCTCGAGCAGTCGATCCAATCTCATGGCTTCCGTTCCTCGTCGAGTCCGAGTTCCCCGCCGCGGGATCCATCCCCCGGCGGCCATCCTCCGCTCCCGCTACGCCGTCTCGTCGAAGGGCAGCGGGTCGCTCACCTCACCCCGCGCGAACGCCCGGAGCCGCGGCAACACCACCTGCTTGAGCAGGATCTTCACGCAGGCCGCCGCGGGAATCGCCAGCAGCATCCCGTACACCCCGGCCAGGGCCCCGCCGGCGAGGATCGCCACCACGATGGTGACCGGATCGAGATCCGCCGCCTTGCCGGCGATGATCGGCGTGAGGACATAGCCCTCGATCGCCTGCACCACGGTGAACACCGCGGTCGGCCAGAGCAGGATGCCCCACCAGGCCATGCGGATCTCGGGCGCCAGCTGGATCTGGTCGAAGAAGAGCAGCCCGATCGCCATCGGCAGCGCGACGCCGCCGAGATACGGCACGATCGAGATCGCCCCCGCGAAAAGCCCGAGGGCCATCGCGTACGGCACGCCGGTGAACTTCCAGCCGATCGCGAACATCACGCCCATGATGAAGGCCACCGTGATGCGGCCGCGCACGAAGCCCGAGATCGCCCGGTCCATCGCCCCAAGCAGCTCGTCGGCGCGGCCGCGGTGGGCGACCGGCACGAGGCCCGCGAAGAACCGGGTGATGTCGGGCCAGTAGACGCTGAAGAACCAGAGGTAAAAGGGAACGAGGAAGAGCGTCAGCACCAGGCCGACCGCCCCGAGGAAGAGCCCCAGGACGGTCTCGGCCGCGGCCCCGAGCGAGCCGCCGATCCGGCCGAGCAGGCCGCCGCGCTCGACCGCGTCGCCGGCGGCCGAGGCCTTCGCGATCTCCTCGGCGACCAGGAGGCGGATCTCGTCGCGGGAAAGCGGGCGCTCGGAAGCCTCGGAAGCCCCGGAAGCCTCGGAAGCCTCGGAAGCCTCGGAAGCGTCAACCGGCGGCGTCTCGGCCGCGACCTCCCCCGCGACCGGCTCGACGGGCGCCGCGTCGACCGGAGTCCCCTCGCGCAGCGAATCGAGCCAACCGACCGCCTTCGCGAGCTCGCCGCGATACTCCTCGGGCGCGAACTCGATCGCGCGATGGGCCAGCCGCGAGTACTGGCCATCGCGCACGTTGCTCACGAACGAGAGCGCCTGCCCCACCACGAGCGGGATCGTCACGAGCACCGCGGCGAGCGCCACCGTCCCGACCGTCGACAGCATCACGGTGACCACCGTGACCCGCGAGAGCCGCGTGCGGCGGCAGCCCCAGGCGACGACCGGCTCGATCAGGTACGCCAGCGCCAAGGCCACCAGGAGCGGCACCGTCACCGAGCGCATCTGGTACCCGAGCAGCACCAGGGCCACCACGAGCGCGACGAGGATCAGGTCCCGCACCGCCTGGAACTCCCAGAGGTGCAGTCGGACCGGCGATCGCCGTTCGGGGCCGGCTGGTTGTCCCGAGGCGTCCGGATCGGGCATGTCGGAAGAGTACGGCAAACCGGCCCGTCAATCGCGGCCGACGCGATCCAGGACGGACGCGGCGACCGCCGCGGGCGCGAACGCCTCGCCGAAATCGAACACCCCCCGGAAGTCGGCGAGGGAGTCCTGCGGGGTCTTGCTCATGACCCCATGCTCGATCATCGCGAAGACGATCCGGCCGAAGTCGTCGGTCCGGTGGATGTTCCAGGAGTGGAGCACCGTCGCCGCCATCATGCCCCAGCGGTCGAGGGCATGGTCGCGAAGCCCGAGGCAGAGCTGCTGGCCCGAGACATGCCGCGAGAGCTGGGGCATCGACTCCGGCTGCTCGTGGATCCGCGAGACGGTGTACCCGAGGCCGTCGCGGACGAACTCGAACGCCTCGATGGGGTAAGCCCCCGCGAAATCGAGGATCGCCGTCCAGTCGATCGATTCGTGTCCGGTCGCCATCGGGAAGGCGATCCTATCGGCCGGCCGGGGCCGGATTCCACAGCATCGGCCGGAAGGACGCCCCTCACCCCGAGACGAACCGCGACCCTTCCCGCCCAAACCGCCACCGCCGCCGGGCCCCGATGCCGGGCCGCCCGATCCCGATCCCTTCCCGATCCCGGGCCCACCCCGACCGGCGCCCCGAGCGGCTCGACCGCCCCGTGGGGCCGGCCCTGTGGAAAGGCTGTCCGGTCGGACTCCCACCGCCGCGAGAATGCCCGCGACACCTTCCGCACCGGCAGATTTTGCGTACACTCCGCCCCCGTCTCGATCACCCCGAGACGACCGGACGACGAACGGATTCGCCGTCCTTTCCGCTCGAAGCCGTGACCGACTCGAACGCCGCGCCGTCGCGGCGCCGGAAGAACCCTTCAAGGAAGAACCACCATGCCCCGACCGATCCCCGCCGTCCTCCGCACCGTCGCCCTCGCGACGGGCCTCGCCACGCTTGCCGGTTGCGTCCCGCAGGCCAAATACGACGACCTGCTCACGAGCTACCGCAGCAAGGAGCAGCAGGTCCTCACGCTGCAGTCGGATCTCGACGAGAGCCGCACGAACGAACAGGAACTCCGCCGCAAGCTCGCCGAGGCCGCGGCCGACCTCGAGGCGATGCGAGCCTCGCTCGGCGGCGAGGGCGGCGACCTCGACGCGATGCGGGCCCGCTACGAGGAACTGCTGAAGAAGATCAACGACCTCGAGAGCCCGCTGCCCCGCGAGATCGAGATCGCCCTCGGCGACATCGCGAACGACTACCCCGAGATCTTCGAGTTCGACGCGGCGAAGGGCATGCTCCGCTTCAAGAGCGACGTGACCTTCGACTCGGGTTCCGCGCAACTCACCTCGAGGGCGAACGAGGTGCTCGCGAAGATCGCCCCGGTCCTCAACTCGTCGGCGGCTTCGAACCTCGAGATCAAGGTCGTCGGCCACACCGACAATGTCCCGATCTCGCGGCCGGCCACCCGCCAGCAGCACCCGTCGAACATGTACCTCTCGGCCCACCGGGCCATCAGCGTCCGCGACCAGCTCGTGCGCGACGGCGTCTCGGCCCCGCGGTTCCAGGTGGCCGGCTACGGCGAATACCGCCCGATCGCCGCGAACGCCTCGGGCGGCTCGCGCGAGAACCGGCGCGTCGAGCTCTATCTCTCGCCGCTCACCACCTCGGTCGCCGGCACCTTCGGCAAGGACCTGCCGAGCGGCGCGCCGGCGCCGGGCGGGGCGAAGACCGTGCCCGCCGCGACCGCGTCGGTGACCGACGAGCCGACCAAGTGAGTCAGGGCTGAGTCAGGGCTGCCGAGTCGATCGGTGATCGAGGTCACCGTCCGGAAACGGGTTGCCATCCGAGGGCCGCTCCGCATGGGGCGGCCCTCTTCCATTTCCGGATCGATTTCACGCCCGGGAACCTCAGGCGACGAACCCGACGGCTTGGGTCCGCGTTGTGCGGCCTCCCCGTCTGGAATCGGTTTGGATGGGGTTTTCCGGTTCGGTTTCCCCCAACCTCAGCGTACACTCGACCCGGCCTGATCCTGAGGAGCGGAGAAAGCGCGGCAACGCCGGGAGTCTTGACTCGTCCCGGCCTGCGGCCTTCCTCCGGTAGTCCTCCGACGCTCCCGCAGGGGTCGAGGCCGAGCCCGAGATCCGCACTTCCCAGCTCCCCTTCCCATGAACCACACCCTCTCCGCCCTCCGTCGGCGCGGTTCGTCCGCGCTGGTCCCGTCGATCGCTCTCGCGGTCGCCCTCGCACCGTCGGCGCTCGCCCAGTCGAAGGCAAAGCCCGCAGCGATCGCGGCCGAACCGGTCTCGGTCGAACGCGAGCGAGACGAAACGCCGGTCATGCGGCTTCCGCTGGCGGCTGTGGCCAGCATCAACGAGATCCGCACCGGCCAGCCCGGCCCCGACCTCGACGAGTACTTCGAACTGAAGGGCGTGCCGGGCACGAGCCTGGACGGGGTCTGGTACCTCGTGATCGGCGATGACGACGGCGCCGTGCCGCCCGAGGGCAACGGCACGATCGAGGCCGCGATCGACCTCTCGGGGCTGGTGATTCCCGAGGACGGTTTCCTCGTCGTGGCCGAGGGAGCGTTCTCGCTCGGGACGCCCGATTTCGTGACGAACCTCAACTTCGAGGACAACGACAACGTCACGCACCTCCTGGTCATGAACTTCACGGGCAGCGTCGGCCAGGACCTCGACACCAACGACGACGGTACGCTCGACCTGACCCCCTGGAGCGAGATCCTCTCCGGCATCGGGCTCATGGCCGTGCTGAATCCCGACGGCGTCGTCGGGAACTTCGTCTACACGCCCACGCTCGTCGGTCCCGACGGCCCGACGGCCCCGGCCCACGCGTACCTCTGCGCCGACGGGCCCGAGTGGGCGTTCGGCCCGGCCGATCCGCTGGCCGGCGAGGACACCGCCGGGGCGGCCAATCCTGAGTGCGGCCTCGGCCCGGTCGATCCGGTGATCAGCGAGATCCGCATCGACATGCCCGGCGCGGACAACGACGAGTACTTCGAGTTGAAGGCGCCGGCCGGCACCTCGCTCGATGGGCTCACCTACCTCGTGATCGGTGACGGCGCCGGCGGCTCGGGCGTGATCGAGGCGATCGTGAGCCTCGACGGCCAGGTGATTCCCGCGGACGAGCACTTCCTCGTCGCCGAATCGACCTTCACGCTGGGCGGGGCGATCCCGAATCTCGTGGTCGGCGCGACCGGCCTGAACTTCGAGAACGGCGACAACGTCACCCACCTGCTCGTGCGCGGCTTCACCGGCTCGAACAACCAGGACCTCGACACGAACGACGACGGCGTCCTCGACCTCATCCCGTGGGAGGCGATCGTCGACGATGTCGCGATGGTGACCGCGACCCTTCCGCCCGCGGGCGGCGACTACGTCTACTCGACGACCCGCGTCGGGCCCGACGGGGCGTTCGTCCCGGGTCACGCCTACCTCTGCCCGAACGTCGACGCCTGGAAGGTCGGCTCGTTCGCGACCGGCGTGACCGACACGCCCGGCGCCCCGAACCTCGATTGCTCTTTCTGCGGCAGCACGATCGCGGGCAGCTGCTTCACGGTCCACGCGAACGGCGGCTGCGACATCGCCGAGGTGTGCGGCACGATCTGCGTCGCCGACCCGACCTGCTGCGACGTCGGCTGGGACCAGGAGTGCGTGAACGCCGCGGTCAGCCTCTTCTCGACGTCCGCGAGCTTGCCCGTGTTCCGGCTGAACGAGGTCCGCACCGGCCAGAGCGGCCCCGACAACGACGAGTACGTCGAGTTGTGGGCGGAGCCCGGAACGAGCACCACCGGCCTCTGGGTCCTCCAGGTCGCGGGCGCCCCCGGCGACACCGACGGTCGGATCGTCTCGGCCTCGCCGCTCCGCGGAGGCATCGTGCCGGCCGACGGCTACCTCGTGCTCGCCGAGAGCACCTTCACCATGGGCTCGCCCGACCTCGTCGCGAGCAACCTCAACTTCATCGAGAACCGGACCTCGACGATTCTCGTGGTGTCGGATTTCATCGGCTTCATCAACCAGGACATCGACACCGACAACGACTGCACGCCCGACGTCACGCCGTGGGGCACCGTCCTCAGCGGGCTCACGATGCGGGGCGACGATCTCTTCTGCGGATACGACGAGGCGGTGATCCCGACCCTCGGCGAGTTCCCGGCCGCCCACGCCTTCCGTTGCGTGCCCGAGGGCACCTGGACCGCGGGCGTCTTCGAGACCGTCGCGGAAGACACCCCCGGGGCCGCGAACCCGGCCTGCCCCGAGCCACCGGTCTGCGGCACGGGGCCGGACTGCCTGACCGCCCACGCGGCGGGAGGCTGCTCGGACGAGTCCTGCTGCGAGTCGGTGTGCGTGATCGACCCTTCCTGCTGCGAGACGGCCTGGGACGCCGCCTGCGTGAAGGAAGCCCAGTCGACCTGCTATCCGACCACGGTGCCCGTCGTCTTCATGAGCGAGGTCCGCACCGACCAGATCGGGGCCGACAACGACGAGTACTTCGAGCTCTCCGGGGCCCCCGGCACCGAGCTCAACGGCGCGACGCTGATCATCATCGGCGACGGCCTCGCCGTGCAGGGCTCGGGCGTGATCGAGACGGTCGTGCCGCTGACCGGCAGCGTGATCCCGGCCGACGGGTTCTTCCTCGCCGCGAAGTCGACCTTCACCCTCGGCGGGGCCCTACCCGACCTCATTTGTCCGTCGAGCACCGCGTTCGAGAACTCGGACAACGTGACCTTCCTGCTGGTGTTCGGGTTCACCGGGGCGATCGACCAGGACCTCGACACCAACGACGACGGCACGCTCGACCTGACGCCGTGGGACGTGATCATCCACGACTTCGCCCTCGTCGGGACGCAGGTCCCGCCGACCGGGACCGGCGACTGGGTCTACTCCGAGAACCGGGCGGGGCCCGCGGGCACCTTCGTGGCGAGCCACGTGAAGTACTGCCCGACGACCGAGATCCTCACCGTCGGGAACTTCGATCCGACGCTCGGCGACGACTCCCCTGGCCTTCCGAACGCCGACTGCAACTACGGGGCGGTCTGCCCGGGCGATCTGAACAACGACGGCATCGTCGGGGCGCCCGATCTCGCGATCCTGCTTGGGGCGTGGGGCGGACCGGGACCGGCCGACCTCGATGGCGACGGCATCGTCGGGGCGAGCGACCTCACGGTCCTCCTCAGCGGCTGGGGGCCGTGCGACTGAACCGGTGCCGATCGGCCGGTCCGACCTGAACCATGGCGGCGGGCTCTTCGCGGGGCCCGCCGCTTTCCTGCGCCGCCGTCGGGGCCGCCGCCGTTAGCATGACGCCATGGCCTCACGCGGCGACAGCGAATCGGTGACGGTGACCGGCGTGGTCTCGGCGATCGAGAGCCTCGGGCAGCAGGTGCTGTTCGCGATCGCCGGCTTCGGCCGGTTCGCGACCTTCGCCCGCGACGCCTTCCGTTGGATCGCCTTCCAGCCCGCCAGCTGGCTCGCCTGGCGGCAGATCGGGCCGCAGCTCTACCGCGTCGGCACCCAGAGCGTCCCGGTCGTCGCGATCGTCGGCCTCTTCATCGGCATGATCCTGGCCCTCGAGGGCTACTACCAGTTCGCCGAGATCGGCCAGGAGTCCCGCATGGGCGGGATCATCAACGCCGCGGTCACCAAGCAGATCGGGCCGGTGCTGGCTGCGGTCATGCTGGCCGGCCGGGTCGGCGGGGCCCTCGCGGCCGAGCTCGGATCGATGAAGGTGACCGAGCAGCTCGACGCGATGCGGGCGATGGGCGCCGATCCGATCCGGACCCTGGTCGCGCCGCGGGTGATGGCGTGCGTGCTGATGACGCCGCTCATGACCGTCTACTCCGACCTCCTCGGCAGTTGGGGCTCGTGGTTCGTCTCGGTCAAGATCAACGGGATCTCGAGCCCCGACTACTGGCACTTCACCGCCCTGTTCGTGACCTGGTGGGAACCGTTCACCGGCCTGGTGAAGGCGGTCTTCTTCGGCCTCTGCATCGGGCTCATCTCCTGCTACAAGGGCTTCAACTGCGCGGCCGGCGCGACCGGCGTCGGCAAGGCCACCACCGAGAGCTTCGTGATGAGCTTCATCGCGATCATCATCGTGAACCTCGTCATCGCCCAGCTGCTGAATGACCTGCAGCGCTGGCTCTTCCCGGCGAGCGCCGCGAGTCTCCTCACGTGAACGGGCCGGCCGACGGCTGCACGCGGCGCGAGGCGTGCCGGATGCTGTTCGCGGGGGCGGCGGCGCCGCTTGTCCCCTTCGGCATGCCCGGCCAGGCCGCGCCCCTGCCGCTCGCCGCGGGCATCCGCCGCGAGGACCCGCAGCTCTTCGAGGTGACCTTCGAGGTCGCGCTCTCGCCCTACATCACGGCGCCGATCGTCGATCCCTGGCCGGTCACCGCCTCGGCCGATTTCGTGCTGCCGCTCGTGCCGACCATGGCCACCGCCGAGATCGACCGGAATTCGCTCAAGGCCGAGGTCCTCGTGCGCGGCCGCCACGACGCCGGGGCCGAGAGCGCGGCGCATCTCGCCGACGGCCGGCCATTCGGGCAGTCGTGGGCGACGGTGCCGGTGCGGAACTTCGCGGTCGACTCGCTGCGCTGGCGGGTGAAGTGGCGTGAGCGGTCGTTCACGCCGGCGGTCGACGAGGCGGTGCTGTCGCGATCGACCTGGCCGCGGGAGTGGCCGGCGGAAGCCCGCGAGTTCCTCAAGCCCCAGACCGCGATCGAGAGCGACGCCCCGATCTTCGCGGGCCTCGTCCGCACCGCCGCGGGCGAGAGCCTGCGGCAGGTGAGCCCGTATCTCGCGGCGAAGGACCTCGTGCGGGCGGTGTGCACCTCGTTCCGCGGCGTCGACACCTCGGGCCTGGTACGGCACAGTTCGGGGGCGATCCTGGGCCTGAAGCTCGGCGGCGCGGGCCGGGCGCTTTCCGAATCCAAAGGCTCGAGCCACGACCTCGTCGCCGCGTGCGTCGCCACGCTGCGGGCGGCGGGCATTCCCGCCCGGCCGGTGATCGCGGTGTGGAAGGAAATCGACCGGCCCGCGGGACGCCCCAACACCATCCTCGTCTCGTGGGGCGAGTTCCTCGTGCCCGGCGCGGGCTGGGTCGTGTTCGACCCGCTCGGCATGCGGAGCGGGCCGCTGCGTTCGCTCGACGTCAAGAAGCCATGGCCGGGCTTCGGGGCGATCGACGACCTCAACGAGGCGTGTCCCTTCTGCTACGGGTTCGGCCCGGAAGGGGCGATCTGGCCGTTCTACCCGGCGGTGTGGGGCGCGCAACCGACCGCGGGCACGCCGGCGGGCGTACCGAGCGGATTCGTGACGGTGTCGATGTCGAGCCGCGGGAAGGGCTGAGGATCCGGCCGTGATCGACGCAAGAGCCAATCAACGCGGTCTGGCGTCAAGTCCTTCGCCCGCTCCTTCACGCGTCGGCCGCGGGCCGACGCTCCATGCGCAGCGTGCGGTCGGCGGCGGATAGCGCGAACGGCCCGGTCCCGGGCCGGGCGCATGGAGTGCATGGAGTGCCGGCCTGTGGCCGGCAGCGATGAACGCAGCGGCCCTTCGATGGCTGGGTG
>JBIKVN010000019.1:0-22788 GCA_044356865.1 Phycisphaerales bacterium | reverse complement strand
ACGCTGCCCGACGGGTGCGAGCGGATCGCGGCGATCTCGATCGGCACGAAGTCGACCTTCGGGGGCACGCGGCGGACCTGCGAGGCGCACCTGCCGGGCGAGTCGCTTCCGCTCGACTGGTACGGTTGGCCGCTGCGGATCGCCTTCACGCGATGGATCCGCGGGCAGATGCGGTTCGCGGGGCCGGAGGCGATCGCCGGGCAGATCGCCCGCGACCTCGCGGCGGTGACGGGGGAAGGGGCGCACGCTTGAACTTTGATTATGTTTCGAACGCGTCGGTGGCCGAGCTGGCCGCGGCGATCCGCGGGGCGAGGCGGCTGGTGGTGACCTCGCACGCGAAGCCCGACGGGGATGCCCTCGGCTCGGTGCTGGCGACCGTCCGCTGCTGCCGGGCGCTCGGAATCACGGCGGAGGGCTGGCTGGTCGGCCCGTTCGAGCCGAACCTGATGCGGTTCGCCGACGAGGGCGAGATCCTGTGCGTCGATCCGGAGTCGCCGCGCCTGCCCGGGGACGGTTTCGACCTGGTCGCGATCGTCGACACCGGGGCGTGGTCGCAGCTCGAGACGATGGCCCCGTGGTTGCGGGCCCGGGTCGAGCGGGCGATCGGGTTCGACCATCATGCCCGCGGCGACCGCGTGGCGGCGAGGCGGGTCGTCGATGCCGCGTGGGGCTCGACGACGGGACTTCTGTCTGAACTGGTCGCGGAGCTGGGCGTCGACCCGTCTTTCGGGGCCGACTCGCGCGGGCACGGCAGCGTCGCCGAGGCGCTGTGGCTCGGGCTCGCGACCGACACCGGCTTCTTTCGTTTCCCGAACGCCCGCGAGCGGGAGTTCGCCCTCGCCGCGCGGCTGGTCGCGGCGGGCGTCGACAAGGATCGCGTGCACGCCCTCATCGAGCAGTCGAACCGGCCGGAGCGGCTTGCGATCGAGGCGAGGGCCCTTGCGAGCGTGGCGTATCTGGCCGGCGGCGCGGTCGCGACGATGGCGATCTCGCGGCGCGACCTCGACGAGACCGGGGCGCGGCCCGAGGAGCTTTCGGGTGTGGTGCAGCTCCCGATGGGCGTCGGGGCGGTGCGGGCGGTGGTCTTCGCGGTCGAGACCGAGCCGGGGCTGGTCAAGCTCTCGTTCCGCTCGAAGCCGCGCGACGAGGCGGGCCGGATGCTCGACGTGAACGAGGTCGCGGCCCGGTTCGGCGGCGGGGGGCATGTGCACGCGGCGGGGGCCCGCATCCGCGGCTCGCTCGACGAGGCGATGCGGCAGGTCGTGGAGGCGATCCGGGCCTACTCGCCGATCCTGTAGCCGAGACGCTCGATCGCCTCGCGGACCTTGGGAGCGAGGGCGGGATCGTTCACGGTGACATCGGCGGATCGACTTTCGAGGTTGACGGTGCAGGCGGAAACGCCTTCGATTGCGGTGACCTTCCCGGTGATGGCCGCGACGCAGCCGTCGCAGTGCATGCCGTCGACGGTGTAGTGGACGGTGACCGGTTCGACCGGGGGGGTGCAGGCGGCGGCCGACAGCAGGAGGATCGACGGGAGGAGGCGGGGGAGCAGCCGCATGGGTGGATCGTAGCCGTGACCGGGGGGGTCCATTCCGGTGCAAGGGTTGCTGGTCCAAGTCCGGAAGTTGCCTGTCCAACCCGGAGGTTGCCCGGAGGTTGCCTGTCCAAGCTCGAGGTTGCCTGTCCAGGCCCGGAGGTTGCCTGTCCAAGCCGGAAGTTGCCTGTCCAGGCCTGAGGTTGCTTGTCCAACCTCGATTCTGCCTGTCCAATGCCGATTCTGCCTGTCCAAATCCCAAGCGGGCTTGTTCCGTAGCCGCCCCAGGAGTCCCCATGCCCATCGCCTGCCCACTCATCGCCCTGTCGCTTGCGTTGCCGGTCGTCGCGTCGGCCCCCGGCCAGGACCTCGCTCCGCGGGAGCACCGCGCCGACGGTTCGATCGCGAAAGTCACCGTCTACCGCTCGCGGGCGGGCGTCACCCGTGAGGTCGAAGTGCCCCCTGAAGCTGGCCTCTGGGACCTGCGGATCGGCGGACTTCCCGAGTCGATCGATCCGGCCACCCTTCAGGCCAAGGTGACCGGCGGGAAGCTGCTCGACGTCCGCTTCGAGACCCGTACGATCGCCACGGACGCCGCGACCGCCCCGGAACTTCAGGCGGCGATCGTCCGGCTCGAGGAGCTGCGACGGGAGCGGCAGCAGCTGGATTTCGCCGGCAAGGCCCTCGACGGCGAGTCAAAGCTGCTCGACGCGGTGACGGCCCGGATCGCGGACAGCGCCGGCAAGGAGGCGGGCGGGGCCCTCGAGCCGGCCCGGCTCGGCGAGCAGATGGACTTCCTCTCGCGACGCCGCAAGGACCTGCTCGGCAACGCCCTCGAACTCACCCGCCGTTCGCAGAAGCTCGACGATGAGATCCGGGCCGCCGACGACGAGGTGCAGCGCCGGGGCGGTGAGAGCCGCGTCGAACGGGAAGCGGTCGTCAGCGTCGCCACGACCGGCGGCGATGCGGACGTCGAGCTCACCTACCTCGTGGGCGACGCCGGCTGGCGGCCGGCCTACGCCGTCCGGGCCGATCCCGACGCGAAGACGCTGTCGATCGAATTCGACGCGGTGATCGTGCAGGCGAGCGGCGAGGACTGGAACGACGCCGCCCTCTCGGTCTCGACCGCCGAGCCGTCGCGGCGGCCGCTCCCCCCGGGCATCCCGCCGGTCTTCGTCGAGCCGTTGTTGCCGCCGCCTCCAGCCTCATCCCCCGGTGAGCCGGGCGGCCGGGGTTACTTCAAGGCCGGGGCGCCCGCACCGGCTGAATCGATGGCGCGAGGGATATTCGGCTCCGCCGGCGATGAGGAATCCGGCGAGGCCCTCGCCCGCATGATGAACGATGCCGCGGCCGTCGCCACCGGAGCCGTCGTCGCCTACGCGATCCCGCGGCCGGTGACCATCCCGAGCGACGCGACGGCCGAACGCAAGACCCGCGTCGCGACGATCGGCGCGACGCCGACCTTCTCGCTCGTGACGCGGCCGCTTGTCGACCCCGCGGTCTACGGCAAGGCGGTCGCCCGCAACGACAGCCTGTACCTGCTCGTCGCGGGCCCGGCGTCGGTCTTCGTCGGCGGCGACAGCGTCGGCACCGCGCGGCTCGACGACGTGCCCCCCGGCGGCGAGATGACCTTCTGGCTCGGCGCCGACCGCCGCATCGAGGCGAAGCGGACGCTCGTCGCGAAGACCGCGGGCAAGGACGGCCTCTTCGAGAAGTCGACGGTCCTCGAGTGGAAGCGCCGGATCGAGCTCGTGAACACCGGGACCTCCGCGGTCGAGGTGCTCGTCGACGACCGCGAGCCGGTCTCGCGCGACGAGCGGATCAAGGTCGAGCTGAAGGACCTCTCGCGCCCGCTCTCGACCGACGCCGCCTACCTCAAGGACGAGCGGCCGCAGGGCACGCTCCGCTGGACCGTTCCGCTGCCCGCCCGCTCCGCGAATGCGGCACCCGCCCCGGTCGCGATCACGTGGACGACCGTGGTGCGACATCCGGTGGACCTCACCGTGACTCCGCTTCCCGATTGAGCGGGAATCGCCGGGCGGCCCGCCGTACACTGCCCGGCTTGCCATGACCCCGCCCGAGGCCGATCCCGCCCGTTTCGAGTCGCTCGTCGAGGACACGCTGGCCCGTGCCGTCTCGGCGCTCGCCTCCCTCCAGGAGCCCGACGGCCACTGGTGCGCCGAACTCGAGGGCGACTCGATCCTGCAGAGCGAGTACTTCCTCATGAAGTGGATGCTGGGGCAGGAGGCGGCCCCGCTCGCCGACGGGTCGGATGGCGCGGCACTCCTGCGGCGGCTCGCGGCCATGCTGAGGAAGCAACGCCGGCCCGACGGCGGCTGGGGCCAGTATCCGGGCTCATCAGTCGACGTCTCGGCGACGGTCAAGGGCTACTTCTGCCTCAAGCTCGCCGGCGACGACCCGGAGTCGCCCCAGATGCGGAAGACCCGCGAACTCGTGCGGGCGCTGGGCGGCGCCGAACGCTGCAACAGCTTCACGAACTTCTACCTCGCGGCCCTCGGCCAGATCTCGTGGGAAGCGGTGCCCGCGATCCCGCCCGAGATCGTCTTCCTCCCGAAATGGTTCCCGTTCCACCTCGACAAGGTGAGCGCCTGGAGCCGCACGATGATCCTCCCGCTCGCGATCGTCACGAGCCTGCGGCCCACGCGTCCGCTGCGGCCCGAGCAATCGATCGACGAGCTCTACGTCGACGAGTCGCGGCGGACGCAGCTCACGATGAAGGACGGCACGCCGCCGAAGTGGAAGCGATTCTTCGGCGGGGCGGACGCGTTCCTCAAGGCCCTCGACCGGAGCGGGGCGAACTTCCTGCGGCCCAAGGCGATCGAGCGGGCGCTCGAGTGGATCCTCGCCCGGGCCGGACAGGACGGCGCCGCGGCGACCGCAGGCCTCGGGGCGATCTTCCCGCCGATGGTCTACCTGCAGGTGGCGCTCCAGGCCCTCGGCTACCCGCGCGACCACGGGGTCGTGCGGCGGGCCGAGCGCGAGCTCGACGAGTTCATGCTGCACGGGACGGCCTGGGGCGACGACGGCACCACGCACCTCCAGCCGTGCTTCTCGCCGGTCTGGGACACGGGAATCGCGCTCTATGCCCTGGCCGATTCCGGGCTCGCGGCGCACGCGGCATCCCGCGGCGCGGCGACGTGGCTGCGCGGCCGCGAGTGCCGCTTCAAGGGCGACTGGAAGGAGAACGTCCGCGGCGACGTGCCGCCGGGCGGCTGGTTCTTTGAGTACGCGAACGCCTTCTATCCGGACGTCGACGACACCGCGATGGTCGCGATGGCCCTGAAGCGGGCGGGCGGCCCCGAGAATGAGGCGGCGTCGGCCCGCGGCGTGGCGTGGATCCTCGCGATGCAGAACGACGACGGCGGATGGGCCGCGTTCGACCGCACCCGCGACCGGCCGTGGATGGAGCACATCCCGTTCGCCGACCACAACGCGATCCAGGACCCGTCGTGCCCGGACATCACCGGGCGCGTCCTCGAATGCCTCTCGTGGCACGGCTTCCGCACCGACCATCCGGCGGTGCGGAGGGCGATCGCCTACGTGCGGTCGCGGCAGGAGCCCGAAGGCTGCTGGTTCGGCCGGTGGGGCGTGAACTACCTCTACGGCACGTGGCAGGCGGTGATCGGGCCGATCCGCTGCGGTGAGAGCCGGGACGCGGAGTGGGTCAAGAAGGCCGGCGCGTGGGTCAAGTCGGTGCAGAAGCCCGACGGCTCGTTCGGCGAGAGCGCGAACTCCTACGAGGATCGTTCGCTCATGGGGAAGGGCCCCTCGACCGCGAGCCAGACGGCGTGGGGCGCAATGGTCCTCCAGGAGATCTTCGGGGCGGACGACCCCGACCTGCGGCGGGCGATCCGCTGGCTTGCCGCGACGCAGCTCACGGCCGAGGACGCGCTCGACCCGGTCCGCAACCCCGACCGCGAGCCGCCGGGCTCATGGGTCGAGACCGAGTTCACGGGCACGGGCTTCCCGAAGGTCTTCTATCTCCGTTACCACCTCTATCGCCTGTACTTCCCGACGATGGCGATCGGGCGGTGGCTGCGGGCGAGGCGGGGGCAGGTTGCCGCGATGCGGCCCGACCCTGCGATCGCGACCGTATCCTGAGCGGATGCACTCCGGATTGACCGCAGCGGCCGCGATCTTCGCGTCCGTGACGATCGCCCATCCCCCGTCGCTCGTCTCCGATCGCCTGCTCGACGACGGGCCGTGGCTGGTCGTCGACAAGCAGGACCGGCCCGATGCGTTCCGGCAGCTCGAGGAGATCCTCCCCACGCCGAACGCGTTCCGCACCGCGAGCGGGGCGCCGGGGCCGCAGTACTGGCAACAGCGGGCCGACCATCACATCAAGGTCCGGATCGACGAGGAGCGGCACGCGCTGTCGGGCTGGGAGCGGATCATGTACCGCAACGAGAGCCCCGACACGCTGACGTACCTCTGGCTGCAGCTCGACCAGAATCATTTCCGCGACGGGGGCCTCGCCGATCTCGCCGACACCGGCGGCGACCTTGGCCGGCCGCCCGACCCGTCGAACCGGCGCGATCGCCGCGACCTTCGCTGGTTCCGCGGGATCGTGCTCGACGCCTCGTGGTCGGGCGGGTACGAGATCTCGGCGGTGCGAGATGCGGATGGGAAAGCGCTTCCCCACGCGATCGTCGACACCATGATGCGGATCGACCTCGCGAAGCCGCTCGGGCCGGGCGAGTCGTTCGCGTTCGAGGTCGAGTGGAGCTTCCCGATCGTGCCCGCCGACGTGCGACGGGCGAGGTCGAACTACGAGCTGCTGCCGGACACCGGGCTCCCGCTCTACGAGATCGCCCAGTTCTTCCCGCGGATGGCCGCGTACACCGACGCGAACGGCTGGCAGCACAAGCAGTTCCTCGGCTCGGGCGAGTTCACCCTTGAGTTCGGGAACTATCGGCTGGAGATCGACGCTCCTGCGGGCTGGCTGGTCACGGCGACGGGCGAGCTGCGGAATCCGGAGGAGACGCTCACGCCCGCGATGCGCGAGCGGCTGGAGGCGGCGCGGACCGCGGAGCGGCCGGTCATGATCGTGACCGCCGAGGAGGCGAGGGAGAACGAGAAGCGGTTCCTGCCCGGCGGCGAGCGGCCGGAGGGGCGCGTCACGTGGGTCTTCGAGAGCGAGGACGTGCGGGATGTCGCGTTCGCGGCGAGCCCGGCGTTCGCGTGGGACGCGTGGGGCGTGGAGATACCCGGCGCGGACGGCCGGCGCTCGATGGCGATGAGCTGTTACCCGGCGCTCGCGGCGCCGCTCTGGAGCCTCTATTCGACGCAGGCGGTCGCCCACGCCGTCGAGGTCTACTCGCGGCACGCGCTCCCGTATCCGTACCCGGTCGCGATCAGCGTGAACGGGCCGGTCGGCGGCATGGAGTACCCGATGATCTGCTTCAACGGGCCGCGTCCGGAACCGGACGGGACCTGGAGCGCGGGGGCGAAACATGGCCTCATCGGCGTGGTGATCCACGAGGTCGGCCACTTCTGGCTTCCGATGATCATCAACAGCGACGAGCGGCAGTGGACCTGGATGGACGAGGGGCTCAACACCTTCCTCCAGTATCTCGCCGAGCAGGAGTGGGAGGATCGCTATCCGAGCGGGCGCGGCGGGCCGGAGTCGATGGTCGGGCACATGACGAGCGTCGAGCAGACTCCGATCATGACCAACAGCGAGAGCGTCCTGCAATTCGGGCCGAACCAGTACGGCAAGCCGGCGACGGCCCTGAACATCCTGCGGGAAAGCGTCCTCGGCCGCGAGAACTTCGACTTCGCGTTCCGCGAGTACTGCCGGCGGTGGGCGTTCAAGCGCCCGCAGCCGGCGGATTTCTTCCGCACCATGGAGGACGCGTCGGGCGTCGATCTCGACTGGTTCTGGCGGGGGTGGTTCTACTCGACCGACCACGTGGATGTCGCGATCGAGAGGGTCGTGGCGTGGACGCCGAGCTTCGGGGATCCGGAGTCGGACAAGGCGAGGCGGCGCGGGGAACGCGATGCGGCGGAACGGACCCTGTCGGCGGAGCGGAATCGCGAGCTGCCCAAGCGGGCGGAGCGGTTTCCGGAGCTCGTGGATTTCTACAGCCGGTTCGACGAGCTCGACGTGACGGAGGCGGACCGGCGGGAGTTCGCACGCAGTCTCGAGAAGTGGACGGACGAGGAGAAGGGACTGCTCGGGCACGGTCTGAACTTCACGGTGGTGCGGTTCCGCAACGTCGGGGGGTTGGTGACGTTCCTGCCGCTGGAGGTCACGTACGAGGACGGCAGCATCGAGTCGATGCGGCTGCCGGCGGAGTTGTGGCGGCGGAACTCGCATGTCACGTCAAAGCTGCTGGTGACCGCGAAGCCGGTGCGGGTGGTGCGGTTCGATCCGCTGCGGGAGACGGCGGACGCGGATCGGGAGAACAACGTGTACCCGCCGGAGATTCCCGGGAAGTCCTTCGAGGTGCGGAAGGACGGGCGGGAGCGGAATCCGATGCAGCGGGCGCGGGACGAGGAGCGGCGGGCGAAGTCGCGGGAGATTGCGGCGGCGGTCGGGCCGGTGCTGGTGGCCGCGTGGGAGGGGTTGGATGGGGACGCACGCGAGTCGCCGATGGCGGCGGCGGGAGAATTGACGGCAGCGGTGCGGGTGGCGGGGTTGCTGGCGCCGCCGGACGGGATGGGGGTGCGGCTCGAGTTCGGTGACCGGCGGCCGCGGGAGGGCGAGGATCCATCCCTGATTCCGCTTGCGATCGTGGAGGTCGAGGATGCATCCGGGGCGGGGGCGTGGCAGGATCCGGCCATCGAACGGCCTCGGCCGGCCCGATTCATGATCGGTTTCGACGGGAGCGTGAAGCCGGCCCGCGAATGATGCCGATGGGCGGGCACGGAAGGCAGGACCTGCATGAGCCCAGCACGGCGGTCGCCAGTTCGGAGGGTGCGGATCCTTGGTGTGCCTTCGGGGCTTGCCGGGGTGTCGCGAGGGACTGCGGGCGGCCCGGCGGCCATGCGGTCGGCGGGGCTGCTCGAGGCGCTTGCGGCCGTGGGAATCGATGTCGAAGACTGCGGGAACATGGCGGTCCCGATGGCCGGACGGAGGCCGGGGCTCGACCCGGGGCCTGAACTTGTCGCGGCGGTGGGGATGTTCTGCCGCGAGTTGCGTGACCGCGTCGCGGCCACGCATGAGCTCGGCGATGCGGTGACGCTGGTGCTCGGCGGCGAGCACTCGCTCGGGGCGGGATCCCAGGCGGGGGTCACGCTCGGTCGCGGTCGCCGGGGGCTTCCGCCGGCGGGCCTGATCTGGTTCGACGCCCACGCCGATTGCAACACGCCGGAGACCACGCCTTCCGGGAACCTTCACGGGATGCCGCTCGCCGCGCTGCTCGGACTCGACGTGCCGGCGTTCCGCGAGGTGACGCCCGGCGGTTGCCGGCTCGATCCGACGACGACCTGCCTGGTCGGGCAGCGGGACGTCGATCCGGGGGAGCGGGTGAACCTTGAGCGGCTGGGGGTCCGGATGTTCGAGCGCGAGGAGATCGATCGTCGGGGGATCGGCGCGGTGATGGAGGAGGCCGTCGGGAGGGCGAGCCGGGACGGGGCGGTGTCGTTCTCGCTCGACTTGGACAGTCTGGATCCGTCGATCGCCCCCGGCGTCGACTGTCCGACGCCCGGCGGGATCCGTCGCGAGGAGATGTTCGAGGCGCTGCGACTTGCGGCCGGGGCCCCGCTGGTCCATGTCGAGGTCGTCGAGGTGAATCCGGCGGCGGATCCCGAGGGGGGCACGGCGCGGATCGCGGTTGAGGCGGCAAGGCTGCTGCTTGCGGGGCGGTGACGTCTCCGCGTGGCCGGGCCTGGAGGCTTGGACTGCGTGGATCGTAGACTGCGAGGATCGTGGACAGGCAGTCAGGGGGGATCGGATCTGGTGGGCAGTGGAGGGCGATTCCGTTGGACGAGCTTCCTTGGACCTCCTTGGACAGGCAACTCGTCCATCCACGACGTTTGAGAGGAAGTTCGCCGTACGCCAATACGCCCCAATACGCCACGTGGACAGGCAGGTTGCGTAAAGGCTTCGCGAGGTCCGTCAATGCTGGCCCCGATCGTCAGCAGCTGGATCCGGCGAGGCAAGACGCGGCATACGCATCAGAGGCATGTAGGCCATCCGGACGCGGCTTCGCCCAGTGCCGAGGCGCATCATGCGTCCGCCCATCGATGCGCGGCTTGAAGACCTCGATGCGTTGACGCTCATGTATCTCCACGTTGGGACCAGGTCTCACGCGAAGCTCTCGTGCCGGGCTCGCTATGGAGGGGGATCGGAGTCCATCGTGATGGACGAAGTCAAGCTCTCGGCCGCAGCGAGCATCACCCCGGGTAAGTAACGCCTGCCTCTCCGTCGGTCGTCGGACCCGGGGAGCTTTGGGCGCAATGGCCGCAAGATTCGTTCGAATAGCCTCGGGTTTCCTGGCGCGATGTGGCAAGGCTTGTCGAGCCTTGGCATCCTTGATCTCTCGTCGACGAAGTCGATGAAGTTCAGGAGGGTGCAGCCCTGAAGGAGTGGAAGCGACGCGCGACCTCGCCAAGGGTTCCTCCGACGGGAAGGGTCGAACGGAGAGTCCGGCCGATTTCGTGTAACGAGAACTCGAGAGGCCGCTGCATGACCTGGATGCCGCATCTGGTTCGTGGCCACGGGGGAGAAGATCGCTGGGTCAGCCTCGAAAGCTCGGGTCATTCTCGGCTCAGGACCGCCATCAGCATTCCCTTCGCCCGATCGGCGGGCGGCTCGGACGGAGCGGTACGCCTCTGCAACCGCCGCTTCGCGAAGGGCGCGAGCATGCGTCCGCCTGGCAAGCCGTTCGGACCATTCTGCATCGGCGAGCCGAGGTGTTTCCGGGCCCGGGTCGCATGGAATCGCCGGCTCGAGCAACGTGAGCCGGTAGGTCTCCACGCCTTCGCGGAGTCCGCCTGCGAGGATCGCCTTCCGGATCCCATGGATCCGCCGACCGATCGAGGATCGACCGGACTCGCCCAGCCGTGACTCGAGGCCGCAGTGGACCGGGTTGAGCAGGATGTATGTCGCTTGCATCAGGACCGATGCCTCGTCATGGCAGCCAATCGACAGGAACCGTCCCTCCCAGAAGTGGCCGGTGACGTCATCCTCCCGATTCCAAGCCTTCGCGGCGGGCTCCTTCCAGAGCTTGTGGAACCAGCCAAGGTCGGAGAGCCGCGATCGCCACTCCGTGATCAGCGAATCATCCATGCAGGCGGCGTCGATGGATTCCTCGAGCCCGCACTGCGACTCGCCGTATCGGCAGAGCCAACGACGGGCGACTTCGCGGTCGGACCAGGCCATCGTGAGCTCCGGATGGGTCCGGACCAGCAGGTGGACGTGGTTCCGCATCACGGCGAAATCGCAAACGTCTATGGCAAAGACGCGGCAGAGACGCTCCAACGCGGCCACGATCCACGAGCATCTCGCGTCGCTCTCAATCAATGACTCTCGCCGTACGCAGCGGGAGATGCAGTGGTAGATCCCGGTCCTCAAGGGATCGACGAAGTGTGAGCGAGGATGACCCATGGGCGACTGGTCGGTGCAGCGGCGAGAGGCGAGCGGTCGGGCTGACCGCGGAGCGAGACGCTAACAGTCCGCGGGAACAGCTTCGAAAGTCTGGAAGGTTTTTTTCGCAGATTCGTCCGAACTCAGCCTGTCCAGTCCAGTCCAGTCCGTCTGGTCCAGTAGGGTGGCCGTCGGTAGCGGTCATCATGCCGTCGCCGTCAAGAAGCGGACTTTTGCGATGGTCTACGTGCGTGGGCAAGCCCCAGTCCAGCCTGTTCAGTCCGGGGCCAGTCCAGTCCCGGGCCAAAGTGATCCAGATCCGAGGTTGCCTGTCCAAGCCCAAGTCGTCCGAGCCCGAGTCGTCCAAGCCCAAGTCCAGCTGGTCTACGCCCCGTTGTCCTTCCTGGCGTCTGCCTGTCCAGGTCCGAACCGGGTCCAAACCTTCACGCGTGGCCACTTCGATCTCGCGATCACGCCCCCGGCTCGGTACCTGGGGCGGTCTCTTGGGCGGAACGGGGCATGAACCCCTCGCGCACCTCGAGCTCGCCGTTCGCGAACCGAACCTCGATACGGAACGCCTCGCCCATCGCCAGGTGCAGTGTTGCGGCCTCGCCCGCGTTCTCGACGCGATGCCGCGCGACGAGCTCCTCATGCCAATACGCCAGCACCGTCGCCGGGAACCGGTCGGCTTCTCCGGCATGCCCCTGCGGCGTCATGTCCGGTATCGCCACCGCCACCTCGACCGGCTCGCGGTAGAAACGCGTCACGTTGCGGCCGGGGATCCACTCGATCGACCAGTCCCACGGCACCGGGAAGTGCTCGCCCGTCGGCTGCCACCACGCCGCCCAAACCGCGTTCTGCGGGTTTTCGCCGTCGGTTTCAAGCCGGCACCGCTCGTTGACCCAATTCGCGTCGCGAGGATCGCTTCCGGTGTCCCCGATGTTCCACCACCGATCCCACCACGCCTCCACCCAGGTGTGGTTGCCCGGAGTGCCTGTCCACGCCGGACAGCCGACGCATCTCGCCGGGATCCCGCATGCCCGAAGGGCATCCGTCAGCAGGATCGAAAGCCCCGTGCAGCTTGCGTAGCCGAGGGCCATCGACTCGTAGGGCCCCTGGTCGGGCGCCCGCCGTCTCGTCGCGTGGTACTGAACCTTGAGCTCGTCGTTCAGCCGGTCGTTCACCCAGCGGACCGCCTCCATCGGATCGCCGCTCTTTCCGCCGATCTCGAAAGCCTTGGCCTGGAACCGCCGGGCGAAGTCCGCCCTCCAGTCGTCCCGGGCCTCGTTCAGGTTCGCGTACGGCAGGATGTAGCGCAGGAAGGTGTCCTCCGGGATGCCGCTGCCCCACGGGGCGGCCCGCCAGGCCGAATAGGCCTCGCGCACGTTACCGAGCAGGAAGGAGCTGGACAGGCAACGAAGGTCGCGCTCCGGCATCGTCGCCACCAGGAACGCCATACCCCTCCGCAGGTCCGGGTCGATCTCCCGCAGGGCCTGCTCGAGTTCCGGTCGGTTCTCCCCGGCCCTCGCGAGCGCCGCCGCCACCGCCTCTCGCTGCCGGCGGTCGACCAGGGGAAGCGGGTCCACGATCCCGATCCCGCCCTCGACCCCAGCCCCCCCAGCCCCCTCAGCCCCAGCCCCTTCAGCCCCGGCCCCGGCAGGCCCCGGCCCCGGGTCTGTCCGGCAGCCTGCCGCCACGATCGCCACGAAGACCGGGAGCCAAGTCGCCCGCATCCAGGACCTCCCCCTCATCATCCCTTCGCCCGCCGCCCGGTCAGCACCCACGCCACCCGCAAGACGATCCCGAGGCACGCCGCGATGAACAGCAGCAGGCCCGCCCGCCAGAACACGTAATCGGTCGCGGTCCGGCTCGCCGAGACGATCTCCTCGAGCCGGGCCGACGCGTCATCGCTCGACAGCACCGCCCGCGCCTCGCCGAGCGCGATCTTCAGGTCCGCCGCCGCCGCCGCGAGTTCCCGTGCGGTCTCGCGGGCAGCGGCCGGATCGAGCGTGACGCCGTCTTCCTTCAACTTCGCCCTCAGGTCCTCGACGCCGGCGAGCGAACCCCGCAACGACTCGAGCGTCTCCCGGGCCGCGCCGAGCGTGAGGTCGAGCGCCGGCATCGTGCCGTCGAGGCTCTCCCGCAGGGCCTTCGCGTCGGCGATCGTCGCCCGTGCCTCGCCCATCGTCCGGGCGAGCGGCCCGTCAACCTCGCCGAGCGCCTCCACCGTCTCCGCGACCCGAGCGTCGACCCGGTCGATCGCCTGCGAGGTCGCGTCGAGCCTCGTCCCGAGCTCCCCGAGCCGCGTCGCGAGCGAATCGAGCGCCGCGTACACCCTTCCGGTGCTGGGGCCGGCCAGCGCCTCCTCGAGCAGCAGCCGGGCGTGCCATCGCGCGAGCGTCGGCATCCGCTGGATCGCGTACGCGACCAATTCCGCCGACTCGCGGGTCGAGCGGAGCTCGTCGCGGGCCTCGTCGACCGTGCCGAGCAGTCCGGAACCGCCCGAGGCGATCCGGTCGGTCGACGCCCGCAGGTCGGCGAAGTCATCGAGCCGCAGCAGGAGTCCCGGCGCCGAGTTCACGTCCCGTTCGAGGAATCCCGCCACGGCGCGGTCGACGAACTCGACCTGCTCCACGGTCGCGGTCGACTCGAGCAGCCCCCTCGCCATCTTGAGCGGAACCTGGATTGCCGCCTCGAGCCGCACCACCTCCGGCCGGTCCGGAAGGCTGTCGGCGAGCTGCTGGCTGAGGCGAGCCTCGCACACCGCGAGGTAGCAATACATGTCCACGACGCCGCTCTCGATCGACCGCGTCGTCGCGGTCACCACGATCGTGGTCCCGATCCGCAGCTGCGTGCGCAGCAGGTCGATCCGGGTGCCTGGCGAGACCGCCGGATCGTCGAGGAACGGCAGGACCGCGTCGGAGAGGTCGCCGAGCGAGCGGTCGCAGATGTCGAACAGCGTCGCGCGGATTGCGGACCGGCCGGGCGGCGCCTTGCCCGACATCGGAACCATGCCGCGGGCGAGCGTCGAGGGCCCGTCCTGCATGCGGGCCGGCGATCCGCACGCCGCGAGGACCGCCGCGAGGGCGAGCGACAGCGTCCGTGCGGCAGTCTCACGCATAGCGATCGGCCAGCAGCCGCTCCGTCGAGGCGTCCATCTGGTCGTCGCGCCGCATCCGCGAGAAGAGCTCCTGCAGCCGCGCGGGACCCCACGCGGCCTTCGCAGCGCCCTGCACGTCGAGATACGGCTTCCCGCGGTGCATCGCGATGAGCCGGTGGCCGCAGTCGGCGGCCTGCTGCATCGAGTGGGTGACCATCATCGTCGTGAGGTTTCGCTCGCCGATGAGCTCGGTGGTGAGCAGGATCACCTGCCGGGCGCTCCGCGGGTCGAGCGCCGCGGTGTGCTCGTCGAGCAGCAGCAGCTGCGGCGCCCGCAGGCAGGCCATCACCAGCGTGATCGCCTGCCGCTGTCCGCCCGAAAGCAGCCCGATCGGCGCATCGAGCCGATCCTCGAGCCCGAGGCCGATCCTCGCCAGCGCTGCCCGGAAACCCGCCCGGTCGCGGCTGCGCAGCAGCGGGATCGGCCGCCGGACGAGCCCGCGGCGCGACGCGAGCGCCAGGTTCTCCCACACCGTCAGCCGCGGCGCCGTGCCCGCGTACGGGTCCTGGAAGACCCGCCCGATCATCGTGGCCCGCGAGTGCTCGGCCCACCGCGTGATGTCCGTCCCGTCGAGGCGGATCCGTCCCGCATCGGGCCGAAAACTGCCGGCGACCGCGTTGAGCAGCGTCGTCTTGCCGCTGCCGTTGGTCCCGATCACCACGGTGAACGAGCCCCTCTCGAGCGTGAGCGTCACGCCGTCGAGGGCCCGCACCTCCTCGTGCGTCCCGGGGTTGAAGGTCTTGCGGAGTCCCTCGATCTCAAGCACGGCGGGCCTCCCCCCGGGCATGGCCCTTCCCGATGAGTTTCGGCAGCGCGATCGCGACAAGCACGAAGACGGCGGTGATGAGCTTCAGGTCGTTGGCCTCGAGGCCCGCCCGCAGGGCAAGGGCCACGAGCAGTCGGAAGATGATCGAACCGAGCGTCACCCCGATGAGGGCGACCCCGATCGAGGCCTCGCCCACGAGCGTCAGGCCCATGATCACGCTCGCGAGGCCGACCACGATCATCCCGATGCCCATCTGGGCGTCGGCGAATCCCTGCATCTGGGCGAGGAGCGCCCCGGACAGGCCCGCGAGCCCGTTCGAGAGGGCCAGCCCGATGCCGACCGTCACGCCGACGTTCCCGCCGAGGGCTTTCACCATCCGCTGGTTCTCGCCGGTCGCCCGCAGCAGGCCGCCGAACTCGGTCCGCAGCAGCCACCAGATCGCGACCGTCACCACGACGACGAAGATGCCCGCGGTCGCGAGGGCCGCAAGATCCTCGGTACCGACCGTCCACTGGCCGATCGCGGCCCGCGGGCCGCCGTTCAGTCGCTCGAAGAGGCCCGCGAGCGGGTCGAAGACCGACGGCTCGCCCGAGAGGGCGACGTTGCTCTTGCCCATCACCCTCAGGTTCACCGAGTAAAGCCCGGTCATCACGAGGATGCCGGCAAGCAGGGCGTCGATCGCGAGCTTCATGTGGAGCAGCGCGGTCGTCGCCCCCGCGATCGCCCCCGCGAGGAATCCTGCGGCCGTCGCGACGAAGGGATCGTGGCCGCTCATGATCAACGCGGCCGCCGTCGCGGCGCCGAGCGGCAGCGACCCGTCGACGGTGACGTCTGGCATGTTGAGCACGCGAAAGGACAGGTAGCTGCCGAGGGCGAGCGTCGCGAGGACGAGGCCGATCGCGATCGTGGCGACGAGCAGGGTCACGCGGAGCCTCCGTTCGCGAGCGGGACGCAGAAGACCGTGCCGCGGCGGACCCGCGTCTCGCCCGCGCCGCCCGAGCGGTCATCGTTCACCAGGTGGTAGAGCCCGAGCGGACGCTGCTCGGCGATGAGGGCCCCGACGAGCGGGGCGGGATCGCCCGGCTCGATCGGGATCGGACGGTACGACACCGCGAGCGCGTGGAGATGGCCGCGGACGCCCTCCCCGAGCGGGCGGAGCGAAACGGTCCGGGGGTCGTGTCCGGAGCGGGTCGACGACGAGGCGCTGGCGCGGTCGGGAGCCTCCCGCACCACGACGCCCGCGATCGCCACCGTGTCACCCTCGTGCAGCGGCTCGCTCGTGAACGCGAGCCGGTTGCGGATCGACGCTTCGCCCGCGCCGGGCGGGGTCCGCAGGTACGCCCCGACCACGCCGGCGGCCTCGGCGGCGACCACGATCGCGACCGCGTCGCTTCCGCACAGGTCGAGGCACTCGAGGGCGAGGCTCGAGAGGCCGACGCCCGAGTGCCGAACCTCGGTCAGGTCGATCGCCCACCGCATCGGGCCGTGCACCGCGAGCCCGTCGCCGAACGACACCGGGCAGCCCGCGCCGCCGTGCGCCGCGAGATAGTCGATCAGGTCGGTGTCGGTGGGCAGGTTCGCCGCCGCCGCGCCGACCGCGATCATCTCGCCGCCGCGCCGCGGCACCTCGGCCAGCTGCGTCGCGTCGCCGAGGCAGCCCACCCCGATCGCGAGATCGCGGGCCCCGAGCAGCACCGACTCGTTCGCGAGGGCCCGCACCGTCGCCGTCGCCCGCGGGTCGAGCGGGCGGAAGCGGCCCTTCCAGGCGTCGTAGCTCACGGTCCGGGCGGCCGCCGCGGCGGGTGCCGGCGGCGCGGCGGTCGGCGACGATCCCGCCGGCCCGAGCAGCATCTGCTCGATGCGGGCGAGCCGGAAGACGCCGCGGGCCGCCTCGGAGATGCTCGTCACGCGGAACCGCACGCCCGCCCGCTTCGCCTCGGAGTGGCTCCGCAGGATGCCGCCGATGCCGGCGCTCGAGACGAAGGTGACCTCGGCAAGCTCGAGCGACAGTTCCTCGGGCCCCTCGCGGAGGGCGTCGCACACTGCCGTGACCAGCGGATCCGCCGCCGAGCTGTCGACGCGGCCGCGCAGGATGACGATCGCCCGTACGCCCTCGCGTCGGGCCTCGAGCGTCGGCTCGCTGCCCGCGCCGCCAAGATCTGGGTTCGGGTTCATGGCGTCGGAATCCTCCGGTCGGCCTCGGAAAGGACCTCGGCCGGGATGGTGATGCCGAGCGCCTTCGCGACCTCCTCGTTCACGATGAGCCGCGAGCCGATCGGTTCCTGGAAGGGGATCGTCGCCGGGTCGGCCCCGTCGAGGATCCGCTTGGCGAGCTTTCCCGCCTCGCGGCCCATGTCGATGAAGTCACGGGCGACGACCAGCACGCAACCTCGCTCGGCCTGGTCGGAGTTGAACCCGAAGAGCGGCACGTTCGCCCGCTTCGCCGCCGCCGCGATGGCCGGGAACGCGCTGCCGCTGAGGCTGTCCGAGATCTGCACGATCGCGTCGATGCCCGAGCTGGCCATGGTGTCGGCCGCGACCGAGACGTCGGCCGGCCGGTCGGCGGCGAACGACCGCACCTCGATCCCGACCTTGCCCATCGCCTCGGCGAGCAGGTCGCGGAAGTACGTCGAGTTCACCTCGCTCGGGTTCACGATCGTCGCGACCGCCTTGGCCTGCGGCAGGACCTTCCGAACGACGGCGGCCATGCGCGGCGCGTCGAGCTCGCTCGAGATCCCGGTCACGTTCGGCAGGTGGTCGGTCCTCGAGGTGCCGGCTCCGGCCTGGATCGGGCTCGCGATCGCGGTGAAGACGATCGGCGTCGAGTCGAGCCGGGCGATCGCCGCCTGCAGGGCGGGCGTGGTGATCGTGACGAGCACGTCGGGCGGACGGTCCGCGCTGTCGGCCATGATCGAGTTGAGGGTCCCGACGTCGAGCTGGGCCGACTTGAGGTCGACGAGTACGGTCTTCCCCTCCTCGAGTCCGGCCTCGCGGAGGCCCTCGTGCACGCCGCGGATCGAATCCTCGGTGACCGGCGTGTCGGCCCAGGTCGCGATGCGCACCGTCGGGATCTTGCCGGCGGGCCGCACCGGCACGGACGGTGGCGCGTTCGGCATCGTCCGCACGAGTTTCCCGTCGCGGCCGACGAGTTCCTGCGCGTCGCGCTCCCACGCCGGATCGAGCGTCCAGTCTTGCGGAAAAGTCTCGAGACTCAGCCCGAGGACCTCGGGGGCGCGGAACGAGACCGGGATCTCGCCCGGGCTCGTGCCCGACAGGACCCTTGCGGCGATCTCGCCGGTCTCGCGGCCGAGGGCGACGTAGTCGGCCCCGAGCGACAGGGCCACGCCCTGCGGTTCGCCGCCGGGAATGCTCGACACGACCGGCACGCCGTGCCGCGAGCCCGCGGCGACGACCGACGAGATCGCGTTCAGCACCGTCAGGTCGGGCAGCACCCAGATCGCCTCGACGCCGCGGGCGACCAGGCTGTCGGCGGCGGTGCGGACGTCGGCCGACGAGCTCGCGTTCGCGTCAAGCAGCTCGAGCCCGGCGTCCGCGGCGACCTTCTGGCCCGCCTTGAACATGACCTCCGCGTTCTTCTCGGCGGGGTTCCAGATCGTGCCGAGCCGCTTGAGGCCGGGCGAGGCCTGCTTGACCATCGCGAAGAGCCGCTCGATGGGCGGTCGCGTGCCGATGCCGGTGATCCAGCCGGGATGCTTCGCGAGGTCGTTCGCGTCGATGTCGAGCCCCGCCGAGAGCGGGTCGGCCACGAGCCCGAAGACATGCGGCTTCCGCTCGCGGTTGGCCCGGAAGACCGACTGCACCGCGGGCGTCGAGAAGGTCATGAGGAGGTCGGCGTCGCCCGAGGCGATCTGCGCCGCGATCTGCCCGAGGACCGCGAGGTCGCCCTCGGCGTTGCTGCGGCGGATCTCGAGGTTCTCGCCTTCCCGCCATCCGCGGGCCGCGAGCTGCTCGATCGCCCCGTCGCGACCGTCGAGCATCGCCTGGATCGACGAGTGGATCACGACCGCGACGATCTTCCGCTGGCCGCCGCCGCCACGCGACGCCGGCCGGTCGGTCCAGAGGAGGACCGCCGACAGGGCGGCAACGATGAGCAGTGCGAGGGCGAGGCGCCGGAGAACGGCCATGGGGCCCGGGGATGGTACCGGCGGGGCGTCCGGGCCGGATTCACTCGGCGATCCGCTCGTCGGTCTCGCGCAGGATCGACTCCGGGATCGTGAGGCCGAGGGTCCGGGCGGTCGCCTCGTTCAGGAGGAGCCGCGAGCCGACCGGGTCCTGGAAGGGGATCGTCGCCGGATCCGCCCCGTCGAGGATCCGCACCACGACCGCCGCGGCCTGCTGGCCGAGATCGACGTAGTCGCGGCTCACCACGAGGGTCGAGCCCTTTCGGGCGTGGTCGGAGAGGAACGAGAAGAGCGGGAGGTGGGCGCGGCGGGCGGCGGTCGCGATCGCCGGGAAGCTGCTCGCGCTCAGGGCGTCGGAGATCTGGACGATCGCGTCGATCCCGGAACTGGCCATCGCATCGGCCGCGACCGAGACGTCGGCGGGGCGGTCGGCCGCGAACGAGCGGACCTCGATGCCGACCTTCCGCATCGCCTCGACCAGGAGGTCGCGGTGGTAGACGGAATTGACCTCGCTCGGGTTCATGACCGTCGCGACCGTCTTCGCCTGCGGCAGGATCGTGCGCACGAGCCGGGCCATCCGGTCGACATCGATCTCGCTCGAGACGCCGGTCACGTTCGGCAGGTGGTCGGTCTTCGAGGTGCCGGCGCCGGCGAGGATCGGGCTCGCGATGCCGGTGAAGACGACCGGCGTCCGCTTGACCTTCGCGATCACCGCCTGCAGGGCGGGCGTGGTGATCGCGACGATCGCGTCGGGCGGGCGGCTTTCGCAGTCGGCGACGATCGTGTTGAGGGTCGCGGCGTCGAGCTGGGCCGACTGCACCTCGATGTCGGCGGTCGTGCCGTCGACGAGCCCCGCGGCCTCGAGGCCGAGCTTCACGCCGCGGATGGACTCCTCGCTGAGCGGGGTGTCGGCCCAAGTCACGACACGGATGGTCGCGACGCGGCCCGAGCGGGGGCGGACCGTCGCGAGTGCCGTCTCCGGCTCGTCGGCCGCCGCCCGCACCGTCGAGCCATCGCGGGCGACGAGCGTGTCGGCGTCGCGTTCCCACGCGGGATCGACGGTCCAGCCCTCGGGAAAGGCCGCGAGGTTGAGCGAGAGCAGGGTCGGCTTCGACCACCCGACCGGGATGTCGGCGGTGTCCTCGCCGGCCAGCACCCGCGCCGCCAGCCGCCCGGTCTCGCGGCCGAGCTCGCGGTAGTCGCCGCCGAGGGCGAGGGCCACCCCGTGCTCCTCGAGACCGGGCACGCTCGAGACGATCGGCACGCCGCCGAGCTGCGTTCCCTGCCCGATCGCGGAGATCGCGCTGACGGTGGTGGCGTCGGGCAGCACCCAGATCGCCTCGGCGCCGCGGGCGACGAGGCTATCGACCGCGGTGCGGACGTCGGCGCTCGATGCGGCGTTCGCGTCGATGAGCGTGAATCCCAGGGCTTCCGCGGCCCGCTTTCCTTCGGCGAGGAAGATCTCGGCGTTCTTCTCGGAAGGGTTCCACGCGACCCCGAGCGTGCGGAGGCCGGGCGCCGCGGTGCGGACCATCGCGAAGAGGTCCTCGATCGGCAGTCGCGTGCCGAGGCCGGTGCTCCATTCGGGATGGTCGGCGAGGTCGTCGGGATCGATGTCGAGCCCGGCCGAGGGCGGGTCGGCGACGACGCCGTAGACATGCGGCTTCCGGCTGCGGTTGTTGCGGTGCAGCACCTGCGCCGCGGGCGTGCTGAGCGTGACCACGAGATCGGCGTCACCCGAGGTCACCAGCGCCGCGATCTGGTTCAGGGTCGCGAGGTCGCCCTCGGCGTGGCTTTGCTCGATCGCGAGGTTGTCGCCGACGGTGAAGCCGCCCTCGGCGAGGCCGTCGAGGACGCCCCGCGCGGCGGCCTCCATCGTCGGGACCGACGCGAGCATCACGAGGGCTACCCGCTTCACGGGGCCCGCGGCGCGGCGTGAGGCGGGACGGTCGCTCCAGAGGAGGAACGCCGAGAGCGCGGCGACGATGAGGAACGCCAGCGAGAGCCTGCGCAGGACGGCCATGCGGTGGCGATGTTACCCCACGCGCTTGCCGCCGAGGGTCAGCGTCGTCCGCTTCGCCGCGGCCGGTTCGGCGCTCGGGCAGCTCGAGCAGGGTTTTGCGGGCCTGCCGCGCGACCCGCCCCACGGCAGGAGCGGCTTCAGGACCATCGCGACCGCGACCAGCGCGGCGAGGGTCACCACCCAGAATTGCCAGTCGTTCCACGGCATGGGCGGGATCGTTGGGGATTCGCTCACGGGATTCCTCCGGCGACCAGGGCCAGGTGCACGATCGCCGCGGCGACCCACGCCACGAGCGACATCCAGCCGAGCTGCAGCAGTGGCCAGCCCCACGAGCCGGTCTCGCGGCGGGTCACCGCGAGCGTGGGCAGGCATTGCATCGCAAGCACGAAGAAGACGAGCGTCGACGCGGCGGTCGCGGGCGTCACGAGCGGCGAGCCGTCGTCGCGGGTCGCGCTGCGGATCCGCTCGAGGAGATTCGCCTCGTCCTCCTCGCCGCCCGGGCCGGCCCCGACGAGCACCGCGACGGTGCTCACGAAGACCTCGCGGGCAAGGAACGAGGTGAGGACCGCGACGGTGAGCTGCCGGTCGAGCCCGAGCGGGCGGAAGACCGGCTCGAGGGCCGAGCCGAGCGTGCCCGCGAACGAGTTCGCCTGCTGCTGGCGGGCCTCGATCGCGTCGGCGAGCGAGAGGCGTTCCCCGGCGGCGGCCGCGTCGGAGAGGACCGCGGCCTCGGCCCGCAACGCCGTCGCTTCCGCCGGCGGTTCGGAACGGGGATAGGCGCTCATCCACCACATCACGATCGAGATCGCGAGGATGACCGTGCCGGCCTTTCGCACGAAGAGGATCGCGCGGTCGGCGGTGACGAGCAGGGCCGAGCGCAGCGAAGGCCACTTGTAGCCGGGCAGCTCGAGGACCATCGGGCGCGACCTCCCCGGCAGGATCGTGCGGCGGGCGAGGAACGCGCTGCCGAGGGCGGCGGCGGCCCCGAGCAGGTAGCAGCCCGCGAAGGCGAGGGCGGCGAGGGCGGGACTTCCCGCGAAGAGCAGGCTCGTGAGCAGGACGTAGACCGGCAGCCGCGCCGTGCAGCTCATGAACGGCGCGACGAGGATCGTCGCGAGGCGGTCGTTGCGGTCGGGGATGAGGCGGGCGCTCATGATGCCGGGCAGGGCGCAGGCGCAACTCGACAGCAGCGGGACGAATGCCTGTCCGGGAAGCCCGAAGCGACACATGATGCGGTCCATCACGAACGCGGCGCGGGCGAGGTAGCCGGTGTCCTCGAGCAGCGAGAGAAGGAAGAAGAGCAGGCAGATCTGCGGCAGGAAGACGAGCGTTCCCGCGATGCCGCCGACCACGCCGTCGGCGAGGAGGTCGGCGACGGGACCGGGGGGCAGCGAGCCGCGGACCGCGTCGGCGAGGCCGCCGAAGAGGCCTTCGATCAGGTCCATCGGGACCGACGCGAGCGAGAAGATCGTGAGGAAGAGGCCGGACATCACCGCCGCGAAGATCGCGGTGCCGAGCCACGGGTGGGTGAAGGCCCGGTCGAGGCGGTCCGTGACCGTATCGAGGTCGCTTCCGACGGCGTCCTTCCCGCCGACGCAGGCCGCGATCGT